>DASZIJ010000040.1:0-28490 GCA_035949155.1 Candidatus Rhabdochlamydia sp. | reverse complement strand
GAGCTTTTAGGATATCTTTTTCATTTTGTGTTAAAAAGTGTTTTGTAGGCTGCATATGAGCAAGGATTTTAGCAGAATCTATAAGAAAGTTTCAAGGAATTGGTTATCTGTAAGGTCTTTTTTCTAATGCAATTGAGTATAGGATCTGGTATTCTTCAACGAATAGCTACCTCTGAAAAAGACCCATTTGCAGTATTTACTCTGAAAAAATAATTTTATTGTAATAACAAAGTTTATGAATAACTTTCTTATATTTTTTATTTCATCATATTCAAAAACATCAAAATGTAAAAGAAAGATCTCCGGGTGCAAGATTCGAACTTGCGACCAATAGATTAACAGTCTACTGCTCTACCGCTGAGCTAACCCGGAACAGAAGGACCATTTTATAAAGAGTTGTATTTTAGAGCAATAATAGCTTTGCGTTTCTGATAAAAAAATGTAAACTTAATCTTTTTTGGGAGTGACCATGGAAGAGATCTACGGCTTTATCGACACGATTGTTTTTGCAGAAGAAGAAAAAGGGTTCACTGTAGCTCGCTTGAAGGAACCTAAAAAAAAAGAACTAACTTGCATTGTAGGGATCATGCCCTCTGTCCAGCCAGGGGAAACCATTCGCTGTAAAGGTCTTTGGCGTATTCATCCCGAACATGGACAGCAGTTTGAAGTAAAGGCTTTTGAATCACAAGCCCCTTCAGATTTAATAGGGATTCAAAAATATTTAGAATCAGGGATGATTAAAGGAATTGGTCCTATCTATGCAGAGCGCATAGTCAAACTCTTTGGATTAAATACACTAGATGTGATTGATCAAAGGCCCGATCGCTTATTAGAAGTAACTGGCATTGGTGAGAAAAGGGTCGAAAAGATTAAAACTTGTTGGCATGAACAACAAGCCATTAGAGATGTAATGATTTTTCTAAGGGGTCATAATGTTAGCCCTTCTTTTGCACAAAAAATTTTTAGAATGTACGGCGCTCAAAGCATTGAAAAAGTACGCTCTAACCCCTTTCGTTTAGCTAAAGATATTCACGGAGTTGGCTTTAAAACAGCGGATTTAATCGCGCAAGGATTAGGAATTGCAAAAGATGCTAAAGAGCGAATTTGTGCAGGGATTGAGCACACTCTATGGGAACTAAGCCAAGAGGGACATGTATGCTATCCCATCCAGGATTTGGCTCCTAAAGTAGAAGAAAAACTAGAGGTTTCTAAAGATCTCATTACAGAAGGCATTTCTTTTCTAATCCAGTTAGAAGAAATTGTTAAAGAAGAACAGATGGTATGGATAAAGCCTCTTTTTTTAATGGAAATAGGAATCGCTCGAGAAATGATGCGTTTAACACAGAACCCTTGTCGAATACGTGAAGTACAGCTAGATAAAGCCCTAACCTGGGTCCAACAAAAACTCTTAATCGATTTAGCAGAAGAACAACTAACAGCAGTAGCTTGTGGGCTTAAAGCAAAGGCTCTCATTATAACAGGCGGTCCAGGAACAGGAAAAAGCACCATTACTAAAGCGATATTAACAATCACTGAGAGGATTGCAAATCAGATTGTTTTAGCAGCTCCTACAGGAAGAGCTGCTAAAAGAATGAGTGAAATTACTGGAAAAAAAGCATCGACTATTCATAGTCTTTTGGAAATGGATTTTAAAATAGGAAAATTCAAACGCAATAAAGAAAATCCTATTTGCTCTGATTTGCTGATTATTGATGAAGCAAGCATGATAGATACTCAACTCATGTATAACTTGCTCAAAGCGGTTCCTGATGATGCAAGGATCATTCTTATTGGAGATATCGATCAATTACCCAGTGTTGGTCCAGGAAATGTACTTAAAGATCTAATTGCTTCAGAAAGGCTCTCTGTAACAGAGTTAAAAAAGATCTTTCGTCAAGCAGCAGGGTCTTTAATTGTCACTAATGCACATAGGATCAATCAGGGACAATTTCCTGATGTTTCCTATCATCCACGCAGCGATTTTCAATTTATAGAAAAAGAAGATCCACAAGAGGTCATTGATACTATTGTAAATCTGATTGTAAACCAATTACCTAAAGTATATCGCTTTCATCGTTTTGATGATATTCAAGTGTTGTCCCCTATGAAAAGAGGTCTCATTGGCAGTGAAAATCTAAATGTTGTTCTACAACAAAAACTCAACCCCTCTCCTACAGCTCTACATCGTATGGGACGCTCCTTTCAAGTAGGAGATAAAGTCATGCAAATCCGCAATAACTACGAAAAAGAGGTTTATAATGGAGACGTAGGGAAAATTACAGAGATGGATCTTACGGAACAAACGCTTAAAGTGGTCTTTGACTTGAAAGTCATCTCTTATGATTTTACAGAAATTGATGAGCTGATCTTAGCTTATGCAGTATCTATCCACAAATATCAAGGTAGTGAATGCCCTTGTGTAATTATTCCTGTACACACATCTCATTTTAAAATGCTTTATCGCAACTTATTATATACAGGCCTTACTCGTGGTAGGAAACGGGTGATTTTTGTAGGCACAAAAAAAGCATTAGCTATTGCCATAAAAAATGAAGATGTCCTAAAGCGCCATACGGGCTTAAAACAAGCCATGCAACGATTTGTTTTGCAAAATATTTAAATACTGATTCACCTTACATACTTCTTTAAAAAGAAGAATGTTAAGCACGTTTTTCCTAGGCATATGCAATTTTAAGGAAATTGGGTTACACAAATTCGCACACATTTGCCAAGTTCATGAAAAAAATCCTTATTTTGAAGTTGAAGAACACCTTCTGAGCAAAGAGCTATGCAGTCGTCATAACTACAGTAACACTGACTTGGAAGACCTTCCGCATTTGCAGCTGCATACATCCCAGCTGCTAAAGCAATAGCTGGAAGAGCTACTTTGTTTATATTTTGGGGAATGTGAGAAAGAGAAAAAGAATACCCTGTAATTCTTTGAATAGTAGAATTCATATCGCTAAATGCTTTTATTGGGTTCAACATGTGTAGCCTCCTTAGGTTCTATTTTCTTATGGAAGGAAAAGATTGGTATATAAATATTTTTCAGTCAATTTTTTTTAATGCTTCATATCCAAAAACTACCGGCTTTTTTATCTAAACCACTGAGGTTATAAACTAGCTAATTTTTGCACCGATAGCAGCTAAAGATACTTCTAAAGGCTCGGGGCCTTGCTCTGCATCTGCAGCAAATAACATCCCTTGGCTTTCAATCCCCATGATTTTAGTGGGCTTTAGATTGGCAATGATCACTATTTTTTTATCGATTAAAGAGGTTAAATCGGTTATTTTTTCACCAATGCCAGAAACAATTTGTCTTTTTTCCGTTCCTAAATCTAAGAAAAGCTTTAACAGTTTCTTAGATTTAGGAACCCTTTCTACGGCTATGATCTGCGCTACTCGTAAATCTAATTTGCGCACATCATCAATAGAAACCTCTACATTCTTTTTTTCTAGAGCATGAGAATAAAGTTTTTTCTGCTGTTCCACAATGGTTTCATCCTCTATTTTATTAAATAAAATCTTAGGTTCGGGTAAAACTGTACCTACAACAATAGCTGATTCTAAAACCTGATACCAATTGGCTTTTTCTAAGGAATCTTTAAATCCAAGCATCGAGAAAATCTTTTGTGCACTTTGGGGAATAATGGGACAAGAAATGAGCGCTAAGGCTTTAAGGCACTCAAGACAACAAGAAATGGTTGTCTGCATTTGTGAAAAAGTAGATTGATTGCGAGCTAAAATCCAAGGTTTTTTCAAGTCAAAGTAAGCGTTGCCTGCTTGTGCCAATTCCATAATAAGCTGTGAGGCCTTTCTTAAATGAAAAGAGGCATAAGCTGCTTCTGCTTGACCAACTATATTTTTGATCCTATCCAAAAATAATTGATCTTCTTCCGTCAGCTCTAATCTAGGGGGAGCTTTAGCAGAAAGTTTCTCTTTAGTAAATACAAGCACTCTATTTACTAGATTTCCATATTTACCCAAAAGCTCTACATTGCAGCGCATTTGGAAATCTTTCCAAGTAAATTCGCTATCTTGGGTCTCTGGTGCATTTGCAGCAATTGTATAACGAATCTGATCTGCTGAAAAAGAGGAAAAAAAGGACTCAAAGTCAATATACCAACCATCTGACTTACTAAATGGCTTCCCTTCCAAATTATAAAACTCATTGGCAGGAAGTTCATCGACAAGTTTATAAGGTTGGTTTTGTCCCATAATCATTGCAGGAAAAAATAAAGCATGAAAGGGAATATTATCTTTGCCAATGAATTGTACAAGTTTTGTTGTAGGATCAAACCAATATTTTTTCCATTCCTCAGGTTTTCCTTGATTCTCTGCCCATTCTTTAGTAGCTGAAATATAGCCAATGGGGGCGTCAAACCAAACATAAAACACTTTCCCTTGAGCATTAGGTAAAGGAACCGGTACTCCCCAATCCATATCACGAGTGATGGAGCGCTCTTTTAAGTCTTCTACATAAGAACTTGCAAAATGCAAAACATTGGGTTTCCAATCCTTGGAAATGAGCCAATCAGATAATTTTTGCTTAAAAAGATCAAAGCGCAAAAACCAATGAGTAGTAGGTTTTAACACAAGAGGCAAGCCTGAAATCTTAGAAACCGGCTGTATAAGATCTGTTGCTTCATAACTTGAACCACATCTTTGACACTCATCTCCTCTTGCTTGAGAAAACTGACATTTAGGACAAGTTCCCATTACGTAGCGATCTGCTAGAAATTTACCCTCTTTTTCTGAATAAAGTTGATTGGTGGTTTTTTCTTCAATATAGCCATTGTGCAATAAATCTAAGAAAAATTGCTGGGTGGTTTCTTTGTGTTTTGGCCAAGTCGTACGGGAATAATGATCAAAGGAAAAATTTAACTGAGCAAATAAACGCTGATTGATCGCATGAAATAAATTCACATGTTCTTGAGGGCTACGTTTAGCTAGCTCTGCACTTAAGGTGATTGCAATTCCATACTCATCTGATCCACAAACATAGAGAACATCATGACCACAAAGACGCATAAATCTGGCATAGCAATCAGCAGGAAGATAAGCCCCTGCAATATGACCAAAGTGCAAGGGTCCATTCGCATAGGGTAGCGCTGAGGTAATCAAAATTTTTTTAGACATGAAATTGCAATTATTCTTCAGACTCTAGTTGTCTTAATATTTCAATATAGTCCTTTTGAGGGTTACGTTTAATCTCATCAAGTAACTTTGTTAAATTAACTTCCCTACCAGAACGGATATAAAAACGAGCCAATTCAATGACTTGATTAGCTAATTCAAAATTACTTTTAAATAATCCTCGTAAATACTCATTTGTAAGAGGATGTTTAGACAGCAGTGGCATAAAAAACCTTAAGTTGAAAGTTAGCGTATACGATGTTCCTCTGCAATGATAATACTGCGTAAAACAGTATAAGCATGCTTCAAGGAATCATTTACAATATGGTAGTCATAATAACTAATTTTTTTTAATTCTTGCTCTGCCCAGGACAACCTTCGAGCTAGAGTTTTTTTATTTTCTGTCTTACGCTTTAAGAGTCTAGATTCAAGCACTTCAAGTGAAGGAGGACTTAGGAAAATGTAAATCGCAGCAAAATTCTTTTCTTTTAGCTGTATAGCCCCTTGTGTATCAATCACTAAAAAGACGTGCTTACCTCTTTTCTGCTGAGAATTTACATATTCACAGGAAGTGCCGTAATTATACCCGAAGACTTTTGCATATTCAAGAAAATCTCCCTCTTTTATTTTAGATGCAAACTCTTTTTCAGAAATAAAAAAATAATCCTTTCCATCTATCTCATTAGAGCGAGGAGGGCGTGTTGTATAAGAAATACTTTCTACAATAGAGTCAAAGTCCTTAGATAGCATCCGTACAAGAGTAGTCTTCCCTGTCCCAGCTGGAGCGCTTAAAACAAATACAAGCCCGGTTAAAAAATTGGATAACACAGACTGTGACATACTATTCAATGTTTTGAATTTGTTCTTTCATTTTTTCTAACTCACTTTTTATATAAATTACTAAAGGTATAATTTCACTATCGCTCGCTTTACTACCCAAAGTATTAATCTCTCTTTGCATTTCCTGTATCAAAAATTCTAGTATCTTACCAACCGCTTTCTCTGAAGAGACTAAATAATTATGAAAGTGAACGATATGGGTCTCTAAACGCATAAGTTCTTCTGCAATATCCATTTTTTCAGCAAAAATAGCCACTTCTCTGCCTGCTTTTTCTACTAAATCGGGAGAATTTGCCTGATAAGCTTCCAAAACCCTCAAAATTCTCTTACGATATCTATCTACAGGAAGCTCTTTTTTTTGATGAATTTTTTGTAAAGCCCCTTCTATGCTTTTAAGTCGGTTTTGCAAGTCAATCTGAATGGCTTCTCCCTCTTTACACTTCATTTTTAACAGTTGCTTTAAACCCTCTTGAGTCAGCTCAAATAAAAACGTTTTAATCTTCTCTTCTTCTGCTTGATTTAAGTAAATAGGTGGGGAAAAATGAGAAACCACAAAAGAAAAATCAATGGTTTTTGAATCATAGCCTAATTCATGAGAAATGTTTTCCCATTTTTCCTTAGTTTCTTTTAGTTGCAAAAGATAATTACTATCTGCCTTTATATTGTTTTGTTGCATTAAAAGACGTACAGTAATTTGCCCACGCTCTAGCTCTTGAGCTAACCATTTACGTAAATCTATATCAAATTGCAAAAAATCTTTGGGCAAGTATATGGCAAAATCAATGATTTTGCGATTGACTGAATGAAGCTCTAATGTATAGCTCCCATTAGAAGTGGTTTTGCTGCATCGGCTATAAGCCGTCATACTCTTAATCATGGAACATTATTATGTAAAATTCTTTGATAGAAAGCAACTATGTTTGGATTTTTAGCGGAGCAAAGCTCAAACGATGGATAGGACAAGGCCCAAAATGCTCAAGAGCTTCTAAGTGTTTTTTTGTTGGATACCCTTTATGCTGCGAGAATCCATATTCAGGCCATTGCTTATGGTAATCTTGCATGAGGTCATCTCGCGTTTTTTTTGCTAGAATAGAAGCTGCTGCGATGGACTGTGAGCTAGCATCCCCTTTAATAATTGCTCTGCCGGGGGTTAGAACTTTAGGTATAAACTGATTCCCATCAACTAAAAGATAATCAGCGGAAGTTTTTAAACCAGCTAGCGCAATTCTCATTGCTTCAAATGTAGCCTGAAGAATATTTATGCGATCAATGATCTCTGATGAAACTATTCCCATTGCATAATCAATACCATCGAGCTTGGTAAGTGCGGTAAAAATAGCAGATCTTTCAGCAGCTGTTAGTTTTTTACTATCATCGACTCCGCAAATAAGAATGCCTTTAGGTAAAACGCAAGCAGCAGCTACAACGGGTCCTGCTAGAGGACCTCTTCCCGCTTCATCAATCCCTGCAAGCCGAGCGTACCCTTGTTTATATAAAGCACGCTCATACTGTGTTATTCTCTCAAGTCGATTATATTCGCTTTGAAGAAGCATAAAGGAAAGCCTTTAGCTTTTAGATGGAGCTTTATATATCCGTTCTTTTACTTTTATCGCCTTACCCGATTTGCCGCGGAAGTTATATAACTTCGCTCTACGTACACTACCTTTTTTCATCACTTCAATTTTATTGATTCGCGGACTATGCAAGAGAAATACTCTTTCAATTCCACTTGAAGAATATCGGTAAAGAGTGAATGTTTCTGAAAGACCAGCTCCCTTACGAGCTATTACAATTCCTTCAAATACTTGAATCCTTTCCTTCTCTCCCTCTATAATACGTTGGTGCACACGAACTGTATCACCTACACAAAACACAGGAAGATCTGTTTTTAATTGATCTTCATCAATTGACTGTATTAACATATCTTGAATCATTGTATTTCCTTTTCAACTAAATAATTATTACTTATCCGCCTAGAGCACAATCTTGTTTCTTTCTTGCCTTTTCCTTCCATTTTCGAGCTTCAGCGTGGTTACCACTCAAAAGAACTTTAGGCACATATTTTCCTTCAAATACCTCAGGTCTTGTATAACACGGTCCTTCGCAAACCCCCTTTTCTTGGAATGATTCATCTAACAAAGAATCTTCATTTCCCAAAACACCAGGAATAAATCGTGCAACTGCGTCTATAAGGACAATAGACGCTAAGCAACCATTGGTAAGAATATAATTTCCAATGCTAATCTCCTCATCTACTTGCATTTCAATCACTCTCTGATCAATCCCTTCATAATGCCCACAGATACATACCAAGTGAGGATACACAGCTAACCTTTGACAGGTTTTTACATCTAATAATTTCCCTTGGGGAGAGAGATAAATCACATGAGTGTTTTCTCTTTTTACACTACGAATCGCCTTAGTTACAGGTCCTGGCATTAGAACCATCCCAGGACCGCCACCATAAGGACGATCATCTACTTTTTTCCACCTACCTTCACCAAAATCGCGAATATTTATGAGGTCGATATTTATAAGCCCTCTTTCCTGAGCTTTTTTCAAAATGCTTACTTTAAAAGGCCCTTCAAAGTACTCAGGAAAAAGAGAGAGAATATCAATCTGCATAATAAGAAAATTCTAAGCAGCAGCTATAGGTTGTTTTTTTCTAGCTCTTCTTTTCTTAGCTTGTTTAACAAGGCGGTTTTGTTCTTTTAAACGAATTTCTCGCATGAGCTCAGGAAGAGCGCGAGCAATTAAAGCTTCTGCACGATGAGTGAGCTGTGCGCCCTGATCGATCCAATTCTTAATTGCTGTCTCATCTAATAGACAGTCATTTGTTGTTTTGGAAGGGTCATACCAACCAAATTTCTCAATATATTTACCATCGCGTCTTTCTCTTCCATCTGTTAACACTAGACGATATGTTCGCCTATTTGCAGATCCTTGTTGTCTGAAACGAATTTTTAATGCCATAAGATTCCTCTTTATTCTTTAAAACTTCCACCCTTTAAAAGGAGATGGGATTTTATTTTTTGCCATTTTTTGTTGTAAGTTTGGCATGTCTTTAAAGATCTGTTTCAATCTTTTATGCTCTTTAATCATGCGGTTCACTTCATCGATAGAATTTCCACTCCCGTCCGCAATTCTTCTTCTACGACTAGGTACTAATTCCACTTTTTCTAAACGTTCTTTTTCTGTCATAGAAGAAATAATCGCAGATCGACGAAGAAATTCTTTTTCATCAAAATCCATATTTGCAAGATCTGCCCCACCTGGAAACATTTTTAATAAGCTCTTAAGAGGGCCCATACTATTAATCAGCTTCATTTGCTTTAAAAGATCCGCATAAGTAAAAGAGCCTTTTAACATCTTTTTTTCTAGAGCTTCTGCTTCTTCTTTGCTTGTGACCTCTTCAGCTCTACGTACAAAATTAATTACATCCCCCATCCCCAAGATTCGATCTGCCATAGAATGAGGATTAAAGAGCTGTAGATCGCTAACTTTTTCTCCAATCCCTTCAAATTTTAAAGGTTTTTTCGTTACCTCTTGGATGGAAATAGCAGCCCCTGCTCGCGAACTACCATCTAACATAGTTAAAATAGTTCCAGTAATCTGTACGTGCTTATCAAACTCTACAGCTGTTTTCACAGCATCTTGCCCAGTAGCTGCACTTGCTACAAAAAGTATTTCTTGTGGTTTAACGGTTTGCTTAATTTCTATAAGCTGCTGCATTAATTCTTCATCGATATGCAATCTCCCCGCTGTATCAATAATTAGAACATCAAACCCTTCTGAAACAGCTTTTTCTTTTGCAGACTTTGCTACTTTAATAGGATCTATTTCTTGACTTAAAGTAATAACCGGCACTTCTATTACAGTTGCAAGTTTTTTAAGCTGCTCCACCGCAGCTGGTCTTTGCAAATCACAGGCTGCTAAAAGCACTTTCCTATTGGTATATTTTTTCTTTAGGTAATAAGCTAATTTTGCACACTGTGTTGTTTTACCAGACCCCTGAAGCCCACATAACATAATAACTGTTAGTTTCTCTTGCAATACAATCGGATTTTCTTGCTGTCCCATAAACAAAACAAGCTCGTCGTGTACAAGCTTAATAAATTGCTCACTAGCAGAGACCGCTTTGAGTATATCTTTTCCAAGAGCTTTTTCTTGGATCCTTTTAACAAAACTTCCTGCAACAGAGTAATTTACATCTGCATCCAAAAGAGCCATTCTCACCTGTCTTACGGCATCGGTTATATTATCTTCTGTTAAGGTTTTTTTTCCTTTTAGAGAAGTAATAATCCCTTGAAACTTTTGGGTTAGCGAATCAAACATATCCTATACCACTACAACAAAAAAATACTGCCTTTTAGGATAAGCGGATTAAGATTCAAATTCAAGGAAAAAGAAACGGTCATGACCACTCAAGTCTTTTTCTATAAAAACCTGTGTCCAATAGGAACAGTCAAATAACTCTTTTATTTTTTGACCCTGTGTAGACCCTATTTCTAAATAAACCTTTGCTCCTTTATGTAAAAATTGGGGTAATTGCTGACTCAAAAGGCGATAAAAAATCAATCCATTCTCTTCTGCTACAAGAGCTTGTTTTGGTTCAAATCCTTTTACGCTAAGATCCAATGCGTCATATTCAGATAAAGAAACGTAAGGAGGATTACAAATGACAAGGTCTGCTTTTTTCCCTTCAAAGGGCTGTAGTAAATCCCCTAGTAAAACCTCTACTTCTACTTGGTTTTGCTTGGCATTAAAAAAAGCCAGCTGTAAAGCATTGGGACAGAGATCAGAAAGGGTTACATCTATAAAAGAAAATCTTTTTTTTAGGCCAATGCCTAAACAACCAGATCCTGTACAAATATCCCAGGCGCTTTGCGGTTTTTTTTCTTCCTTTTCGATTTTTCGGCAAATACGATCTAACAAGATTTCTGTTTCTGGGCGAGGAATCAAAACAAAAGGATTCAAAGAAAAAAGACAGTTATAAAACTCAACCTCACCTAAAATATATTCTATAGGCTCTTTTAAAGATAGGCGCTTAATCAAGGAACGAAAATGATCCAGTTCTTTTTCTTCCAAGGGCAAATCAAACTGCAAATAAAGATCTAGTCGAGATTTTTTTAATGCAAAAGCTAAAAGATCTTCTGCACAGCGTCTGGCTTGCACAATTTCTTTTTGTTGTAAAAATTGTGTGGCTATTTGCAGAACTTCGCCTAAAGATCTCATGAAAATTGATTTCCAACACTCTCGAGTTTTTTCTGATAAAAATAAGCAATTAAAGCATTAATAATCTCATCAAGATCCCCTTCCATAATCAAATTAAGCTTGTAAAGAGTTAAATCGATACGGTGATCCGTTACGCGATTTTGAGGAAAATTGTATGTACGAATTCTTCCTGAGCGATCGCCTGTCCCCACTTGAGAAGCTCGAAGAGATGCCATTTCCGATTCTGCTTTCTGTTTTTTTCTTTCTGCAAGCTTAGCAACTAAGAGGCGCTTTGCTTTATCTTTATTTTTATGCTGACTACGCTCTTCTTGACAAGAGGTAACAAGTCCAGTTGGAATATGCGTAATGCGCACAGCTGAATCTGTGGTATTTACATGCTGACCACCAGCTCCTGAAGCTCGATATGTATCAATTTTTAGATCTTTTTCATCTAAAATGATTTTTTCATTTTCATCTGGTTCAACTAAAATCGCAACAGTAACCGCTGATGTATGCACTCGTCCCTGCGCTTCGGTTTTAGGAACTCTTTGGACGCGATGTGTTCCTGCCTCATACTGCAAACATCTGTATACATTATGACCAGAAAGAACCGTAAAATATTCTTTAAAACCACCCATCTCAGAAGGAGTACAAGATAAAAGTTCATGCTTCCAACCTTTAGAATCTGCATATAGTTTATACATTCTAACGCAGTCTCCGACAAAAATAGCTGCTTCATCGCCTCCTGTACCAGCTCGCATTTCTAAAATAACATTACGGCTATCAAGAGGATCAGGAGGGATCAATAAATGATTTAAATCAGAAGTAGAAACAGTAATTTTTTTTTCTAATTCTACTATTTCCTGTCGAATGAAATCTGCAAAAGCAAGATCTTTCTCTTCTTTTAACAAACTTTGATTTTCTTCTAGTTGTCTTTGCAGATCTTCACAAAGAAGCCATTTATCTTTTATCTCTGATAGATAAGAATGCTCCTGAGCAAGCTCTTGATAACGCTTTTGATCAGAAAGCACATCTGCTTGAGCCAGCAATTCTTCTACTTGTTCAAACCGAAAAAGAAGCTTACGCATCTGCTCTTGCATGTGCTACCTAATGACCTTTTATGTTTTTTTTGTTTTTTTAGGGCTGACCTTTTTGCTGATCTTAGTCTCAACAACCTCTATATTTTCTTCTTGTTTTGGCTTTACTTTTTTAGCATACCGGTTAACAAACTTACCCACTCTTCCTTCGGAATCAACCAATTTCTTGTCTTTTGTAAAAAATGGATGAGATGCAGAAGTAATCGGGGCTCTATACACAGGATATTCCTTTCCCTCATAGACTTGTCTTTCCTTTGTCTGCAAAGTACTACCACAAACGAAGGAAAATCCTGTTGTAGAATCAACAAATAAGACTTCTTGATAGAGAGGGTGTCCTTTCTTTTTCATAATAACTCCTTAAGAGAAAAATAGGTTTTGATCATGTAATTTAATCGCTTTTTCATTTAAAAACAAGAATTTAAGAGCTCTGAGCTAAAGATAAGTAGGCCATACGAGCTGTTAATAACCCCTCAAGCACACCTTCTTCATATCGAAAATGAGGATGTAGTTCAAGACTTGGGAAATCGTTGGGTTGCAATAGATCATCTTCGATAACCCCAGGAACAATTCTTTGCGCACAGGCAATTAATCTTTTTTTTTGAATCCTAATTAAATCATCAAAAACACTTTCCATGCCTTTCCTCTCTCCTCTGTTTAAAAAAATGAATCATAATTTCTGAACACTCTTGCTCCAGTATACCAGAGGTTATTCTAATTTGATGAAAAGGGTGTTTTAAAGAAAATAAGTTTACAAAGCTTCCATTGGCTCCACAGCGCTTATCAGGAGCCCCCCATACAAGCCGAGCAATACGAGCTTGTAATAAGGCCCCAGCACACATAGGACAAGGCTCTAAAGTAGAGTAAAGAGTGGTTTGCAAAAGACGCCAATTTTTTAGTTTTCTTGAGGCTTTCTGTAAACAAATTATTTCTGCATGCTGAGTTGGATCTGATTTACCTTCTGTCTGGTTGTAGCCTCGCGCAATAATCTGGTCTTTTAATACAAGCACAGCACCTACAGGAACTTCTTGTCTTCTATAGGCCTTTTTTGCCTCTATCAGCGCTTTTTGCATAAATTTAATATCGTCTTTCACAAAAACCTTAAGTTTTTAAGTCGCATAAAACATTTAAGAGAACTCAAATATCAAGGTTTTACTATAAAAACTCCAGCTGTAAAAATTTCTTAAAAGCAACATGCACCCATACCCGATCTGTTATTTTTTTCACATTTATGGAGAAAAGCTCTTTTAAGTAACCTTGCCAGTTGGAACTATTATATACAGAGGAATATGCGACTTTAAAACCATGTTAAGCAATTTTTTAAAAAGGCAAAAATCATCTATAAAAAGGCTTTTCTGTTGCTCTCATTAAAGGTTTGCGTTATAATGGGGCCTATGCTTTACAATTTAAAGTTTGCCTATTTGTTTTAACTCTCAATCTTTACGGGAGATTTTTTATAATGTCTTTAGATAAAGGTACCAAAGAAGAGATCACGAAGAAATTTCAATTGCATGAAAAAGATACTGGATCGGCAGATGTGCAAATTGCTATCCTTTCAGAAAGAATTGCAGAAATTAATGAGCATCTTAAGCGTGAGTCCAAGGATATTGTCTCCAGACTTACCTTAATGAAGCTTGTTGGACAGAGGCGTAAGCTTCTTGACTATCTCAATTCTACTGATACTCAGCGATACCAAAATTTAGTCAAACGATTAAAGTTGGGTAAAAAATCTTAAAATCGCAAATTCTTGAGTGCTTGTACCCTAACCGCTAGGACTCTTCGCTTAGCGGTTTTCCCTTTTTACTCCTAAAAGCTTTTGCATTTGACTTGTTGCATATCTTTCTTCTTGTTATAGTTTTACTTAAGATTTTCAGGGTAATATTTTAGTTGACGAATCGATGAAATGCTCATCTCTTAGGAAGAGTTTTTCTTCTTAAGAAATGGTCAATTCATCCTCCAATTAAAGTAGCCTAACTAAAAACTATTTAAGGAGATAACATCTCATGCAATTTGACCATCAGAAAATAACTGTCTCTATTGAAGGAAAAACCATAACGTTTGAAACAGGTATAGTGGCTCGCCAAGCAAATGGCGCAGTTCTTTTAACTTGCGGAGAAACCGTCTTGTTAAGCACTGCCTGTCAGGGATCTAAACCTTCTGTAGAAACAGATTTTCTTCCTTTACGTATAGATTATCAGGAAAAATTTTCTTCTTCAGGAAAAACTTTAGGGGGTTTTATTAAACGTGAAGGGCGCCCTACAGAAAGAGAAATCCTTATGAGTCGATTAATCGATAGACCTCTAAGACCCATGTTTGAAAAGGGATATTTTAATGAAGTCCAAGTTCTCTCTTATGTATTATCCTATGATGGCATAAATGCACCTGATCCTTTAGCTATCTGTGCAGCTTCAGCAGCGCTTGTCATCTCTGATATTCCTTTAATTAAACCCATTGGAGCTGTACGTGTTGGAATGATTGATGGAAAATTTATCATTAATCCAACTGTGGAAGAACAAAAATCCTCTAAATTAGACCTTATGTTAGCTGGAACAGAAGAAGCTATCTTAATGATCGAAGGATATGCCGATTTTCTTACAGAAGAACAGGTTTTAGTAGCTATAGAAAAAGGACATGCTGCCATTAAAATCATTTGTCAAACTCTAGTTAAATGGCAAACACAGATTGGCAAGCCCAAAAATCTTGGAGAGCTAAAGTTCTTGTCTACAGACTTAATTGATGACATGCGCGAGAAAGCAAGTATTCATTTAAATACTGCGCTAAGGATTAAAGAAAAATCAGATAGAGAGTCTACCGTTAAAGCGCTATTTACAGAAATGCTCACCCAATATTCTGATAAGGATCCGATTTACACAGAAGTAGATATTAAAAGTGCATTTAAAAAAATCCAAGCTGAACTTCTACGTAAAATGATTTTAGATGAAAACATACGTGCTGACGGTAGAAGAACAGATCAAGTTCGCGCTATTGATATTAAACCTTCTTTTTTACCGCGCACACACGGCAGTGCCTTATTTACAAGAGGAGAAACCCAATCCTTATCTGTCTGTACGCTTGGCGGAGAAAATATGGCACAACGCTCTGAGAATTTAGATGGAGAGCTTTCCAACCGCTTTTATCTACAATACTTCTTCCCTCCTTTTTCAGTCGGTGAAGTAGGGCGCCTAGGCGCACCTGGGAGACGAGAAATCGGCCATGGTAAATTAGCAGAGCGCTCGCTTGTAAAGACCATTCCTTCCATAGATGTATTCCCTTACGTCATTCGCTTAGAATCAAATATCACAGAATCCAATGGATCTTCTTCCATGGCATCTGTTTGTGGATGTTGCCTAGCTTTAATGGATGCGGGTGTACCGATCAAAAGACCTATTGCAGGAATTGCTATGGGACTAATCTTAGAAGAGACAAGATTTGCTATTCTCTCCGATATTCTTGGAGTGGAAGATGCTTTAGGAGATATGGATTTTAAAGTTGCAGGAGATATAGAAGGAATAACCGCTTTCCAACTCGATATTAAAGTAGAAGGAATTACCATTGAGGTTATGCAAGCAGCTCTAGCTCAAGCTAAACAAGGAAGACTTCATATTTTACACAAAATGCTTGAAGCATGCCCTAAATCTAAAGAAAATCTTTCCTCCTACGCTCCTCGTATTGAAACCATCATGATTAAACCTTCAAAAATAGGAACATTAATTGGGCCAGCAGGAAAGCAAATCCGCGCCATTATTGAAGAAACCGGTGCACAAATCGATATTGATGATAGCGGTCGTGTTAGCATTGCCTCCACCAATAGTGAATCGATGAACAGAGCAAAAGAGATGATTCATAACCTAACAACTGATGTAGAGATCGGAAAAACTTATAAAGGAAAAGTGGTATCCATTGTTAATTTTGGCGCTTTTGTAGAAATTTATGGTAGAGAATGCCTTTGTCACATTTCTGAGCTCTCTTATAATAGGGTTCAAAATGTAGAAGACGTAGTAAAGCTAGGCGATACCATTGAAGTTAAAGTCCTAGACATTAACGATCGTGGCCAAGTTAAGCTCAGCCATAAAGCAACTCTTCCAACCCCCTACAAAGATGCAGCTCGCGGAGGCTAGGGTCATTTTTAATAATTAAAATCGGAATAATCGGTTTCACAAAACCGTTGATTCCGATTTAATTCATTAATATTTTTCATATCTTCAGGATGTAAAAAGAAATCAAACACACGAAAGTTTTCTTGTAAGTGCTTTTTAGAAGAACCTTTAACCACCACTGCTACCTCTTTTTGAATCAGCCATTTCAAGATAATTTGTGCCGGTGTTTTTTGGTACTTATCCCCTATCTTTTTAAATATTTCCTCTTGAACAAGCTCTCCCTTACCCAAAGGACGATAAGCAATTAAACCGATCTGATGGTTTTGACAAAATTGCCATAACTCTTTTTGGTAAAGATAAGGATGGAACTCTACTTGGTTATAATCAATCTGAATACCATTATCTATTGCGTCTTGCAGATGATGTATAGTAAAATTACTCACTCCGATATGATGAATTCTACCTTGTCTTTTCAATTTTTCCATTTCTTTTAGAACTTTTATCATGGGCTTTTCTCGATCAGGCCAATGAATCAGAAATAAATCCAAATAATCCAAATGTAATTCTTCTAAAGCCAGATCACAGCTTTCTTCCGCACTTTTTTGATCTAGAAAAAATTTAGAGGTAATGAATAACTCTTCTCGATTAAATCCATGAATGGCTTTTGCAATATCTCGATGATTTTCATAAATCAATGCTGTATCAATATGACGATATCCTAATTCTAAAGCCATTTTTACCGTAGAAATACAAGATTTACCTGATAACTCCCATGTGCCTAAACCAATTAAAGGAACCTTTTCTTTTTTATCCATTAACTCCTCTCTTATCCTTTGACATACTCTTTTTCTAACATGCAAGCAAGGTTAAAATAGATTGATGCTTTCCTTGAATCTTCTGGCGTCTTTAAAAGATGATTAGAATCATCTAGGCTTTTATAAATATTATCCAGATTTAGCGGAAGAATCCTTGCAAAATTGTCAGGTCTAATCAAACACAGAGTTTCATGAGGTATTAAGCAAGTTTCTTCATTTATAAGTTGAATTACCCGAAAAGTGAGCCCTGAACCTGCTTGCATTTGCTTTGAAAATTGATGTAAAGCAGTGAGGTTCTCCTCTGAGGTCGTATTAACTAATAAAGAAAACCCAGCGTTTTTCTGAACTAAACAAGCATTTTTTTCTTGTAATCTATTTACAGAGAAAAGCGCATCAACCCTTACAAAATAAGAATTGCTTTCAGCTTGGTTATAAACTTGCGTTTCTTTAACAAGTTTCTCTAGAAAAGAGGTTGTTTTCTCAGAGTCTGCCTTTTTTTGATTTGAATCCGCTTGAATTTGCAATTCTTTCTCTAGAAAAATCATCCAATATTGCACTGCTAAAATTTTTTTTCCCAAACTAACTTTATGCGCCAAGCAAGCGAAAATGCATCTTCAATGGCTGAGTTCAATCCATATCCTCCCGCTGGAAAAAACACATGCGCGGCATCTCCAATGAGAAAAACCCTTCTATCTCTCATGCATGTATTGATCCTGTAAAAAGATCACTGTCTACTGAACAAAAATGAATGGGACGATCGTCAGGATCTTGTATTTCATCTACTTCTTTTTACCTATCATAAAGGCAAATCCAGCCTGAGCTGTATTAGATTGCAAAATCGCTACATTGATCCTACGTCCCTGTAAAGAAGGACCTTCATGAGATTTAGATATAAGAGAATTAATTGCGGTATAGTATGCCGTCGTAGCTTCAAGCTTTGGAGTTTTCAAAAGAAGACAGACTTACTGCAAGACAGCTGTCTTGCAAGAACCAACCATCATAAAAGCTCCTCCAGATTTGGAATAAATAGAGCCATTATAATCTAGTGAATATTTAATTCAAAAAAACTTATCGATTAATATACCTCTTATTTACTTCATAGCCTGCTTCATTTTTCCTACTATCTCTTGCATTTCTGTAGAACTAATGGGCCCTCGAAGATCTGCTAGATGATGGTAAAAATCGAACATAGTGGATTGATGCTTTTCAAAATTTGAAAAACACCATAATTTTCGTAGAGATCACTCCACCAAAAGGTCATCCTCGAAAAAATGAGCGCGTAATGAAAAATTACGCACTAGATGAGCCGAACTGTTTTGATTTTTCTATCTTTAGTGTTATCTTGTTTATGATTCATAGAAAGATTTTTGTCACAGAGCACTTTATTAAAGGTGAGAAAAAATGCATCAAAGCGTTGCAGAGAAACCCGATCTAGTTATTCCGAAAGAGTATGGTGTCCTTCTAAAAGAGATTAAGGACAAAATCCTATCCTCTCAAGTTAAAGCTGCTTTGGCTGTTAACCGAGAGCTGATCGCACTCTATTGGGAAATCGGATCGAAGATTCATTTGAAGCAGAAGAACGATGGCTGGGGAGCTAAGACAATAGAGAATCTGTCCAAAGACTTGAAAAGTAGCTTCCCTAATATGCAGGGCTTTTCCTTTAGGAACCTCAAATATATGGTCCATTTTGCAAAGGAATATCCTGATTTTGCAATTGGGCAATAACCTGTTGCCCAAATTCCATGGGGTCATAATATCCTTCTCCTTCAAAAGCTTACATCTTTAGAAGAAAGACTATGGTATGTCAATAAAACAATTAAATATGGTTGGAGTCGCAATATTTTGCTCCATTGGTTGGACAGCGACCTTCATAAGCGAGAAGGAAGGGCAATTACTAATTTTCAGGCAACTCTTCCATCACCACAATCCGATTTAGCTCATCAAACTCTAAAGGACCCCTACTGCTTTGATTTCCTAACTCTAAGGGATAAGCATGATGAACGAGAGTTGGAATCCGGGCTGTTAGATCATGTCCAAAGATTTTTACTTGAACTCGGAGCTGGTTTTTCTTTTGTAGGACGTCAGGTCCATCTAGAAGTAGGAGATCAAGACTTTTATATTGATTTGCTCTTCTACCATTATAAGCTTCGATGTTTTATTGTGGTTGACTGAAGGCAACTGATTTCAAGCCAAAATTTGTAGGGAAGATGAATTTCTATCTTTCTGCTGTGGACGACAAAATGAGACATCCGGATGACAAATCCACCATAGGACTTTTGCTTTGCAAGGGAAAAAATAAAGTAGTTGCTGAATATGCGCTTCGCGATATCAATAAGCCCATCGGTATATCACAATATGAAGCGAAAATCATAGAATCTCTTCCTGATGAATTAAAAGGGTCTTTGCCAAGTATTGAGCAAATTGAGCAAGAGCTTAAGGATAGAGAACTATGATTAAAGTAAACAACAGTCATTAAACAAGGATTTAAAGAAACAAATTATTGATGCTTAAGTTAATCCCAATTTTATAAATTGAGCAACAGCTTTGATTTTATTAGGTAGATCTTTTCTTAAAACTATTCCATAGCCTGTTTCATTTTCCCTACTATCTCTTGCATTTCTGCAGAACTAATGGGCCCTCGAAGATCTGCTAAATACATCTTTAGGATAAATTTCAAACTCGAACTATCTCCTGCCTTACGCGGAACATAATGAAAATGCACATGAGGAACTGCCTGTCCCACCTCACGGCCATTTTTTTGAAGAAGAAGATAAGCAGAAGTACCAAACACCTTCATTGCTGCTTGGTTTACCTTTTTAATAAGCTCACTCATTTGAAGCTCTTCTTCTTTAGATAATCCTTCAAATCTCTCTACATGTCTTTTAGGGATGATTAGACAATGACCTGGTAAAATCGGTTTATGTGTATATAGCGCAAGAACAAGGCCATCTTCGTAAAAAGCTTGCCTAGTTAAAACCGTAGAATCACAGAAAGCACAATAAGCATTAGATAAAGGATCTGGTTTTTTTAGCAAAAAAACAGCCCCTGTTACTAAGCAAATGATCATCAAAAAATAAATGATTTTACGCATTGTTTAGTTCTCCTGAAGTTGGAAAAATTTTAGAACAAATAAAAGGAGCTCCTAGACTAACCCATAATCCTAGCAGAAAAGTCCCTAGAAAAAAATAGATTCTTGAATAGGAGATAGAGAGGATTGTAGCTGATCCAAAAAAGAAAAAGGCTCCAAATATTCCTATACCCGCTCTTAAAATATATTCCTTATAACCTAAAGGAGAATGCCAAGGTAACTTGCAATAATAGCTAATTAATAAACCTGTTGCTATACCCATGTTACAAATGTAAATAGGATGTATAAAATATTGTAAAATAAAAACTGGGATAATCACAAGTTGACTAATTAGAAAAAGAATTACTGGCCGCAGATTTTCAAGCAAGGGGCAGACATGTTTATAAAGTATCCAAAGAGCCAAGCCTACTAACCAACCTCCTAAGATGTCACTGGGGAAATGAAGCCCTAAATAAACACGAGAAAAAGAAACCAGAAAAATATAACTAAAAGCTAAAAAATATCTCCCATTATTCTTGCCTGAGCTTAAAAATAAAGCGGATAAAAGAATTACGGTTTGAGCAGCACCACTTGGAAACCCATAGCCATCTACATGGATAATCCCAACATTTGGATCTAGGTCAAAAGGTCTAGGAGATAAAAACAACTGTTTTAGAGCGCGATTGATAAAAGCACTAGCCATCAAAAGATAAAATAACCTAGCTCCTATTTTAGAGCCGTATATAAGCCATATGGTAGGAATAAGCATAAGGAAAAATGCAGGCCTATCAAAGAAGTCCAACCATGTAAAAAACTCATCGAATATAGAGTTTCTAAATCGTTGGATAAAACGAATAAGCTCTAGCTCTAAAGAATGCAGCATTGGGTCCTCCAGGTTTAAGGAGGCAATGATAATGCTACATATGTTATTGGTATACCTTAAAAGAAGTAAAAATGAAGAGCTCTTGTTAAAAGAACTCTTCAAGAGAATTTAAATCTGCTGAGAAGAAGGGGTATCGCTAATCGGAAAGGTTCGATCAGAGGATGCTTGTGGGGGTGGCGGCGCTTTTTTCTGCTGTTTTTCTTCTTCTAGGCTTTGTTTCTTTTTCTCGATATCAAAAGTTCCATCAATGAGAGCACGGGCTTCCTCGCCACTTACGGTCTCATATTCCACTAAAGCCTCTGCAAGCCTTTGCAGGCCATCTCGCTTCTCTGAAATAATTTGTGTTGCCTTTGCATTTGCCTCATGAAGAATCTTTTTCACCTCTTCATCTATAGCTTCTGCTGTTGCTTCAGAATAACTCTTTTCATGGTAGTTAGGCATTCCTATATACTGCCCATTGTCAGATCCTTCGTCATAGGCAACAGCACCTAATTTTTCATTCATTCCCCATGCACACACCATACGACGGGCAAGTTTTGTAGCCTGTGAAATATCCATCTGCGCACCGCTTGAGATATCTCCAATAAAGATCTCTTCCGCAATACGCCCTCCCATGAGTACAGCCAATTCATCAAGAAGTTCTTTTTTCCAATAACTCAGTTTATTCTTCTTAGGCATAAAGTGCGTAGCACCAAGAGATAAACCTCTAGGAATAATGGTAACCTTATCTACGGGGTCTGAGTGTTTGACAAAAAGAGCAACTGCAGTATGTCCTGCTTCATGATAAGCTGTGGTTTTCTTTTCATTTTGAGAAATTTCCAAGCTTCTACGCTCTTTCCCATAACGCACCTTATCACAAGCTTCTGCAGCATCAGCCGCTGTCACCGCATAACGACCTTTACGTGCTGATAACAAAGCTGCTTCATTCAAAATATTTGCTAGATCAGCACCTGATGAGCCCGGTGTATTACGAGCAATATTCATAAGATCCACAGTAGGATCCAATTTAATTTTACGAGCATGTACTTTTAAAATTTCATATCTGCCTTTAATATCAGGAAGATCAATCACAATCCTTCGATCAAACCGACCAGGGCGCAGTAATGCTTTATCTAGTACATCAGGACGATTGGTTGCAGCAATTAAAATGACCCCTTCGTTGGTATCAAATCCATCCATTTCGACAAGGAGCTGATTGAGCGTTTGTTCTCTTTCATCATGCCCTCCTCCAATTCCAGAGCCACGATGACGCCCTACAGCATCAATTTCATCGATAAAAATAATACAAGGAGCGCTTTTTTTAGCTTGATCGAAGAGATCTCGAATCCGGCTTGCACCCACACCGACAAACATTTCTACAAAATCAGAACCCGAGATGAAGAAAAAAGGGCGATCGGCTTCTCCTGCAACAGCTTTAGCTATTAAAGTTTTACCTGTTCCTGGAGCTCCCACCATTAAAACACCTTTAGGAATACGTGCTCCTAAGGCGGTAAATTTACCGGGCTCCTTTAAGAAATCCACAATCTCTTGTAATTCTTCTTTAGCCTCTTCACAACCAGCTACATCTTTAAAAGTAAATTTATTCTTATCTTTAGTTAAAAGACGAGCAGGTGACTTACCGAAATTCATGGCATTTGTTCCTACTCCTTTCATCTGACGAGAAAAGACAAAATACAATACAGCAACAACCAGCACTACTGGCAGAATCGTTAAAATATAGCTAAAGTAATTGGGAGAGGGTTCTTCGCTTTTAAAAGTCTTCTCCAATACAAGATTACGAGGTTGATCCGGAGCCTTAAATGCAGCACCCTTATTCACTCCAAAGTTATCCCATTCCTGTTTAGCCTGGGAGAACCAATGGGCATATATTTCAGGATCCTGTTTTTCCAACATTCGAGTAGATAACTCTTGGTTATTAAAATACCAAGTGACATTTGCAACGTTTTGCCTAGACTTTTCAAACTGTGCCTCGTTTTTCTCTAATAGAGAAAGCACACTCGCATATTCTTCTAACTGAGTCTTATAGTTACGTACACTTCTTAATTGTAATAAACGTACATTTTGTTGCTCTTGATTGAGATCTGAGACTAATTGATCTAATGAAGTAAGAGCACTTCGATAAATGGAAATCTGCTCTTGTAGAGTTAAAGAAGAAGCCTGATTTACTTCTTGATAAAGCTCTTTAAGCCGCTGTTTCATCGTCTCACTACCAATACCAAGAGATGGAGAGCGAAATCTCTCAATTAAGGTGAGTAAATCTTTACCAAAAGTAGAGGTTTCTGTGGGATTTGCTTCTCGAGAGAGCACAGGGAATGTCTTTTCTAGATCATTAAGACTTATCAATCCTTGGTTGGAAACAGATGTAATAACAACGCTATGGTTTTCATTGGGAGTATTATAAATAGGGTCTATGACAATATATCCCTCTTTGGGGATAGGTTGCCCACTTAAGCGAAGTAATAGTTCCGCTGATTCTTCCACTAATTTTTTTGACTGACCAATTCCAGAAGCAAGCTCCTCTTTCTTTCCGCTAAGTTCATGGTTTAAATAAAGAAGTTCCAGATAGCGATAATGACTTTTTGCTTCATCGCTTTGTTTGTCTTTAAACCTTCCAGTAAAGGTGACTAAATTATCGTTTAACGCTGCTTTACGGCTCTCGTCTTTCTGGATCAAATCCAAATTCACAAGATGCTCTACCTGATAACTAAAAGAAACTTTAGCAGCTTTATCATCTTGTAAATTTTGAATGGTCAAAATTACCAAGACGGCTGCTAACAGCAGAATAAAAAAGCCCCCTGGCAAGCCTTTTTTAGGACTAGATTCTGGTTTTAAATTGTCATTATTCATAGTATTTAAACACTCTCTTGGATTAAAAGATTAAACCACTCAATCTCGATTAAAGTAAAGCTGTTTTTATCTTTTAGTTTTACAATCAAATCATTGAGAACAAGCATATTCCACTCTAAGCACTAAAACTTGCAAGATGGAGTTTTTTCACATCTTAGCAAAAAGAAAATTATTTTTTCTTTATTTTTCAAACTACTTTGTTTGAATTATATGAATCTAAATGATTTAGAATTATATAATAAATATTAAATTGCTATTTTTTTATACTATTTTTTATTAAAATAAGCCTTCTCGAATCAATTTTTAATAGTTTTTGTTTATAATTCAGCTCTTTCTTAGTTTTGTTTTTTACTATACATTCCATGATTATATCCATAAGAGAACTAGGTAATAGTACTTTCTGTACTCGCAGCCATTGTTTAACTGCATAATATAGCTCCACTCTATCTAAAGGTAGAAAGGGATTTAAATCCCACTCTACCTTGCTATCATCTTCTTTTTGTGTTGTAAATAGGATAAGATTTTTTTGATAAAAATAGCTATCTAGTTCTTGTGCTTGTCTTCCTAGTTTACAAAGATTCCCAGCGATTTCTTTACCGAAAAGACGACTTAATTCTGGAAAGATCTCTTTGCGCATTCTTGCCCTTAAAAACTGGGTATCCTCATTTGTAGGGTCTTCTATAGGAATAAGAGCTCTTTTTTCCAACCAACTACGAAGAGTTTTTTTAGAAACCGGGAGCAAAGGACGCCAAATTCGCATTTCTTCTAATCTCATATCTAGTTGCATCCCACGAAGTGAAGTAAGATGAGCCCCTTCGCATATTCTTTTTAAAACAACCTCTGCTTGATCCTCTGCGTGATGAGCTAATAAAAGGGCCTGACAATCTAACTTTTGATAAAGTTCCTTAAAAAAGTGTAGTCTTCTTTCTCTGCCCTGTTGCTCTAGATTTTTTTTTTCAAAATCTTCAAAATGTAAAACTTTTACATAAAAATGCAATCCCAACCCTTCTACTTCTTTTTGCAGAGCTTTAGCCTGTTTACCACTCTCTTCTCGCCATCCATGATCAATGTGAGCCACATATAAGGGAAATTTAAATAATAAAGAACATTCTAAGCTCAAGTAAAGCAAGGCTTTAGAATCGCATCCCCCTGAATAACCGATCAAAACGGGTTGGCTAGATACATTTTTTGATTTTAGAAAATCTTTTACCGTTTTAAACAACGGATCTTTTACCTTTAACATTTTCCTCTTTTTGAAATATTTCGCAATCCCCTAGAATGATTTTGACTTTTTAATCCATTATTTTACTCTTATGCCCATTTTATGGCGCTATTTATTGCGCAATTACTTCCAGGTTTTCTTTCTTTGTATAAGCGCATTTATTAGTGTATTACTTGTACTTCGTTTTCAAGAAATTGCTAGATTTATTACATCTGGAGCTTCTTTTATCAAGATTGCTCTATTCTCTCTATATCAAATCCCCTATATTTTGCCGATTGCTATTCCCATTTCCTGTCTGATCTCTTCCATTTTGCTCTTCCAAAAGCTCAGTTATCATCAAGAAATTACAGCTCTTCGCACAATTGGTCTCAGCCTACAAAAAATGGTAACCCCTATTTTATCCTCAGGATTTCTACTGGTTTTGATCAATGCTATGATTGCTTTTGAATTAGCCCCTATTTGCCGCAGCAAAGCAAGGATGCTCATCTATGAAACAGTAACCTCTAACCCTCTATTTATTTTACAAAAACAAAGTCCTGTCAAACTCAAAAATATGTATATAGATTTGCAGGTCTCAAGAGGAGCTAAGTTAGCAGAGGATGTGATTGTTGCTCTTAAAAACAGCTCTAATAATCGTCTTAGTTTGTTTTCTTTCAAAAACCTCTCTTTAGTTGATGAAGAATTAGAAGGAAATACAATCTCTTATATTTCTTCTTTTGATTCCAAACAAGAGCATGGGTTTGATCATCTTATGATTGAAAATCAAGATCACATGAAAATAAAAGCTATTCAACTCGGTCAATTTATGCAACACACTAACTGGTTATCTCATCACGATTATTTAACATTGCGTATGCTTTTGGCAAAAGAGAGCTTAGAAAAACATTCTAAAATGTCTAAGAAAATACTCATTGAAATAGCTAAACGAATTTCCATTGCTTTCGCTGCATTTACCTTTACATTGATTGGCACTTGCCTAGGTTTGCAGATAGGACGCAATCAATCCAAGAAAAAAGCACTATGGGCCATTTCTTTAGCGGCTTCTTTTATGCTATGTTTTATTATTGCTAAATCTGTATATCCTAACGCACTCTTAGCTATTAGTCTATTACTTATCCCCCACCCTTTAATAGCTTGGGCTAGTTATAGGCAGCTAAAATTGATTTCTAAAGGGATTGAATAAATGTATGTAAAAATTTGGCAGCGCCACCTAATTCGAGAAATAGTGAGTTTTTTCTTCCTTTTTTTAGGCTGTTTTTACTCCATTTATGCATTAATAGACTATTCTCTACACATACAAGACTTTATGCAAGATACAAGAATCTCTTTTTCTCATATCTTCTTATATTATCTATTTGAGTTCATTAAAAGAGCTGACTTATTGACTCCACTAGCTGTCTTAATCACTACAATTAAGGTATTATTTGCACTAAACATGAGGGGGGAATTAGTAGCTCTGAGGGCTTCTGGTTTATCTTTAAAAATCATTCTACGCCCTTTCTTTTATCTAGCTATTGCTTTAGCTTTTTTTAACTATATAAGTAATGAATGGATACTTCCTTCTAGCTTAACTTTTGTCGATCAATTCCAAGAGCAGCATTGGAAACCCTCTTCTAAAGACACTCACCTTTATACGCTATATTTATCTGACCAATCCAAACTCATTTATCAAGTTAAAGATCCTCAAAAACAATTATTAAATGATGTGTTTTGGGTTCGCAGCGCTGATGAAATTTGGCGCATGAAATCTCTGTGCTATGATCTAAAACAACCAGTAAGCTTTTTTGCAGACCAACTTAAGCGAAACAGTAAAGGGCATTTTGAAAAAGTAGCGTCTTTTGAAGAGTACCCTTTTACCCTATTTTCTAAGAGGCAACTAGAAAACCACAAAACACCCCTTTCTCTAGAGAATCAAAAAATGAGCACCCTATTCAAAGACTTGGCTCAAAAAAGATTGAGCCCTTATGAATATCCTATAGCTCTTTCTTATTTTCTATGGAAACTTATCATGCCTCTTTTATCTTTATTGGTAGTTCTTGCAATTGCTCCTTTTTGTATAAGTCATGGACGCTATTTCCCTATTTTTCTAACCTATGCCTTAGCCCTATTTGGATTTATAGCTTTTTTTACCTTACTAGATGCGGCTGTAATTTTAAGTGAAAATGAAACTATCTCTGCTTTTTATGCAATCCTTACGCCCTTTTGCATTTGCTTTAGTCTATTTTCTTACAGATACTTTAAGAGAGTACAATGATAACGCCCTATAAATTCAAATCACTTTTTCTTTTACAAACTCTTCTGGTGCTTTTGCTAACGAGTTTATTATGGCCTGAGGCAGCTGTCTATTGGCAAAAGCTAGATATTGCATTTTTTAAACTGATCAATCAATCTCTAGTAGATAATCACTATTGGCAAATGTTTTGGGCTTGTGCAAACCACAAATACGCAGACTGGTTAGAAGACCTATGCATATTGGTATTTTTCACTATATGGATACAAAGATCTCCTTCTTCTTTACGTAAAACACGTGTTGCACAGTTGCTTTTTTGCGTCTTATATATCGCTTTTATCCTCTTCTTTGTTAATCGAATGCTTTTTCGTGATCTTATTTGTATACCAAGGCCTAGCCCTTCTTTGGTGGTTGAAAATAGCGTAATGCTATCACAGCAAATCCCTTGGATGAAAATCAAAGACGTATCTAAAACAAGTTTTCCAGGAGACCATGCCACAACAGCCTTGCTTTTTGCTGCTAGCTTCTCCTATCTAGCTGGGTGGCGTTTTGCCATTGCAGCTTGGATCTATGCTGCTCTTCTCTGTATGCCTAGATTAATTACAGGTGCTCATTGGCTCTCTGATGTAATTGTAGGCAGTGGTGGGATTACTTTATTTTTTTTAAGCATTGCCTTCTGTACTCCGCTAGCTAATAATATAAGCTCTTGTCTTGTGCGCATATTCAATAAAAAGCAGACAGCAAATAACTAAAAATCTAGCTTCATCTTTTTAGAGTTTTGATCTAAGCTTAAGCAAATAATCTGGATAATTCTATGCATTCCTATCAAAAACTCATTAAGATTTCTAAACAAATAGCCCATCTCTCTTCTATTACCTATCTGCTCGAATGGGATCAAGAAATCTATATGCCCATAGATGGAATTGAATATCGCCCTGAACAAATTGCTCTTCTTTCTGGCTTAGCTCATCAAAAAAAAACAAGTAAAGCCTTTGCGAAGATCTTACATTCTTTAATTGATTTAGATACACAAGAAATCAAAGAT
>DASZIJ010000039.1:0-7576 GCA_035949155.1 Candidatus Rhabdochlamydia sp. | reverse complement strand
TACTATATGATCTGATTTATAATGGGGTTTATTAGGAAAAATGACATAATCAGCAATAGCTAAAAAAATGATCTCTTTAAGATCATGATACTCTTCTCCCACTCTGGCTTGGTCCCCATAAACTTTAGCTGCATAATACTGCGCGCGTTTTTCAAATCCTTTAGTCGCTGATACCTGCATTTCAATGATGTATTTTGCTCCATCTTTATCTTTGCATAAAACATCAACAATGCTTTGTTTATGAATCTCGGTCTCAGGGTTTAAAATAGTCGGTAAAAAATCTACATCTACAATAGGGTTCTTTTTAAAAGAACCCAGGATGTCATTTAAAAAATGGATGAGAATGTCTTTATTCTTTTCTGAACCAAAGATCTTCTTAAAGGCGATATCGTTTTTTGGATCTAAATATCTGGAAAATGCCATGTTTTAAGTCTCCTTCAATGAACTGATGCTATCTACCATTCATTGTACAATAGCTGGTTTTAGCAATCTATCCATTTTGCTTCAATCGTAGTTAAACATTCTTTTTTGCATCTCTCATTTTAAGCCTTCATATTTCTTAGCAAGCTTGTATTTCCTTCCTTTATTTGAGCTATCTACCATTTCCAAAAAGCCCTTTTCTACCCAGGTAGCACAAATCTGGGCACTAGTCCGTGGCTTAAAACCAAATAACTCACCAATTTGTCGACTGGTAACTGTTTCAAATTCTTGGAACAACTCAAGTGCTCTGCGTTGCCGTGGATCGAGTTTGCGAATGAGCTTGCTTTGATCGGGTAATCCTTGCGCATCAACCATACGTTTTAAGACATTTTCAAATGAAACAGCCATACCCTCTATGAAATATTCCACCCATTTAGTGATATCCGCTTCAGCTCTTCCCCTATAATAGTTATGAGACACACCAATGCTTATTGCTTCATAATAAGCTCCAAGATTGCGCGCATAATACTCTTCTAATGAATAAAGGCCTTTTAAATCATAACCACCTAAATGCAAAATTAGAGTTGTCAATAATCTCGCTGTCCTTCCATTACCATCATAATAAGGATGAATGGTAGCAAACTGATAATGAGCAATAGCAGCAACAATAGGGCAAGAGATATTTTGCGCTTCCCGAATCCAAAGAACCATGCTACGCATTAGACTGGATACATCCTTAGCTTCTGGTGGCATATAGACAATAGCCTTTGTTCTGCCATCACGAATCACATTTTGAGAGTCCCGATATGGTGTAGCCTTTATTCTACCATCTGCCATAACAAGAGCGTGGAGAGTTTGGATCATTTTTTCTGTTACAAGATGACCTGCTGCTGCAGATTGTTCCACTTTTTCAAGTGCTGCATAATAACCTTTAACTTCCCTTTCATCTCGCTCACGTCCTGGAAAATGCCCTTCATGTTTTAAAACAATCTGAATTTGATCTGGGGAAAGAACATTCCCTTCAATCATAGTAGAATAATGGGTTGTATAAAGACGCGCTGTTTCTCGTAAAGAGCTCAATACCATTGGAGTCAAAGGAAGATATGAGACCTTTTCCTTTGCGGATTCAATACGCATCAGTTTATTTACGATACTAGGGTAATAGTATAATTGGGTAAAAATTTTATCGGCATAATAACTGCATTTTATCGGCATTTGTTAAATCTTAATTATGCCGATAAAATGCAGGTAAAGCAAGTTGTTTTAATATAAGCTCCTAAATCTCCTCTTGATGCATAAAAAATTCTTGAATAGCCTGAAAATAGGCTAATGCAACTTCTTTTAAACGAGAAGAGCAAGGATGCCCTTGAATTTCTGTATCTAAATGAGAAAGTCTTAATGCTTCTTCTAGATTATTTTGCACAAGAGACTCTCCATAACAAAGCGGTCCATGTATAAGCCTTGTCAAAGCTAAATTACGAGCATAAACACCTTTTTCTATTTCAATGCTTGCTGTCTCTAAGTAACGAGCTCCGTCCGATGGAATAACAGAGGATATTTGAAGATGCTCATGGAATTTTTTTAGAACTATCTTAGAAAATTGCTTAGATAGAGAAAAATCGGGAGTAACCAATAAACGCAAGAATTCATAACGAGCTTTTTTCTCTTTTAATTCTCCTTCACCAAAAGATCCTGGAATAAATACCATGTTATAGTTTTTATCTGTAGTGGAAGTATACTTTTCTCCTTCAGAATCATGCGCATTATAGTGAATAATTACTGTGACATCTGGTTTAAAAGCATTAATTTTTTCTGCGCGAGCATATAAATCTACTCCATTATAAACAGCGCGAAAAAGCTGTGTTAGTATTTTTGGCGTTAACCATAGATCTGGATGTGTTTGTAGAAATTGAAAGAAATTTTGAGAGAGTGCTCCTCCCCCTGTTTTTGTTCTTGTTAAGAAAACCTCTGCCCCTTCTTTTTCCAGAAGCTCTTTTAAATGAAGAGCTGTTAGAAAAGTTAAATCCCCTTCATTAAAGGTAATAATATTTTTATCGTGACAAATTTCTACAAATCTTTGTTCTAAATGAGAGTATTCACCTCCAAAATGCCCCGGATCAATAGCAATTTTGCAATTAGCTAAGCTTTTCTTAGGGATTTGGAGAATGCCGGATGAGCCAAGTGTCAGACGATACTCTTCTTGACCTTTCTGTTTATCTTCTAAAGAAGCGTATAAGATAAAAGCATCATCAGTCAGTAAAAAATAGTCTTGTGTTTCTTTGGCTTTAATGAAGTATTTTAATTTATTTTTTATTTCTTCCTTGCTAACTCTGCCTTGATAAGAATCAAAATCCTGAAAGGAGAAAGAATACATGAAGCAAGGAAAAAGAAGAGCAACTAAGTGTAGCATGACTTTATACATTTTAAAATTCCTTAATCTATTAATAAATAATCTCTAGAAATAAAGGCCTCTGGTAGCCTAGATAACAAGAGAAAAGATCTGATAAATCCTTTTCAATTTGCTCAAAAATTTGAGTGTCCTCCATTCGTTTAAGCAAATCAAGAACAACTGTAATTTCCTTATGTCTATTTAAGCAAATTTTTATTGTTGGGTTTTGGAAAGGAAATGCTTGATAGAAGTAGCATTCAACGTAACTGCACAAAATGGACATATGGACAAAGACATCTGCCTTGCCTGCTGTAAATCTATAGTAGCGACCAATTAGAGAAATGATAATCCCTAAGGCCGCTCCAGCAAATAAAGCACTCAGACTAAAATAGAGAAACACCTCTTTGTAAGTAACAATTGCATTATACAAAATAGACCTTTTATGTTAAAAACTCTCATCATAGTAATCAGAATCAGTAGCTGGCTGTGCCGTTTTTACTCTCTCTTGCAAAAGATCTTCTAATTTTTGTTCTTTTTTAAGTCTAGGTATAATTAAATTTTTAAATATGATGTGTATCGATCCCACATGCAGACCGGTTAGCTTACTGATGTCCTCCAGAATCTTCATATGAATCTCTTCAGCTTTCTCCGGAATAGAAACTCCATAAGAAATGTTGAGCTCAACTCGAATATTTACTGAATGTTTTTTTTGATCTTGTTCAACATGAATCCCTTTTACACCTTCTAAGATCTCTCTACCCAAAAGACTATCAAAAAGATTTCCTTCCAAAGGCTCTATATCTTTAACCTTGGTTAAACAATGCCATACAATTGATTGAAATACTTTGCTCTCTACATCACGAACAAAGACGGTTTCTGGTAAATCCAATTCTTTACTATCAATATCTTTTAATTGATTATGCATGAGGCTGTACCCTTAATTTATATTCAAAGCCCATTGTAACAAGCTGCAGATTAATCAGCTAATCTTCTTTACTTCAATTAAATTTTTTAATAATTTGCTATATTTTAGCCAATTCGCTATCCTTACTTAGCTAAAATATCACTAGATGGATCATGAGCTTGCTACTTTATATTACAATTAGTCTTTTTTGGGGATGGATTACAGCGCGCTTTGCTCAAAAAAAAGGTCTAAATCAAAGAAACTGGTATATTGCAGGGGTGCTATTTTGCGCTTTGGCGTTTATTATGGTGCTTTTCCAACGTAAAAAAAATCTTAAAATTCCAGAGCCTGTATATAAACCACAATTAATTCCCATTCATCTATCTCAGAGGGAATATCTTTGGTACTACCTAAATGAAACAGGGCAGCAGTTTGGACCTATTAGCTTTCAAGCTCTAACTAACGCCTGGGAAAATAAGAAAATACAGGAAGAATTTTACGTATGGAACGAAGATCTAGAAGACTGGAAGAAGTTTAAAGAAGTTTTACAAATAACTACGCCTAAAATTTAAGCGTAGTTTGTAAAATACTACCAACTAGCCTTAACCACTCCTGGAATTAATCCAAAATTAGCCATTTCACGGAAGCAAAGACGAGACATTTTAAATCTCCTTAAATATCCACGAGCTCTCCCTGTAAATTGGCAGCGATTACGTAATCGAACAGGTGAGGAATTACGAGGCATTTTATTTAAAGAGATTTTTGCAGCTAAACGCTCTTCATCACTTTTATCCATATCAATTATTATTTTTTTTAATTCTTGACGCTTGTTCCATTTTAAATTAACTAGCTTTTCGCGTCTTTTCTGCTTTGCTATTGAAGATTTTGTTGCCATATCCTTATAACTCTTACTTCTTGCGAGCAGGGCCTTTTTGACGCTGCTTGCGGTTAGGATCCATTTTATTAATGACATAAATGCGTCCGCATCTACGAACAATCTTGTCCCCTTTCGAAGGGTCTGCTTTAATCGAGGCTTTTACTTTCATGATTTACCTGAGAGAAAAAAACTAAAATTCTAGTAAACTTATAAGCAATTGTTAGATTTGTTGCAAGCGCAATTCTTTTATAAAATCTTTTATTTAAAAAGAATTCTGCTTGAGGAATTTGCACTCTCTTATGTATATTGTCATACAAGTTTTGAATCTTTTATGGCATAAGGAATTAAAAAAATGAAACGCACATACCAACCTAGTAAAAAGAAAAGAAGAGCCGCATGCGGTTTTCGCAAAAGAATGAAAACCAAGGATGGTCGCAAGATTATTAATAGACGTCGAAGAGCCGGACGTAAGCGCCTTGCCTTGTAATAAGTCTTGGCGATTTCCTAAATCAGCACGGATTTTAAAGAGCTCCCATTTTAGACGTTTGACAAAAAGCAATCGTCGTATTTTTGGAGAAATGATTTCCGTGGACTTTCAACATTCAAAAGGCCTTGATTCCAAATTGGGTATCACTGTCTCTAAAAAGTTTGGAAAAGCCCATGATCGCAATCGTTTTAAACGCGTTGTTAGAGAGGTTTTTCGCGAAATGCGCGCCCATCTGCCCATTGGATTAGAAATAAACATCTCCCCTTGCTCTCGCTTGAGTGTTATATCCAAGCAGATCGTATTCATTGACTTAAAGCGTATTGTAGAAAAAATTGTACAAAGCAATAGCAATGTCACCCTTTCCTCATCTTAACTCAGACCAAAGACAAGCGGTTGTTGCTACTGAGGGTAGAGTGCTGATTTTAGCTGGTGCGGGCAGCGGAAAGACAAGTGTGTTGGCCTATCGAATTGCTTATCTGCTCCAATTCCTTAAAATTGAACCTGAAGCCATTTTAGGATTAACCTTTACCAATAAAGCTGCTCAAGAAATGAGAGAAAGGGTTTCTCGCATTGTAGGCATAAGGCTTGCAAAAAAACTTAGCTTAAGCACCTTTCATAGCTTTTGCATGCAGCTTTTGCGTAAAGAAATTCACCATCTAGGATACACCAATAACTTTACCCTTTATACAGAAAAAGAAGTGCGTCGTATAGCTCTGCAAGTGACAAAAAACCTACTTGAACATGAAGGAGAACTCCCCTCTTTAGAAGAAGCCCTACAAAAGATTGCTCAGATTAAAAATAAAGGATTAAATCCAGCTGATCTAGAAACTGTAACTTGGCATGATCAATTTTGCCAGGACTTGTATACACGCTTAGAATCGTGCCTATGTGCATACAATGCTGTTGATTTTGACTCGCTTTTGTCCCTTTCAGTTACTCTTTTTGAAAAATATAAAACACAAATGCTGCCTTATCAAAAAAGATATCGCTACATCATGATTGATGAATACCAGGATACTAATCCCATTCAGTACCGATTAGCTGAACTGCTTTCTGCATATCATCATAATTTATGCGTAGTGGGAGATGATGATCAATCCATTTATGGCTGGCGCGGGGCCGAAATTAAAAACATTTTAGGCTTTGAATCAAAAACCACCATCAAATTAGAACAAAATTATCGCTCTACACCCACTATTTTACAAGCTGCCAATGCTATAATTGCCCACAACCAAAAACGTCACAATAAGCAACTATGGAGCAATGTAAAACAAGGAGAGCTGATCCACTTATTTCACGCTCCCACAGAATTAGAAGAAGCTCAATCTGTGATTCAAAGAATGATAAAACTCAAAAGAGAGATAAAAATTCCTTGGAAAGAGATGGCCATCCTTTATCGTTCTAACCTACTAGCAAGACCTTTTGAATTAGCCCTTATGCAAGCTGTATGGCAAAAACAAGATCATTGGGTAAGAGGCATTCCCTATCAGGTATTTGGAGGAACAGAATTTTATGAAAGAGCAGAAATTAAAGACCTTCTCGCCTATCTACGCCTGATTGTAAACATTCTTGATCAAGAAGCTCTTTTGCGCATTATTAATACTCCTCGCAGAGGAATTTCTGATCAAACACTTAAAATACTTACCGATTTTAATCGCAGGAGCGATATTCCCCTTTGGGATCTTTTGGAGCAGATAGCATCTCCTCTCTCCTCTGAGCTCAAACAACACCTTCCTCATAAAGCACTTAACGCCATTTGCTGTTTTACAAACTTCATTAATACCGCTAGAGATCAGTTTTCTAAGCTATCTCTTTCTGAAGCTTTCACCTGGCTTATTGAAACCATCAATTATAAAAAAGCTATTGAAGATGAAGCCAAATCTGAAAAAATGCGCGACTTTAGATGGGAGAACGTCATGTATTGCGTAGATATGATGACCATCTATGAAGAAGAAAAACGTCTTAATCAACAAGAAACTAGCATTGCTGATTTCCTATCCACAGCTCTTCTTGATCAAAGCCAAGAATTCACCCCCACAAAAAAAACCGATGATGATCACGTTAATCTTATCACATTCCATAGTGCTAAGGGATTAGAATTCACCGCTTGCTTTCTTGTAGGAATAGAGGACCACATTATTCCTCACGAAAAAAGCTTATTGGAAACAGGCTTAGAAGAAGAAAGAAGGTTGATGTATGTAGCTATGACTCGCGCTAAAGAATATCTTTGCTTAAGCATGGCGCGCCAGAGAAAAAAAATGGGCAAAGATCTGACTACTAATCCTTCTCGTTTTTTACTTGAGATCCCAAAGCAGTTATTAAAAATTAGCTCTTGGCAAACTATTTAGCATCTTAAAATTAACGCCAGTTTAACGTAAGAGCTATCATAACATATTGAAAAAGAGCCTTTTATCGTTTATGGTATTTTTGATTTTACCCTAAAAATCCAAAAACAAAAAAGGCTCAAAATGGATGAACTAGCAATTATTGAATTATTTT
>DASZIJ010000038.1:0-3667 GCA_035949155.1 Candidatus Rhabdochlamydia sp. | reverse complement strand
TGGTTAGATGATGGTAGCCCTTGGGCATTTGCTCCTCCTTTGGTATTTTTTTGTCTTAAAAACACCATAGAAGTTGCAGCCATCTCTGACCACTTTAAATTTTAATCTATTTGTCGCACTTCTCTATTGAATGGGCCTGATTTCTAAAAAAATATTAATTAATGGCTTTTAACATTTTTTTTAAATTTATTTTATAAATTTAATTTTTATTAAATTTAGATTAAAATATCAGAACAATTAAACAAAACTATTACTTGTTGAAATCAAAACACATGCTACATTTATCTAAAAAATTTTTTAATTCAGCTAATTATATACAGCAGGGATTTAAAGTTTGCTTTAATCCTAAAAAAAACAAGCTTGCTTTTTATAGACATGAAAAAGCTAATGAAAACATTACAGATTTACAAGAAATTGTAAATTATGTTAATCAACTGCCAAAACCAACTTTTAATCAAGTTCTTCCATATTGCAATCTCTATAAAAAAATAGAATCTATTAATGAATTAATTAGCCCCAAGAAAGAAATTTCTATTAACTTAGAAAAGTTTAATGAAAACTTTAAACCAGAAACTAAAGATTTAAATGAGCATTTTTTAGAATTAAGCGTATTATCTAGAAATGTTTTTCAACGTTTAAAGAATCAAATCCAAATAGAACTTACATTCCTATTAGACAAATGGATAAAAGAAAACCCCCAAGAAACCAATCGAATATTGGCCAAAAATACAATCCTTGATGTTTTTAATAAGGAAGAAACCTTCTTAAATTTAAACGGTTTAGATATAAGCTCCTTACCTGACATTTTTAATATTGGTAATTTACAGAAATTAATCACATTAGACCTTTCTGAGAATCGGCTTATAACCCTACCTGAAAGCATTAGTCAAGTATCATTAGAAACCCTAGATCTTGCATCTAATAATCTAGAAATCTTTCCTGAAACTATTGCTAATTTACCATCACTAAAACAGTTAAACTTCGAAGACAACAATATAGCAGCCTTGCCTGAAGTTATTAACCTACCATTATTAGTAAATCTAAACCTTAGTTATAACCAGCTTGTAACTTCATCCTGTGAAGCTATCTGTAACCTAAGATCGCTAGCAGAGCTAGATCTTGAGTCAAATAACTTAGAAGCTTTGCCTGAAGCTATCTGTAACTTAAGGTCTCTAACGAACCTAAACCTAAGCAACAATCCTATATCTGGGATTCCTATGCAAATACTGGATCTTCCAAATACCTGTGACATTGATTTTATAGGATGTTATCTCTCCGAAGCTGTTCTACTAAGATTGCATGAAATCACTAATTCTCCTGACTATCTAGGCCCTCGTATTAGCTTCTCAATAATTGATAAAAAGGAAAATGAAGAAAAGTCTATCAAAGAATCTTTAACAGAACTGTATTACATTGCTGATAAAACCCCTTCAGAGTTTTCTAATCTTAAGGAAACAGCAGAGTTATGTTCTTGGTTACATCGATTATCTGATATTGCTGATTATCAAAAAAAGGATCTGCAGAAAGCTTTTGCTAACAAAATTATAGAATATTTAAACCTAGCTAATACAAACCAAGAATTCTGCGAGATCTTCTATAATATTATTCAGGATGCATCAGAAACCTGCGGAGATAGAGTAGCACTATCTGTGCTGCACCTGGGTATTACTCACAAACTTGCAATGATCAACCTTAAAGATATGCAGACTTTAGCTGATTTTCTCACTAAAGGAGTATGGGCCATCGACATGTTAGAGAATATTGCTCGTGATAAAATCCTAACCTTACCTCTTTTTGATGAAATTGAAGTATATCTTGGGTACCTGGTTAAACTTAAAAAATCTTTGCAGATTCCTATAGATATTGAAGAGATGCTCTATTTTACATGCAGTGCATTGAAGCCCCAAGATTTAGAAGAAGCAAAAACCTTTGTTAAAAACCAGCTCAAAAATAAAGAAGCTTATTATGAATTTCTTAGTAGAAATGATAAGTGGCAAGAAGCTCTTTCTGTTAATTACAAAGAAGAATATGAAGCTATATCAAATAGAAGAATGCAAGCTGCTGAACTAGAAAATCCGAATTACATGGCTATTGACCAAAAATTCAAAGAAGAATTAAAGAAACTAACTAAAAGAGCATTATCAAAAAGAGCACGACTTGATCTTGATATTGATAACTCACTTTGCTTAGACAAACCAAAAAACCCGAATAAATGATCTAAATGAAGAAGATCGATTACTCATAAATTTTATATTAAATGACCTCCCAAACGAAGACCTAGTGAATATCTTAAATGATCTTCCACATGAAGATCTAATGAACATCTTATCATAATGGAACTTACAATTTAACCATAAAGATTCTCTTAAGCTAAGTTTGACAAAAATTTCTTATATACTTAATAATATAAATCAATAATGATTCATTAAGAGTAAATAATGACTTTAGATCGAATCTCATCAGATTTAGCAACTCCTTTAGAAATTGTTCCTTTTAAAAAGAGAAAGCGTATTTTTGATATTCTGTTTAGCTTAGCGGCTTTACTTTTGGGTCTTCCGTTTTTTATAGCAATTGCATTCTTGATCAAACTCTCTTCAAAAGGGCCTGTTTTTTACTGTAGCTTGAGGCTGGGACACAAAGGTCGGCTATTTAAATTTTGGAAGTTTCGTTCTATGTATTGTGATGCAGATTCTCGTTTGCAGCATCTACTTAGACAGCAACCTAAGTTGAACAGAGAATGGCAGAAGTTTTTTAAACTAAGAAATGACCCAAGACTAACATATCTAGGTAGATTGATCCGTAAAACTTCACTTGATGAACTTCCTCAATTTTGGAATGTGTTAAAGGGAGATTTAAGCATCGTTGGACCAAGGCCCTATTTACCTCGCGAGGAAAAGAGAATTAAAGAACTAATTGGAAGCAATATTGATGTTCTATTCTCCGTTAAACCAGGACTTACAGGCATATGGCAAACCTCAGGACGAAGTGCTTTGAGTTTTGAAAAGAGAATTGCATTAGATTTAAGCTATGTTCAAACTCACTCCTTCCTACTTGATATGCAACTAATTGCAAAAACCATTCCTGAAATGATCGCCTCTAAAGGAGCTTTTTAATCATCTCTTCATGGCTTCTATTCCTCTTTTATATGTATTCTTAGTTACTCTGTTATGCACACTATTTAGCACAGCGGTTTATCCGCAGGTACATTTAATCCCCTTTACCGCTTTTTTTGCTCTTCTTTATTTGCGCACTTCCTTGGCTTCTTCTCTTTGGATCGCTTTAGGATGTGGTTTGTTATTAGATCTGATAAACTCTGACTTGCGTTTTGGTTTCTATGCATTAAATACTTGCTTAACAACTCTTTTATTGCATAGGCAAAAAAAACATTTTTTTGAAGAAAAACTACACTCGATTTGTTTGCTAACAGGATTAATTAGCGCATTCATGACTATATTCCAATGGATTTTTTACTCCGCAACTCAACTAGAATGTCATTTATCTTGGAGGTTGCTTTTCATCGATTTTATGTTATTGCCTATTTGTGATGGGCTTGCTGTCTTTTTATGGATATATCTCCCTGTTATATTGTTTATCTATTCAAGAAAAATGAATTGGAAAGCTATGATTGGCCGCGGACCTTCTTATAAAGACTAAAATTCAAACCAAG
>DASZIJ010000037.1:0-12114 GCA_035949155.1 Candidatus Rhabdochlamydia sp. | reverse complement strand
CATCGATCAGGTTCTTGTTGGAGCACAGCTGCTCATCTCTTCTCAAAGAGGCTTTACGATCTCTCTAGGTTATGAGGGGAAGTTTGGTGAAAAAGCAAAAGTGCATGAACTAAATATGGCAGCGGATTGGAGGTTTTAGGTTCCGTTCATGATCTTGTAACCAAAGAAAGTAAGGTCCCGGATTTAATCAGGACCCATTTTTTTAGAACTTCAAATCTATGCTAGCAGCTGCTTGATGAGTAAGAGAGTGTTTTTTTCCCAAATCAAGCTCATAATACAAGGAAATAGCAGTTGTTTTATAACTAGCTACAATATTTGCTCCTACTGCTATTTGTTGATTGATTTTATGTTTTTGAAATCCTTTAACATCTAGATGCTTACCGGTATCATTTAAAGATACTTTATAATCAGCTTTGCCAATCGGAGTTTGTGCAATCCAGCCTAAAAGCACTCCAGGGGAAAAACATAGGGAATTACATGTAAAATTTCCTGTTGCTTCCATTGCGATTTTGCCTTGAAGTTCATGAGATGTCAAAGCAGCTCTATGGAAATGGATGGGAGCGGATTTCTTCTCATTAACCGGTCTTTCAAAAGCATAATAGGTACTTAAGTTTGCAAAAGGCCTTAAACAAATATTTTGTGTTACAGCAAGATTATAGCCAGCTTCCACGCGAGATGTTAAACCAATTCCGTGATGCTTGCTTTTTATGGTATGATCAACTTTTGCAAATTTTACATGACGTTCATTTTTAAAAGTATTTGCAGAGGCAATAAGGGAAGCATTTGCATAAAAGCTATCTCCTACCCAACCACCGTTTAAACCTGCATAAAAACTAGCAATATGCGATGAGGCTGTTTTCTTACCCCACTTTAGATAAGAATCGGTATAACCAACTCCACCACTAATTACTATATTTTTACTAGCGAAATGATTACCTCCTAAAACAATTCCTCCCATATAAGACTTATAATTCTCTAGTCCACATCCATGCTTTTGGTGAGCATAATGTCCAATGGGTTCAATCCAAATGGTAGAAATAGAATCAACACATCTATCATTGCGACGCAATGCATTGGTAAAGCTATTTGCTACACTAGAAGCATTGATATAGCTCTCATAAGTCATGCCTCCTAGCTGAGTAGGTGACATCTGAGAATAGGCTTTCTCTAATTCTTTTGGGTTGTTAAGCGTGAAAATGTTCTCAATAATCTTAAAAGCATCGGTTCCTTCTTTAAACTGTGCATCTTGCATAAGATTAGTCAGATTTCTAGAAGTATCTGACATGTTATTATCTGTAGGCAATTGATACATGGTTTTTGTAACAGATAGTACAACCTCATCTGACTTATACCCAACGTCAAATAAAGCGATATCCAAAGCTGTATTTTCTACGTTGTCAAAAATCCCTTCTACTTTTTTTGCTTCTAAAATCGTATATTCTGTTCCTTTTTGATAAATCCCAGGCTCAGGTAGAATACGTAAGCGCCCTGCTAAAGAAGCTGTATCACCCACTTTAACAACATCGGATTCCCCTTGTGCATTTACCTCAATATCTAAACATCCCAATGGGCCTTGTCTAAAATTTTCCTCGATACGAAGTGTTCCTATGGAATTACCGGGAGATACTTTACCTTGGTTTAATAGATTAATAATAGAACTATTGCTGCTAAAAATACCTGCTTCTGTTACAAATACATCAGCTCCCATTGGACCATTCGCCTGTACTTTTCCTTCTCTAATCACCAGATTTACGAATAAGTCAGAATTATCACCGCTTAATTTTAATTCCCCCTTACCTGCTTTAACAATGGTTGGATCATTTTCTTTGAGCTGAGAAGAAGTAGTTATAGAACCTGTAAAATCTCCTGATTCAATAACTATATAACCTGACTTAGCACGTAACATGATACGACCATTGCCAGAGAGATCATTTATGTATATCAAGTTTCTATCCACTGTTAACTCTGCATTAGTATGAACAGAAACGTTATTTAAAACCTTCATGGGAGACTCTCTTGAAGATAGAGCGTTTACTTTACATTCATCTATCTTACTAAAGATCTCTTGAGCACTTTTAATGCCTTGAAAAGCCAATTTCTCGTCTACTCCCAAAGGCGGACTTACATGTACAAACCCTTCTTTAATAGACAAGTTCGAGTTATGCAAGTTTCCATGAATAGCTACTTTTCCTGGACCTTCCTTAATCAGATGAGCTTGTTTTGGAGTACTAGAATAAATATCTCCTAAAACATTTATAGTTCTATCGCTTGCATGTATTGTACCGACTTCATCTAAAACCATATCGCGGTTTAAGTCCAAATGCGCAACATCTGACGCAGCTTTTAGGGTTGCATGCTTTAAGGTAATAAGTCCTCCTTCTCCTAAATTAGCTTCAGACTCAAGCTGAAGTGTAGCTCCTGATATGCTTGTATCTCCTTGGTAAGAATTAGGGCCTTTTAGATGAATTGTTCCTTTGCCTTCAATAGAAAGGGCGCTTTCTGGTATTTGCTCATTGCCAACTGATCCTGAAACCTCTACTATTTTTCCTTCATCTACAATCAGACGCACGTCTCCAATCAAAGAATTCTTTATTTCTAAGGAATCTGTAATATGTAAAGCTCCTCCTTTAAAAGAAATAAAGCCGTGAGCTCCTAAATTTTCAGGGCTGTTAATAGAGATCTCTCCAGAAAAGATCCGAGTAATAGAATTACGATCTTTATTATTTCCGGTTAGGGTAAGCACTCCTTTACCTAATTTTGCTAAACCTCCCGATCCAGAGAGAGCACCTGCATAAGTACCATTAAAATCCTGGTCAAAAGCAATCCAATCCCCTTCTTTAAGAGCCACTAAATACTCTTTAGGAGCAGTTGTGGTATTAACAACCAAAGAAGAAATTTGATTTCCCTCCCCACTAAATATGATCCCTCCTTCAATAGGATTGGGCATCTGCAACTTGACTGTCCCTGTCGCCTGGATTTTAATAATACCAGAGCCTGTGATCTTTTGATCTATTACTTGACCATCGCTTGCTACTAAAACAAGCTCTGCATTATTTTTAACTATTCCCTTAACAACTCCAACTGGTACAGAAAAAATTCCTTTTACAAGGTTAACATCTCCTTCAATCGAACCTATATTTTTGAAAGCACATGCGTCGGTTCTTTCCAGCATTTCTACTTTCAATAACTCTTGATGATGATCTGCAGTGTTTGCTAACTTCATTATTTTATTGCTTGCATCAAATGTTAGTGGCTTTTGAATAACAATTGTAGATTCAGCAACCGCAGCATCTTGAGAATCTATAAAATTCCTGTTAAATACAACCTCTATAGGAGGCTTAACACGGCGATTATTAATGGATTCAAATCCCTGCACTACATTAGCGTCTATTGCTATTTGTTCGGAATGAGCGTTTATAGATGTCCATGCCATCCAAGAACAGCATGAAATTCCCAATAATTTAATAATAGAATTAGGTATTATTTTTATTTTTTTCACAAAATCTCCTTATGCATACAAAAGTAACTTTAGAAGCGTTTTGGCATTTTATTCTTTTTTAATTCAAGTACAGACAATTAATTAATATTAATTTTACGATGTTTATTTATTTTCATAATTAAAATATAATTTACTATTACTAATTTAAAAAAATAATTAATATTTTTTGAAATTATTGATCCGCTATCCTTACCCTCTTAAAAAAATGAGGGTAATTTAGCTAAAAACTTTAGTAATTCTAGATTTTAAAATTAATTAATAATAAACTAATTACTTTTAATAGATATAAAATGAAAAATAATAATATAATTCTTGTTATGAATTATATTAATTATATTACACATTCTACTTTTCCTTCTAAAACAGATCATCGCCGCTATGATCTTGATTTACAAGAAACATTAGGAGAAGATTCAAAACCCAGACGTATTGCATTGGCAGTGATTCCTTTTGTTGCTCTATATCGCCCTGCTGGTGCTGCTATCTCATGGGGAATGGGCTCTTGTCGTGTCCTTAGACATTTAAGGTTGGCTTTAGACTACAAAGGAAGAAAGGAATGGAAAAGTGTTAGTAAAGAAGTTACGCAAACAGCTCTAGCTATTGTTTCTTTAACTTTAAGTATTTTGAACATAAGAATTGGTCAATTGCTTACAGGCTCTATAGACACTGTACATGGGACCTACTCCATTATCTATTACACGGCACAAGGAGAGTACTACAAAGCCTCTGAGGAAGCTCTGCAGACGATCGCGGGTGGACTTCATGTAGCTTTTATCCTTACTGGCTCTTTAGAAATCATTCTTTTATCTGTTCTATTTCAGCTAGCTCTACAACTTTATCAAGCAAAAGAGGATATTTTCAAGGAACGTTACATAGAAGCTGCTGCAAAATTAGGAATGGCAGCCATGCGCCTTAATCAAGCAAGTACCTACAGAAGTTTGATTCAAAAAAGAAATGCTTTATTTGCAGTGCAAAAATATCGAAATTTTATACAACAAGCTCAGAAAGCAAGATTTTGCCGACATTTGCTCCAGCATAATCTAATCGATCTAAATGGGAAAATTGATGAAAATAAGGTAAGTCTATCCAGTCAAGAGCAAGAGTACGACTTTGGAAGTCATTTTCACGGGTACGGAAAAGGCTTGGTCAAAGGAGCAAATCTTGCTTTTAGAACAGTGATGATTGATGGCAAAGAATTAACCGAATGTGAATTTAAAGTTAATCATGTCTTTCGAGATAAACTGCAAAAAACTCTTAATGAGCTTCAAATGCTCAGCTCTTCAGAGATTCGCAATATTTTGCAATTCACCAGCTCTCATGCACAATCTCTTTACATCGAAGAATATAACGACTCCAATAATAATTATGATCCCTATAAAGAAATATATCAGATTGTAGTTTCAGGACTAGGTCAAGTTCATATAGGAGCATCTCGGGATTATCCCAATCTATTCGACCGAGTTGTGGTTTTAATGGATCGAAAAAAAAGCCTCTTTGATCTGTATGAACTTTTGTCTCTAGTTAACCTTGATACAGCAATTACTCCTTCCTTAAAAGAAGACCTAGACCGCTTAAAAATGGGACATTTATTCCGAACATTTTTTCCAAAAGAGGCTACTACTTTTGAGCGAAGCAAAGCTTTTTTTACTCTTCCCATACAAGAATTACTCGATAAAATGATTGAAAAATCCCCTCAGATGAGAGAGGTATATAATAAATATTTTCATCAAATACAAGAAACTGAAATTTTACCAGGAAGAATTCGCTATAAAATAAAAGGGCTTACTGATGAAATCCAAGGATTAGGAGGTCGTCACCTTACCGCCGCAATTACAGGTGCCTATACAAATCAGCAGAGTTTATATCAACGAGCAGCTTTGATGCTCTCAATGGGTATGCTATCTCAAGAAATGAAAGCTAAACTTCAAATTAACAAAGCAGGTGGTCCTGGTTGGGATTACTGCTCAGGCGGTGCTGATAGCATCTACACGCAAATGCTTACAATAAAAAATGAAGTTTCTGGAAACTTTGATACAAGCCATTTAAGCTATCAGAGCAAAGTACGCATCTTAATCTCTCTTGATGCTTTAGAAACCGGAACATATCAACACCTTGAAGATAGCTTTGGAAGTAGATTAGTTAACCATGAATCAATACTAGGACAGTCTGAAGAGGCCTACCTTAATCGTCTTAACATTTCAGAATTTACAAAGACAATCCAGCAAAAATGCTCTAAGTGGAGTGACCATGAAATCATGTTAAAAGAACGGATTGATCCTTCTTACTTTGAGGGTTTTCTAGTCTATGATGAAGAAACCCGCAGCGGGCTTTTACATCATTTGCGAGCATGTAATCTCATACAAAAAGATTCATCAAACAGAGAAACCATCAAGGGTCACCTTGTTGAAGATTTCATTCGAGTTAGCCCTCTTATCCCAGATTCTCATCCAGACTTGATGAAAACATCGCATACCCTTTGAAAGGCCTCTTGCAGATAAATTTTTTGTAATAAAAAAATTTAATAACAAATTAAGGATTTTCTTAAAGGTTCTTAAACTAGCATTTTAATGAAGATTGTTTTAAAATCATCAATCAACTGATAACCCTAAGAGATTCCTTTTTATGTCTTATTCCAAAAAAATCCGCGACCCCAAAAAGATTCGTAACATTGCGATTATCGCTCACATCGATCATGGTAAAACAACTCTATTAGACAGTCTGCTTAAACAATCCAACATCTTTCGAGAAAATGAAGCTACTGCTGAGAGAATGATGGATAATTACGATCAGGAAAAAGAAAGAGGAATTACTATCTTTGCCAAGCATACCAGTATCGAATTTGATGAATTTAAGATTAATATCATAGATACCCCTGGCCATGCTGATTTCTCAGGTGAAGTAGAGCGCGTTTTAGGTATGGTCAATTCGGTTCTGCTATTGATAGATGCTCAAGAAGGCCCAATGCCCCAAACCCGCTTTGTGCTGGCTCAGGCATTAAAAATTGGCTTAAAGCCTATTGTTGTGCTTAATAAAATTGATCGCCCGCACGCAAATCCTGATCGAGCTTTAGACCTTACTTTTGATTTATTTGTCGAATTAGGCGCAAATGATCAGCAGCTTGAATTTCCTATCTGCTATGCGTCTGGATTGTCTGGCTTTGCCACGCGCGAACCAAATGATCCACGTGTAAATATGAGACCCTTATTTGAAATGATTATCGAACATGTCTCTCCTCCTCCAGGTAGTCTAGAACTGCCTTTTCTCATGCAGGCTAGCACGTTGAGCTATGATGATTTTGTAGGTCGTCAGGCTTGTGGCCGTATTCTTGAAGGAAAAATCACTAAAGGGCAAACCATTAGCAAAGTAGATATGAATGGACATACCTCCTTACATAAAGTAACTCGTATTGAGGGATATCACGGTCTAAAAAAAGTAGAGGTTGATGAAGCTGGCGTAGGAGATATCGTTTGCATTTCAGGAATTGCTGAGATTACCATTGGCGATACTCTATGCGATTCTTCTCATATTGTACAACTGCCTCCTATTATACTTGCAGAGCCTACGCTATCTGTTGAATTAATGGTTAATAATTCCCCTTTTGTAGGCAAAGATGGCAAGCATGTAACGATGAATAAAATAAGAGAGCGACTAGCCCAAGAAAAACTAGCTAATATCTCTTTGAAAATTGAGGATCATTTTCGAGATGACGCTGTTCGAGTTTGTGGTAGAGGTGAGCTACATTTAGCGGTTTTAATCGAAGCTATGCGTAGGGAAGGTTATGAATTTACTATTTGCAAGCCTCAAGTTATCTTGAAAGAAGTAGATGGGGTTCAGCATGAACCATTTGAAAGCGTCCATATTGAAGTGCCCCAGGAATTTTCAGGAAGTGTGATCGAAGAGCTTTCTCGTCGCAAAGCAGAAATGCGCTCTTTAAGCACCAATGAACATGGTATTACCAGCTTGGAGTTTCTAGTCCCCACTCGTGGTTTGATGGGATATCGCAATGATTTTCTAACCATGACTAAAGGCTTAGGTATTTTAACATCCGTCTTTGATAGCTATGCTCCATGGAAAGGGCCCATTGAAGGCAGGCCAAAAGGGGTTCTCATTTCAAATGGTCCAGGCAAAGTTACAGGATATGCTAGCTTTAGCATACAAAATAGAGGAACTCTATTTGTAGCTCCCGGCGAGGATGTCTATGAAGGAATGATTGTAGGAGAGAATAATCGAGATAATGACCTGGTAGTAAATATTGTGCGTGGAAAACAGCTTACAAATGTTAGAGCTTCAGGAACCGATGAAAATATTATTCTTGCTCCACCGCGTAAATTCACCTTAGAACAAGCCATCGATTTTATTGAGAATGATGAGTTAATCGAAACCACTCCTCATTTTATTAGATTACGCAAAAAACACCTCTCAGAAAACGAGCGCAAACGCGCTTAAAAATCCTTTTAGCGCCTTAAGGAATTTAAGGCGCTTTTCTTTTTTTCTCGAAAATGTTTATATACTTTAAGGCAGATTTTTAAATGGTTTTACTATGTTAAGAGAAAAAAATCCCCCTTCAAGATTTGAAATCTGGAAGATGTTTGATAAAATCTCCCCTACATATGACATGGTAAATCGGGTTATGACTTTTGGATTAGATTGCTTATGGCGAAAAAAGATGACTGCATTCTTACCAGAAAAAAAAATATTAACTCTGCTGGATTGCGCAACGGGAACTGCTGATCAGTTATTAGCTTTTATGCGCTATTCTAAAAAAATCACCTCTGCTACAGGTATCGATCTATCCCAAGAAATGTTGCAAATAGCGAATAAAAAAATCAAAAAAAGAGGTTTTGATTCCTGCATTTCTCTACAAGAAGCTAGCTTACTAGACCTTCCTTTTGAAAATAGTTCTTTTGACTGTATCTCCATTTCTTTTGGTATTCGAAATGTAATGGATGTTAACAAAGCGCTTCAAGAATGTTTTCGTGTATTAAAGCCACAAGGTAGACTTTTAATTCTAGAAGGAACAGTTCCTAATAATCGATTATTAAAAGCAGGACATCATTTTTACCTGCGCTATCTCTTACCTTTTCTAGGAGGAGTGATTTCAGGGCATCCTAAAGCCTACCAGTATCTAAATGATACAATTTCTAGTTTCCCTTGCGGGGAAAAATTTTGTGCTTATTTAAGAGATGTGGGATTTACAGCAGTAAAAGCTACTTCTTTTACAGGTGGTGCTGTTTTTATCTATCAAGGAGATCGCGTTTAAATGAAAACTTTTTCTGTAAACAACACCTCTTTTTCCTATGACTCTTATTTTATGGATTTTTCCTATTTTTCTAGCATTTCTTGGCTTGCTTCTCAGGATATCTATCCTAAAATCTACTGGAAAGATAAACACACCAAGATAACCCATATGGCATTAGGTTCTCTTCTATGTTACCCTGACATCCCTCATATAGAACAAACAGAAGATATAGATCTTCGTTTTTTTGGGGGTATCCATTTTCCTGGGTCTGCTTGGGAAAAAGATCTTCCTAGTACTCAGTTCTGGCTACCTCGCTTTGAAATCATCCAAACCGATGATAAAATTACACTGATTGCACACTTTATCAATCAAAAACCCGACCCGCTCATTTTTAGAGAGCTCAAACCAGAAAGCCCTATAGAACAGATCACTCCCTGTATTAAAATTTCTCATTTGCCTAGTTGGGCTGAGTGGGAAAAAAATGTTGAACATGCACTTTCTATCAAAGGTCTTGAAAAAATTGTACTTGCACGTCAAACACAATTTACCACCACCTCTGCTTGGCCTCTATTACAAGCTCTTGAAAAAAAAGCAGAAAAAGCAACCTGCTTTGCCTTTCAATTCTCTAAAGATTCTACCTTTTTAGGGGCTACTCCAGAAACCTTATTCCATAGAGAAAAAAATGTGGTTTTTAGTGAAGCTGTTGCGGGTACAAGACCGCGTGGAACAGATGAGGATGAGCTAGCCCGTGAGCTTAAGTCTTCTGCTAAAGATCATCGAGAGTTTAATTTTGTAAAAAAATTCATTGAACAAGCTCTTTTACCTCTATCTAGCCAATTAAATTGGCAAGAGGATCAAATCTTGCGTACAACTTCTGTGCAACATTTAATGAGTAGAGCAACTGCTACTCTAGCTTCTGATTGTACGGATCAAAAGCTATTAGCAGCTCTTCATCCTACACCAGCTGTATGTGGAACCCCTACACAAGAGGCTCTTAAACTCTTAAAGTCCTTAGAGCCCTTTCAGCGCGGCTGGTATAGCGGAGCTATTGGTTGGTTAGGAACTCAAGGAGCTGATATAGCTGTTGGAATACGCTCTGCGCTTGTGACTGGCTCTTGTTTAAAAGTATTTGCTGGTGCTGGAATTGTTCAAGGAAGTAATCCTTTAAAGGAATGGGAAGAGTTAGAAGCCAAAACAGCTGCTTTTTATAGGATACTTTCATGAAATCGATCGCAGAAAATAACTATTATTTTAGTTACCAACTCATAGATCAACTAGTTAAGCAAGGAGTACAAGATTTTTTTCTAGCTCCAGGTTCTAGATCAACTCCTCTTGTTTTAGCTGTTGCCAATCACTTCGAAGCACACAGTCATGTTCATTTTGATGAGAGAGGATTAGCCTTTTGTGCATTAGGGTGTGCCAAAGCTAGCAAAAAGCCTGTTGTACTCATTGTTACTTCTGGTACAGCGGTTGGCAATCTTTTGCCCGCAGTAATGGAAGCAAAGCATGATTTTGTTCCTCTTATTTTGTTAACAGCAGATCGCCCACCTGAATTACATGATTGCGGTGCTAATCAAAGTTGTAATCAGGTTAATATCTTTAGATCTTACGTGAACTGGCAAATAGATCTTCCCTGTGCTGATGAACTCTCTTCTATAAAGTCTCTTTCTACAACCATCGCTCAAGCCGTTTATTATGCTCAAGGACCAGTTCATCTTAATTGTATGTTTCGAGAGCCTCTTTCTTCTGAACACAAATCATTAGAAACATTCTCTTCTATGCATTACACACGCGCTTGTCTAATCCCTAGTCCTTCAATCATTGAGCAATATGCATCTCACTTAAAAGAGCATACAAATGGAGTAATAATCGCAACTGCAACAAGTCCAGTAGATCCTGTGGTTGCTCTAGCAGAGAAATTAAACTGGCCTGTTTTTCCTGATATTCTCTCTCCTTTGAGATCTCTCAATCATCCTTTGATCATTTCTCATTTTGATCTGATCTTAAAAACACATCCCTGCTCTTTCGATGCAGCTATTCAAATAGGTGAGCGCTTTGTTTCTAAGATCCTTTTACAAACATTGGAAAAATCCCCTCCTAAATTCTATTTACAAGTCTTAGAAGGTCCTCATCGTTTTGATCCAGCCCACATAATCAACTATCGCATTCAATCAGATATTTCTTTTTTTTGCCAAATGCTATGCCTTAAGCTCGATACCCCTGAAACTACATCTCATCTTAACTTTTGGCAGACAAGGCAATTACAAACTGCAAAAAAGCTATCTGACTATTTCCTTAAGCAAACAATACTCTCAGAGCCTACAATAGCTAATCTTCTTGAGCAAAAAAGCTCTGCTCTTTTCCTAGGAAATAGCATGCCTATCCGAGATGCTAACTGCTACCTTCCTCTAGTTTCAGGACCTGTTTTTGCTAACCGCGGACTCTCTGGAATTGACGGAAATATTGCCACCACCTGTGGTATAACACTAGGGGCACAAAAACACACCCTTGCGCTCCTGGGGGATTTAAGTTTTTTACACGACTTAAATTCGTTAGCTTTAGTTGCCAAGTCTCCCTATCCATGCACCTTGATTGTAATTAACAATCAAGGCGGAGGCATTTTCTCTTTTCTTCCTCTTGATCAACCAAAAGCAATCAAAGAAACTTTTTTTGCAGCAGCACATGAAATCTCTTTTTCTTCAGCAGCAAAACTTTTTTCTCTTCCCTATTATGCTCCTCAAGATCTTATCTCTTTAAAAAAACTTCTGCAACAAGACCCTCACTCCTGTATCATTGAACTTGCAACCAATCGAGAAAAAAACCTTTTGGATCATAGACAAATCGAAGAGCTACTTTCAGAAATGTTTTCTTCTTTAAAACAGACAGAGGATACTGTTTTTCTTTAGGTCTCTTTTGAAGGCATGGGAACTTTCCTTTCAGAAAAAACAAGACAAAAAAAGCAGCGCAAAAAGACCTCTTATTCACTCATTTGCTAATCTAAAGAAGATACCCGAGTAATATGATCTTGCTAAAATGAAATGTGGATTTCAAAGAAGAAAAAGATATACAGCAGAAAAGTCTCCCCATTTGCTGAAACAGAAGTTTGAAGTTTCTAAGCCAAATGAAATTTGGTTGGCTGATATCACTTATATAGTATTTTGAATTTAAAATTTCCATTAACTACACACTTGTAAAAAAGATTGATCAATAGCTTCTGCAAGGCTTGAATATAAGTTTAACGCCAGTTTAACATAAGAAGCCTTTACACATATTCAGCAATAGTTGTTTGATCAATTTCTTTTCGATGAAAAAATAAACGTGGCTTGTCTGGATTGAGGCAATAATTTGCTATTCCTGACATCAGATTGCTTAAAAA
>DASZIJ010000036.1:0-7674 GCA_035949155.1 Candidatus Rhabdochlamydia sp. | reverse complement strand
ACTTCATGGGTTGCTCCTAATTTTTTTGCTCTTTAATGAGCAGTTTTGAGATTTGAAAAAATCTCGTTCATATTGGAGAGTTTATACTACTCCGTTTAAGGAGCAACCCCCTTCTTGGTATGCAATTATGGCATGTATATACTCGTTTGCTTTCAAATTAAGAATTGCATGAAGTCATTTTTTACAAAATCTCCTAAATTTTGCGAGGAGTGATTGCTCTTTTTCGCTAGAATCTTATACAGGTTAATTCTTAATTTGAAATGGAACGAGTATATCACTGCGTTCAATGGATTTGTTGGGGTTTTTGCAAAGAAGGTGTAACAGCCCTCCAAAACTTATTCAAATTTGTTCTCTCTGGGTATTTGCTTATATGAATTTGTAAGATGCTAGAAGAGTCCCACTTGTTAGTGGGACTATATTATCTGTGTAGGTTGCTTTCTTTTATTTACACTCGCATTTAGACCACAACAGGATTCCTATTCCTAGGCAAAAAATAAAAAATGAAATGAAACCTCTAAATGTAATCTTCTCTTTTCTTAGCCTTGACCAAGACCACTCCAAAAGAAAAGCAGATATTCCGATTCTAAAGAAAGCAAAAAACAAAATCACCAAAGATCCTGCAGAGATCTCTATTATATTTTTTAACACATCCATATTATCCTGTTTTTGATGTATCTGCAGAGCTTGAATTTGAAGAACTGGATTCACTTCCAGAGCTTGGTGCTTGATTAAACCCACCGAAAGATTCATGACCAGACACAAGGTCCATTACATCTCTTCCAGCACTTCCAAAGTCCAAATTGCCCGCGTGTTCTGCGATATCAGCAACAGAAACTCCAGGTCTATCATTATGTGCACAGGCATAATCATTGTTACTGGAGGCATTGTTACTATTGCTCTCATGAGAAGGTCCGTTTCCCCCTCCAGAAAGTCTACACGTATGCCTAATGGAATAATTGTCAGAAGACCCCAGGCTTTTGACTATGGTAAAGTATCCGATCTTTTTGGCTTTCTCAACTTGTTCGGCAGAAATTCCTTGCAAATTTTTATCTGTATTGTTCTTAGAAATCTGAAGGAGGCTTCCATTTCCTCTTTGAATAGAAAAAGACCCGTCCTTGTACCAGAGGTTGTTTATATTAGCAGAACCACTGGCATAAAAGTTCTCAATTAGTATTCTCATATTTACTCCTTTTTTTTAGTTAAGAGACGCAAGAAAAAATAAAAAATTTACAAATCTTCTTTTCCAGGTGGAATTTTTTTTGTCTATTTTGCTGTCAATATTAAATTTTTTAGTAGATGATATTAAAATATGTTATTTTCATGCAACATGAATGTAAAATAAATGACCTGTCCCCAAATTTCGCTCATTTTAAAATAATTATCAGTTGTTGAGGAAGAGATGCAAGAAGGAAGGGTTGCTTTTTTGCGCACGCAGTCTTTAGAAAAAAACCATTTTTTTCCTCGTTCCAGTCTTTCTAGAAATATAATTATTGATTTTTTTCAGAAAAACAACATTTGGTTTCAAGATTGTTTTATTTATGATACGATCGTTCGAAAAAACCAACCTATTCCCAATCTGGAAGACGTAGATAAAATTATTTTTACAAGCCCTTCGACCATTAAGGGTTTTTTAGAGATTTTTTCTGCTATTCCTTTAAATAAAAAACTCATAACCATAGGACCTATTACGCAAAAGGCGTTATCTGAGATTAAGGAGTTGCTATTTCCAAAGGTTTAAAGCTAGCTAGCAACTCTTCTGTTTTATCGGTATTTTCCCAAGGGAAAACGATGTCATCTCTTCCAAAATGTCCATATGCTGCGGTTTTTGCATAGATCGGCTGCAATAAATTAAGCTGCTGAATAATAGCATGGGGTCTTAAATCAAAGTGTTGTAGAATAAGTTGCATAATCTTTTTCTCATCGATGTGATTAGTGCCAAATGTCTCCACGAAAACAGAAGTTGGTTTTGCTACGCCAATAGCATAAGAAACTTGAATCTCACAACGGTCGGCAAATCCCGCAGCTACAATATTTTTAGCAACATATCTTCCCATATAAGCTGCGCAACGATCTACCTTTGAAGGATCTTTACCAGAAAAAGCTCCTCCTCCATGGCGTGCTGCACCACCATAGGAATCCACAATAATTTTACGGCCTGTTAAACCGCAATCGGCTTGAGGTCCGCCGATTACAAAACGGCCTGTAGGATTAATGAGATACCGTGTGTCTTTTGTGATCCACTTACTAGGAATTACTGGTTTAATCAGTTCTTCAATGACAGCTTCTTTTAAATCGGAATAAGTAATCTCTTCTTTGTGCTGTGTAGATAAAACAATGGTATCTACGTAAGCTGGTTTTTTATCGATATAACAAAAAGTGACCTGGCTTTTTGCATCTGGTTGTAGCCAAGGTAATTTACCTGATTTACGCAAAAAGGCTTGACGCTGCATTAAACGGTGAGCATAGGTAATCGGTGCTGGCATCAGTACATCTGTTTCATTAGTAGCGTAGCCAAACATCAACCCTTGGTCTCCAGCTCCCTGATCATCTTCTATCCGATCTATACCGATAGCAATATCGCTAGATTGTTGGCTAATCGCATTAATAATAGAACAAGAGTTTGCATCAAGACCTGAACTTATGTTGTCATAGCCTATGTTTAGGAGTAAATTCCGAATGGCTCTTTCCCAATTTATTTGCGCCTGTGCGCTAATTTCCCCCGCAACAACTACCATAGATGTTTTCACTAAAGTCTCACAAGCCACTCTCGCTTTAGGATCTTGAGCCAAAGCAAGATCTAAGATCGTATCGGAAATCTGATCTGCTACTTTGTCAGGATGTCCTTCAGAAACAGATTCTGAAGTGAATAAATAGGAACTTGACATAAGGAATCTCTTGGGTTGTATGTAGATGTTAGAAAGTTTTTAATTTTTTTTAAGAAAATTTGTCAATCTAAAGAAAGAATATCTCTAGATAAATCTACTTGGCTTTTACTAAAAAAGCACTCTGTTTTATCCGTAGACTTTTGCAAAATATTAGTAAGCGGTTTATATTCAGAATCACATTCATTTATCAAAAAAATAGCGGAGTTTATTTTCATGTCTGCATCTTACACATTACCTGATCTTCCTTATGATTTCTCGGCTCTAGAACCGGTTATTTCTGCAGAGATTATGAAATTGCATTATTCCAAGCACCATGCTGGGTATGTAGCTAATTTAAATGCTGCTTTAGAAAAATATATGGAAGCAGAAAAAAAGAGGGATTTATCCACGATGATTGAGCTGCAGCAGGCTATCAAATTTAATGGGGGTGGTCATCTCAATCATAGTATTTTTTGGACTAACTTAGCTCCTGTAGGTAAGGGAGGAGGCGGAAAGCCCAAAGGGGAGCTTTTAGAGACTATTATAGAGCAATTTGGTTCATTAGAGCATTTAATAGAGCAACTTAGCTCTATAACTGTTGCTATCCAAGGCTCTGGCTGGGGTTGGTTGGGCTACAATCGAGTAGAAAAAAAAATAAGCATTACTACATGTGCTAATCAAGACCCTCTCTGTATAAAGAAACACGTGCCTTTGCTAGGAATTGATGTTTGGGAACATGCTTATTATATAGATTATAAGAATGTTAGAGCTGACTATGTTAAAAATATTTGGAAAATTATCAATTGGGGAAATGTGGAAGAGAGGTTTCTTTCTGCAAAAAAATAAATTTAAATAGAGGGGTTTTAATTTTGGTTGTTGCTTAAAGAACAGCTTTAAATATATAATTACTTTCTATTTACAAATTAAATGGTTTTATTTATGGGCCTTTTTTCAAAGAATAAACCAAAGATTAAAGTTCAAACGATTAAAAAAGATGGTTATAGTGGGTGGATTAAATGCACGCACTGTCATGAAATCATCCATGCAAACGAACTACAAGAGAATCTCTCTTGTTGTCCAAAGTGCAATTATCATTATCGTTTATCGGGGTCTCAAAGAATTAAGCTTCTATCCGATCAGGATAGTTTTGAAGAGCTTTTTACAAATCTGAAACCAATGGATCCCTTAAATTTCACAGATACGGAATCTTATGCAAATAGACTTTTGAAGGCAAATAAGACCTCTTGTCGCGATGAAGCAGTAATTGTAGGAAGAGCTACAATATGCGAAACACAAGTTGCTTTAGGAGTACTTGATTTTACATTTATGGTAGGGTCTATGGGATCAGTAGTGGGAGAGAGACTTACCTTATTGATTGAATATGCCTTAAATCATGAACTGCCAGTAGTTATTGTCTCTGCCTCTGGAGGAGCTAGAATGCAAGAATCAGCGCTTTCTTTAATGCAAATGGCAAAAACATCTGCTGCTTTAGCAAAACTGCACGAAGAAGGACTGCCTTTTATTTCTGTAATGACAAATCCTACATTAGGTGGTATTACAGCTTCCTTTGCTTCTTTGGGAGATATTATTATTGCAGAACCAGATGCCTTGATTGGTTTTACAGGCCCTCGAGTAGTAGAACAAACTATGAGAAAAAAACTTCCTCCCAATGCACAATGCTCCGAGTTTCTTTTAGAAAAGGGAATGATTGATTGTATTGTGCCCCGTCATCAGTTAAAACAAACTTTAAGCGATCTCTTAACGTTTTTAACACATCAAAAAAAATCAAAACCTCCTTTGTTAGAAAAACCTTTAAAAAAAATCCCTCAAAAACTACAAGATCTGTTAGAACTAAGTGCTATTGCAGGGCAAGAGCTAAAACGTTAAATTTAAAGGAAAATACATGTCTGAGAGATTGGAAGTAGGTATTAATTTAGAAGAAGAAAAGTGTATTCCAGAGTACGCTTCTCAGCAAGCCTCAGGAGCAGATGTAAAAGCATATATAGCAGAAAAAATGGTATTGAAGCCTGGATCTTCTATTCTTATCCCTACAGGGATCTATTTGGAAATTCCAAATGGTTATGAAGTACAAATTCGCCCTCGAAGCGGACTTGCATTAAAGCAGCAAGTTACAGTACTAAATTCTCCTGGTACAATTGACTCTGATTATCGAGGGGAAATTAAGATTATTCTCATAAATCATGGCAAGTCAGACTTTATAATTACTCCTGGTATGCGCATTGCACAAATGGTTTTTGCACCTGTTATGCAAGCGGTATTCACCAGGAAAAGCGATTTAGCCATAACTAAAAGAGGAGAGGGTGGGTTTGGCCATACTGGCACGCATTAATCATCAAATTTCATTAGGATTTAGCGATTTAAAAAAGCTTTTTAAACGAGATAGTACCTTGGCAATTTCTGATTATTTGGATGAAGATCTCGTTTTATTTATGCAAGCTGAAAATCGTGATGATGCTTTAAATCGTTTAGTGAGTCTATTAGAAGAGAAGAAAAGACTTCAAGATGCTAAGCGATTTTATCAGGCAATTTTAGAAAGAGAAAAGATTGTCCCTACTGCAATAGGTCTTGGGGTGGCAGTTCCTCATGCGAAATTGTACAGCTATAAAGATTTTTTTATTGCAATTGGAATTCAGGTGCAGCAAGGCTTAGAATGGAATGCTCTTGATGGTATGGCAGTCCAACTCATTTTTATGATAGGAGGTCCAGATAATAGGCAAACAGAATATTTGCGCATTCTATCTCATTTGACAATGGCGGTTAAAAATAAAGAAAGGCGCAAAAAATTGCTTAAATGCCACTGCGCTAAAGAAGTAATCGAAATGTTTAACGGATGTTAAACTAAGAGGAAAAAATTATGGATCTTACAATTAAAGATGTTGCTAAGTTGTTCAATATTTCAGAAGCCGCCATTCATAGATTATTGCTTCATAATAAAATCCCTTCTTATTGTATTAATGGAGAACACCGGTTTGGTTTGATCGAAATTGAAAACTGGATGTTACAATTTGATTTGAAACAGCTTCAAGAAACCGCTTCTTGCGACCAACAAATTTATCCTCTAACTAATCAAGTACAAATAGAAAGTCCAGTCAGTGGAGGAATGGTGCAGTTTTGCTTATATCGAGCCCTCCATCAAGGGGATGTTTTATCTAATATCAGAGGAAATAAAAAAGAAGATATCATTTCTGCTGTAACTAAAATTGTAGCTCCCAAACTCAATGTAGATGCTGAGATATTAGCAGAGCTCTTAATCGATCGCGAAGACTTAAGTCCAACCGCTTTAGGAAATGGTCTTGCTGTCCCACATACAAGAGAATCTTTGGCAAAAGGATCATCTGATATGGTCTTTATTGTGTATCCTAAAACCCCATTGGAATATGGGGCTTTAGATTCTAAACCAGTACACACGCTATTTTTCTTATTTGCTGGGAGTGATAAAGCACATCTTCAACTTCTAGCGAAGTTAGCGCATTTAAGCAGTCACAAAGAGGCATTTCAATTGTTACTGGATCGTTCTGATAAAGCTACTCTATTAGACTTTGTTCGAAATTGGGAAGGACAGATCCGTTCTATGGGATAAGGTTTTTTTATTTTTCTATTCATAAAAACAAACTTATCTTACCCTTGCTAGGGTATCTTGAACTTTGCAAACCACTAAAAAATAAAAATGGACATCCTTATTTTATGTCTAAGCAATTATTTATCAAAAAATCTTTAAAGGACTTATTGAGTCAAGCCGCACAATCTAGTCGTGGTCTTACGCGCTCTTTAGGACCGGTTAATTTAACAGCAATGGGAGTAGGAGCCATTATAGGGGCTGGAATTTTTGTATTAACAGGACAGGCAGCAGCTCAATACGCAGGCCCTGGAATTCTTATTTCCTTTGTTTTAGCAGCGATGATTTGTGTTTTTGCAGCCCTTTGCTATGCTGAATTTGCTTCTTTAATTCCCATTGCAGGAAGTGCTTATACTTATGCGTATGTTACCATGGGTGAATTAACCGCCTGGATCATTGGTTGGGGTTTAACCATGGAATATTTGTTTTCTGCGGCAACTGTTTCTGTGGGATGGTCTGGATATTTTGTGAGCTTACTAAAGGATTTTGGAATACAATTACCCTCTTTTTTAGCCAATTCTCCATTGAGTTATGAAATAGGAACAGGATGGGAAACAACAGGTGCTATCGTGAATCTTCCCGCCATGTTCATTGTTGCTATCATGGGTACTTTGGTTTCCATTGGAATTAAAGCGGCTGCTGGTTTCAATAGCTTAATGGTAATTATCAAAATGGGAGTGATCTTGCTATTTATTGGCTGTGGGGCAGCTTTTATCAATTTAGATCATTTACTACCGTTTATTCCAGAAAATACAGGGGAATTCGGATCATATGGATTTAGTGGTATTTTGCGTGGGGCTGGAGTTGTCTTCTTTGCTTTTATTGGTTTTGATGCTCTGTCTACCTTAGCGCAGGAGGCACGTAATCCACAAAAAGATCTGCCAATAGGAATGTTAGGGTCGCTTGGCATATCTACTCTTGCTTATGTTATTATTGGAGTTATTCTACTTGGTATCGTGCCATACACTATGCTAGATGTACCAGATCCCATTGCAGTAGCTGTAAATGCTTTAGGCCCTAAATTTATTTGGCTGCGTTTAGTTCTTAAATTTGCTATTTTAGCAGGTTTAACCTCTGTTGTGCTAGTCATGATCTTAGGTCAATCTCGTATTTTTTATACAATGGCAAATGATGGGTTGCTGCCTAAATCTTTTAGCCAGATCAGTAAAAGAT
>DASZIJ010000035.1:0-4381 GCA_035949155.1 Candidatus Rhabdochlamydia sp. | reverse complement strand
CCTTTCTCCAAAGCTTTTGTCGCATAAGTGATGAATACAGCTTGTTTTGTAGAGTATAGATCTAAAGAGGCGTGTTTTAAGTCCTGCATGCAACAATTTAAAAGCTGACGCCATGCTTGTTTTGTATAAATAGAATGAGGAAATTTTTCTAAAAATTCTAAAATTTTCTGAATAGCTTGTTCTAAATTTTGTTCATGAATAGAGCAAAGAGCTTGTTCGTAAATCAAAGTTTCTTTTTGTGGGTGATCAGGAGATAGTTCTAATAGTTTTTGTAAATACTCGGCCATTTTCCCCCAGTTTTTATCCTGTTTACATAACTGGGTATACATCAAAATGAGATCTAATGTTTGTGTATCTTGAGGGAAAGAGTGCGTTAAGTATTCGAGGTTTTCTTTTAACAGAGACCAGTTCTTAGTAATTTTTGCACAGGAAATCAAGGTGATTAGGGCGCTTTTTTCGTAAGAAGCATCTATATTTGGACTCTCAAGAAATTGTATGAGAAAAAAGATCGCTTGATCAGGATTGTTGGTTTGATAAAGGCTTTTGCCTGTATAATAGGAAATCAAAGGATCTGAGATGATGAGATCACTTAGTTTCTCACGCATGAGAAGTAGCTTGCTATATTCTTTTTTCTGAAAGAGTATTTGTAACAATAGATGCGCTGCTTGAGACCCCTTTTCTTTTTTTAAAGAACACACCTTCTCAAAGTTTTCCATAGCTTTATCCGGATCTATTTTCATTTGTAGATAGCCTGCTTGGAACAGATACCGCTCTTTGTTTTCAGAGTCTTTTTCAGCTAGCATAAGATAGAGATTAGCTGCTTGGATAGGGTTCTCTAAAAGGACATTGATATGAGCTAGAGAATAGAGAGAATCACAAGCGTAGCGTGTACTAAGCAGTCTTTTATACTCAGACTCAGCTTGTAAAAGAATCTCTTTTTTATGAGAAAAATCTTCTGTTTTTAGTGCGGTTTGCATCAAGGCTTCTGCAAAAGAAAAGCGCACTGTATCTAATTGTTCTTTAGTTGTGCTAGCGTGTTTCATGACATGGGGAGCTTGGGCAATTACCTCTTCCCATAGACCTAATTGATAGAGACAATAGACATTGTGGAAGAAATTGGTTTGCGATTTTTTTTCAAAAGGGATTTTTTGATAAAAATCTATGGCTGCTAGGTAATTTTTCTCTTTTACAAAAAGATCAGCTAGCATGGCATATAATTGCTCTTTAAAAACAGTCGTTGGATAGGTTTCTAAAAATTGGTAAATGCGTTCTTTAGCTAGGGGGTACTCTTGTTCTTTCCAATAATCGGCAATTTGCCTAAGCTCGATACTTTCCCGAAAGGCAGGATCATCTTGATCTGCATGTAGATAACTTAAAGTCAGTAAAGCAATCCATGATAGCAAAAAAGCATTTCTTTTCACGCGGTTTTCTCCCACTTGAATTTTTTTTAAATTATATTCACGATACAATATTCTTCAAATGTTGAGCAAAAAAAACATTTTTTCTAGCATTCATCTGTACATAGATTTTTCGGAGGAATATGGGAATACAATTGATGTTATTAGCCTCGTTTTTTGTAGCAATCAGTAATTTTTGTATGCGTCGTAGCATTGACTCAGGAGGTTCTACAAAAGGATATCTGATGATTATGCTAAGTGTAATTGCTCTCATTGCTGTTTTTCTTAATCCTATTCGCATGGCAGATTTTTCTTGGAGCTATTCAATGGCTCTATTTGCTGTAATTGCAGGAATTATTCTCTCTATCATGCTTACATCACTTGGTAAAACCTTAGAATCAGGCCCTCCTGGGCTCACTTTTGCTGCCTTAAATGCTTCTACGGTTTTACCCATGGTAGCGATGGTGCTTTTATTTGGAAGTAAATTTGGTTATTTTTATACAACGTGGAATGCTTTTGGCTCTATTATTATGGTGATTGGGTTATTTTGGGCGGGCTTTAGCGCTATTAGATCTTTTCGTTTTCAAAAGTGGCTCATTTTTATGACAGTCACTTTCTTTTTGCATATTTTGTTTTTATTGTTTTTTCAATGGCGTGCTCTTTGTATTAATTTTCCTGAGGAAAGAGGACTTTTTTTCCCTTTTGAAAATAGGGAAGCGTGTTGCCAATGGTTTATGCCCATCATATATGCAACAGCTGCTCTTCTTCAGACTTGTCTTTATTTTAAAACAAGGGTTAAAGATCTTAATCCCTTAGAATTACAATATGGCATTTATGGAGGACTTACCAATGGAGTTGGCACATTTTTTATGATTTTATCAACAGAGGCTTCTACCTCTTTAGAACATGCGGCTATTTTTCCTGTGTTTGCCATTACAGTGATTATTTTTTGTAATTTATGGGGCAAATGGTTTTATCGCGAAAAAGTCAATTGGATGGCTAATGGACTTTGTCTATTGGGTATTTTAATCGGGTCATTAGATTGGAAAATGCTATTAACTACCAACTAAAAGAGCCGTATTGAGAGAGGAGCTCAGTAGCTGCTGGTTCACTGATTTGTTTGAGTTTTTCATAAAGTTGTAGCCCTTTAGCGCTTGCACCATTTTGAAAATATAGAGTTCCTAAACGAAGAAGGATCTGCTCTTCTTTTTTCACAACAGCTAGCACTTTTTCATAGTGTTCGATCTCTTTTAAAGGTTCATCTAAACTGTGATAAATCCCTGCTAGTTGTACATGTACCCAAGGATCTTCTGGAGAATAAGCGTCTAGAATGTGAAACTCTTCAATAGCGCGATAACAGGATTTAATAAACTTGGTTTGCAACTCTTCAGAAGCGTATTCAGGAGAGACCCAAGGCAATTTTTTTTGATGAACTTTATCAGGATGGCAGTACAGATTTGCTAGTTCAAGATAGGCTTTGCCAAGGCCTGCATGGGCTTGTAGATCTGTTGGATAGAGTTTTACGTATTCTATGTGTTGCTCTATAATCGAAAATAAGATCTTTTCTTTCATAAGGTAGAGGTCTTTCCAATGCATCCACACACTAAATTTCTCAAGTAAAGAAGTAAGGGCTTTTGAGTGAATGGGCAGAGAGTAATATTGGGACTCTTGGTCGGAAAAAGTATTTAAGAAGATATGCAATGCTTGAGAGAGAAAAAGGTGGTATTCTGCTAAATCATGAGAAGAAGAGATATGATGGATGCAATCTTGGATAAATTGATTGTGCATATCTTGCATCTGTTGTGGCTTCTTGGCTTGAAAATAAAAATGCAGCATGAAATAGGAAAAGGTAGTTAGAAAAATCCCTGCTAAGGTGAATGCAATGACAGCAGGTTTTGTAAGGAACGTAAAAAATAACACTAGAATAGACAGCTCTATAAGAGTAATCAGAAAAAAAATAATATGGAAAAAAGCATATTGACGAGTTATTGTTTTAAAACTCTCCTGATATTCTGAGCATAGCTTTGCGATTTCTGTATGTAATTCGTAATCAGAGTGTATATTTTGTGTAGTTGTCATACAAATTTTTAAGGTAAATACATAGCAAGATTTAAACGAATAGGTGGTTTTTCTCAAGGTTTTTCCTCTACGGATGAAAAATCTTGTCTATCATTTTTTTTAAGCTCTTGGAAGGCCTTTGATTTACTCTCTGACAAGAAATTTGGTTAAAATTTTTTAGAATCAAAATGCGGTGTTAGTTAAACCTGAAAATATGGGAAAAAAAAGTAAACCATGTTATGATCTATAGAAAGGAAATAGAAGAATGCCTTTGGCCCTTAGATTTTTAAACATAATAAAGAGGTAAAATGTGGGCATAGACTCTCAAACCATTACTGTTATCGCAAGCATTCTCATTCCGATGATTACTGGATTCGCTTGGGTGATTCACAGAGTGGATTCGCGATTTGAGAAAATGGAAGCGCGCGTGGACGCGCGATTTGAAAAGATGGAAACGCAAATGGATACGCGATTTGAAAAAGTAGATATTCGTATAAATAGCATAGAAAGCCGTATTAGCAACATTGAACACAAACTTACTGCTATTGATATGCGAACAAGCTTTATTGAAAGACTATTGGAGATGTTCAGATTGCCTCAAAAAATTTCTCCAAAAGAAATAAAAGAAGCAACAGATCCTTAAATATTTAAATAATCCCACTACTAGTGGGATTATTGTAAATTTGGGGCACACTTGTAAAGAGGTCTCCTAAAATGACTTATATAGTATTTTGAATTTAAAATTTCCATTAACTACACACTTGTAAAAAAGATTGATCAATAGCTTCTGCAAGGCTTGAATATAAGTTTAAGGCTTCTTTTACTTTTTTCTTAAAATGTGCCCAAAATTTTTCGATAGGATTCAAATCAGGAGAATAGGGAGGCAAAAATAATACTTCGCATCCCGCTTTTTCTATGATTTCTAA
>DASZIJ010000034.1:0-41386 GCA_035949155.1 Candidatus Rhabdochlamydia sp. | reverse complement strand
TCTTCTATTTTTAATTTATTGACGCGGCCTCCTCGGGCTTTTTTCTCTTTGTGACTTATCTCCAAAATCAAGCTCATTTGATCGAATGTGCTACGTTTTACTCCGGTTAATCTTCGGAATTTCTCGTTGTCTAAACTTTTTGCTTTTTCAAATTTCATCATGCCCTTACGTACTTTTAAGGGCATTATTTTATACAAGGGCTTTTTTATTTCCTAGTTTTGAAAGAGATCTAATCTAATTGCTGGAATTTATAATCTGGAACTATGTTAATGGGTTTCGAAAGAGGTCTACTAAAAATCCAAAAACAAAAAAGGCTCAAAATGGATGAACTAGCAATTACTGAATTATTTTGCCTTGCTGAATATGTGTAAAGGCTTCTTACGTTAAACTGGCGTTAAATACTGTCTCCTGATCCTAATTTATTTTTATTAAAATTGCTTAAATTATCTTTGATTTGATATTCTATTAGCTGAACCTTTACAAAAGAGAGAAATTATGGCCAATGCAAATATTAGTTTGGATTATATCAAGTGCTTCTCACAAGTAGAAGATTTTATTACAAAACAGACTCAAGAAAAAATCGCAGAAGCAGAAGCTTTAGAAAAAGTTCTTAAAAGCTCTATGAAACTTATTTCTTTGTTTAGCAATCCTTCTTCTCAAAAACAAGTAGATTTTTTAGAAGATGAAAAAAAACGTAACTATTTTAACCAACTATTTATTTATAACCCCAGTTTAATTGGTCAACTACACCCAAATGCGGGATATAATGAACAACAATGCAAAGATATCGCAAATGCTCTTAAAGAGGGAAATCTAGACGCTATTCCTTCAGCTTTATATCTTTTTGATACCAAAGATTTTTCTCGTATTATCGATATCCTAAATAACGAAAAAGAACTTATTCCGAATAAAATCTCTCAAAAGACCTCAGAAGTGAGCCACAAGGCCGATAATATGACCGATTTTTCTAGAATGGCTACTAAAGCCCTTGAAAAAGAAGATCGCTTTAAAGCACGCATGGTTGGAAATCAACGCGTATAAAATATATATGAACCCTGCTAAAATAGCTGATTTATTACAACCCCATAAAAAAAATCTCCAAGAGCTTAAAAAGCTGACTGTAAATGAAAAGGAAGAACTGTACAGAACAGGCTACGCTCTTTATTCTTCAGGAGAGTACAGGAAAGCTTCTTATTTGTTTTCCTATCTAGTGTTATCAGATCCTTTGATAGATTGCTCTTGGCGTGGCCTCGCAAGCTGTAAACAGCTTTTAGAAGAATACCCGGCTGCAATTGAAGCGTGGAATGTGGTTTGTAAATTACAACCACAAGATCCACTTGGTTATTTTCATGCAGCAGAGTGCTATCTTTCTGTCCAAGAAAAAAAAGAAGCTCTACAAAAGCTTGATAAAGCAGAAAAATTATGTAATGAAGATCCCTTATTACAAAATAGAATCCAGATACTTAAGTCAACCCATGGTAATTAAATGGCCGAAGTTTCCTTTCCTAACTCTCAAGTGCTTTTTGAAAAAAGCAGTTTAATCCCCTCTTCAAAAGTAGAAGTAAATGCTTCTTCTAAAATACCCCAAACTCCTTTTGAGAAAAGCAGTTTGGCTCCCTCTATAAATCAAATAGAGATAAAATCCTCTAAACCCCAATTACCTTCTTCTTTTTCTCCTCATAAATCTTATCAAATCTTACTAGTTGAACATGTCAAAAACTTAGATGCCCTACAAGGAACGCTGCTTAAATTTGATGTGCAGCAAATAGAAAAAGTTTCTGAAAAAATAAAAGTGGTTTTTTCCAAACTTCTTGAAGAAACAAATCACTCGAGGGAAAGGGAAATGAATGCTGAAAAATGGAAAACCGTTAATATGGTTATGGGTGGTGGTATAATGATAGTTTCTATTTTTACCCTTCCTACTCCACTTGCCATGGTTCCTGCTGTTTTAGCTGGTCTTCAGGCAAATTTTACTGCTCAACAGCTTATAAATAAAGCCTATTTACTAAATACAAAAGCAGAGATGGCCCTATTAGATCATGAATTTAAAAAGGAAAAAAATGAGCAATCACGCTTGACCCAAAATAGTGGAAATAATGTCTTTAGAGAAATAGAAGAACAGATTCATTCACTTGCAATGGCTTTAGAAAAGCACGTTATCAACCTTTAATCACTACTAAAAAAATACCAAGGAAAGATTTTTATGGAAATCACTTCTACCCCATCAGCATTAATAAGTTCTTTAGAATACGATCTATATAAAGGTGTATCTCGATCAAAAACAGATAACCAACAAAAAATTGAAGCTTGCATATTAGAGACAGATAAAATAACAGAGCAAAAAAGTGCTGCGTATCGAAAAGAAGCCTGGGTTATGGTTGCATGTGCCGTAGGCATGATTGCATTTGCTATGATCGGAGCCACTGCTGAATTGAGCCTTGCATCTACTGAAGGTGCATTAAATCAACTAAAATGTGGACCTCGCTTAATGGATGGAGATACTCAGATAAAGGACCTTACGGTTAAACTGGGCAATTACACTGCCCGCAAGAATACTCTTAACACTATATCACAAACCCTTTTTGATAGAGGATCAAATATCTACTCTCATTTTGCAAAAATATCCCATAATCAACTGGATCATGAAAGTCAAAAAAAGAGCATGCGTTTGCAACAATTACAACAAGAGCGTTCTAACTCATCTTCCCAAGATCTATTAAGAGATATACAAGACATGAAAAGACGCCAACAACAAGCTAAAGCAGCAGCTGGTTAATTCTTATCTATCCTCTTAAGCTGCAATCTATTCTTGCTTGCAGCTTTTAATCTGATCTTTATTTGACCCCAAATCCGCTTTTACTTATAGTCCAGTTCATGAGTAAACTTGCAAAAATCGACCTCACGAGCTTCAAGAATAGACTTTTTACGAGCGCTAGATGGCAAAATCTTTTGCCTAAATTAACGGTATTTTCCTCTGTTGGCGATTATGTTCTTTTGATTCTTGCGGTGTTTAAAGCAACTCTCAAGAGACCGCCGAATCTTTCGCTGATTTTAAAACAGCTATACGATATTGGAGTGACCTCTTTGCCGGTAGTTGCTATTACTGGATTTTCTACAGGGCTTGTGTTAGCAGCTCAATCCTTTTATCAATTAGCCGATAAGGGACTAGCTTCTGTTACGGGCTTGATGGTGTCAAAAGCGATGCTAACAGAGCTAGGACCAGTTCTTACCTCTTTTATGATTACAGGACGAGTGGGAGCTGCGATGTGTGCGGAATTGGGAACCATGTGTGTCACAGAACAAGTGGATGCTTTAAAGACCATGGCAGTTAACCCTAATCGTTATCTGATAGCTCCTCGTTGGATAGCAGGGATTTCCATGATGCCTCTTTTAACCATTTTTAGTATCTTTATGGGGATCTTTGGAGGCTATTTGCTTTCTATTTACTATTTTCATATGCCTCCTATGACCTATTTAGATCCTATTCCTATTCATGTGACCTATTTTGATTTAGTGGTTGGAATAACCAAATCTTTTGTTTTTGGTTTTCTAATTATGACAATTTCTTGTTTTAAGGGAATGCGTACATCTGGTGGTGCAGCAGGAGTAGGAGAAAATACCACAAATAGCGTGGTTATTACCTATTGCGCTATTTTACTGGTTAATTTCCTTCTGACTATTGTTTTAAATTTAATCCACTTAGAACTTTTTGAGACCTCGTTATGATTTCTGTTCGCAACTTATCTAAGAGCTTTAAGGACCTTGTGGTTTTCTCTGATTTAAACCTAGATGTAAACCAAGGCGAAACCCTGGTTATTTTAGGACCTTCGGGGATTGGAAAAAGCGTTTTACTCAAACACTTAATTGGTTTAATAAAACCAGATAAGGGCACAGTGGATATTAATGGGGTGTGTATTACCGATTTAAAGGAAGAAGAGCTGTCTAAAGCTGTTGCCAATATGGGTATGTTATTTCAAGGAGCTGCCTTATTTGACTCCATGAGCGTGGAAAAAAATGTAGAATTTTACTTAAGTCAACATAAAAACCCCTTAACTCAAAAAAAATATACTTCTGAAGAAATTGCAGCTAAGGTGGATCAGGCTCTAGAGCTTGTAGGATTAAAAGGCACACAGAAAAAAATGCCCTCTGAATTATCAGGAGGTATGCGTAAACGAGCGGCATTGGCTCGTTTAATTGTCTATAGACCTGAAATTATTTTATATGATGAACCAACTACTGGATTAGACCCCATTATTGCTATGGAAATTAATAAACTCATTGTAAAAACACAACAGGAGCTAAAAGCTACAAGTATTGTTGTTACCCACGACATGTTTTCAGCGCTATACGTCGGAGATCGTCTAGCGCTGATTCGGGATGGTAAAATTGCACATATAGCACCTCGAGATCAATTTCTAGAAATTGATGACCCTCTAATTAAGTCTTTATATAACAGCATTTCGCAAGATCCGAGAAAGCTAAGGGAGAAAGTAAACCATGGGTGAGCAAACAAAAAGTGTGTTAATCGGTGTTTTTGTCATTGTTGCATGTGCTCTTCTTATTTGGATGGTTGCCTTCTTAAAACCTAGCGTAGGAGATGGTAAGCAAATTCTATACGTACGTTTTTCTAACATTGATCGCATTAATGTGGGTACTCGAGTGCTCTTTGCGGGTAAGCCCGTTGGAGAAGTAACCTCCATTGAGGAAATTCAAAATGCCAGACAAAAACCCCTATCCGATGTTTTACAACGCTTATACTACTATCAGCTTGTACTTAAGATCGATTCCAAAGTCAAAGTATATGACACAGATGAAATTATGGTGCAAACAGCAGGGCTCTTAGGAGAAAGATCTATTGCAATCATCCCAAAAGCTCCCCCTAAAGGCACAATCCCTAAACTGATTTCCGGTCAACCAATCTACGCTGATTCGGTAGATCCGATCGAAAGTGCTTTTATAGAATTAAAAGATGCTTTTGCGGACCTACAAAAAAAGGCAGATGCCTTTAGCAACTGGTTTTTTGCTAATCAGCAATCTTTTATCAATGCAGCCGATTCCTTTACAGATGCTATGACGCAGGCTAAATCTACCTTACAGGAATTTCAAGATAAAGAAATCATAGATGAGACAAAAACAGCTCTTAGCAGTTTCTCTTGTGTAGCGAGTCAAATTTCCGATGCCATTGATCAGTTAAATGCCAATAACTCCTTTGGTAATGCAGGATTAGCTATTGCTCATATTAAAAATACAGCAGAGTCCTTTGATCACTTAAGTTACGATCTTGAATGTGGAACAGGGACACTAGGAAAATTAATCAAACAAGATGATGTATACTGGCGCCTAACAACGATCTTGAGCAAAGCAGATACCATGATGAATGATATTAATCATTATGGTCTTCTATTTAATTCTAATAAAAGCTGGCAAAGGCAAAGAGCTCAACGTATTTGCCTTATGAATTCTTTAGACACTCCTCTAGGTTTTAAGGAGTATTTTTCTACTGAAATTGATCTGGTGAACACCGCCATGGCAAGGATTTCTATGTTAATAGACAAAGCCAAATACAATCCTCAAAAGCAAGATATTTTAGATAATTCTCAATTTCAAGAAGAATTTATGGAACTAATGCGTCAGGTAGAAGATTTGACAAATGACTTGCGCCTTTATAACGAAGAACTTATACAAGCACAATAAAGGAGCCCTATGGCAGATCCTCTTTCTTATACACATTTAAATAAAGGATTCTTCCTGATTGCAAGCCCAAATATAGATGCCGGCATTTACTTCCGTAGTGTCATTATTCTCTGTGAACATAGCTCCATCGGTTCTTTTGGGCTCATTGTTAATAAGCGTTTGGAAATAGATTTGCCAGAGGAAATCCTCAATCAAAATGATCTGCGTAACCAAAGTGTGCATATTTGCGCAGGAGGACCCATTCAACCCAATCAAATGATGTTGCTTCATGCATCTCAAGAACTGCCTGAACAAACGCTGAATCTTTGCGAAGGCGTTTACTTAGGAGGAGATTTGCAATTTTTACAGGAAGCTTCTGCTAATTCTGAGGGACCTGCAATTCGCCTCTGTTTTGGATATTGTGGTTGGGGACCAGGACAGCTAGAAAGAGAGTGTATTAGAGGAAATTGGTTCATTCATCCCGCTTCTTCTTCGTTTATTTTTAATACACCAGAAGAAAAGATTTGGCAAACTATCTTAAGAGAAATGGGTGGCAAGTATGCCACCCTATCCATGATTCCAGAAGATTTAAGTCTAAACTAACCCTCTTGTACACTTGCCTTCTTGAAAAAGCTCATTTGATATAGCTGAGAAAAAGCTTCTTGAATAACAAACCCATTATGATTGAGCTTCTCAATAAAGACATGCATTGCACTGGCCATTCTTTGAATCCGATCTCTATCTATACCACGCCCTCTTAACGTCATTGCAGGAGCATATAGTAAGTAGAGTAGAAAGTCTCTTTTTGATTTAGGCAGACCTTCTGGGTGATTCATCACATGCAGCCAAGCAAACACTTCTGCGCTAAATATAGAGCTTGTATCTATACCATCTTTGCAAGTAAAACTCAAAATATCTGGCATTGTTTGATCTATTATGTGTAAAAATAAAAAGAAATGAAAAATCTCAATATAATATAATCTATCTTGATGAGAAAATTCTTGCTTTCCATCGAAAAAGAGCTCATGAACTAATAAAAGAGCTTTATTTACAAAAAAAGTTAATCGACTGCTATTAATCATTGGAGGAAAGTAGAAGCCATGCTCCTGTCCACTTAGCACTTCTTGTGCACATTTTGCTAAGAAATCACTAGCTTTTGCGCCGCCTTCTCTTTGATGGTAAAAATCACTATCTTTATCAAAAGTAATGACAATCAAATGATCTGAGAATTCTTGCTTGTATTGAGCTTTTTCCAAACAGATACAGCGCGCTTTTTCTTGCCAAGAAGATCTATTTTGTAAGTTAACCACTAAACATTTCTGATTCTGTCCTGAGCTTGCTAAAACCTGCATAAAACCTATAAATTCAGGAACAAGCTCTACATCTGCTAGAGTTGTTTGCATTGTCATAGAGGCAATCTTCATACAGCTAATCTTTAATTGATCCATTAGAATTGTATAAATTTGTACAGGCCAGTTTTTTTGAGTAAGTAGATCTAAACCCTGTCCTAAACGCTTTTCTCTTACCAAAGCTAGGGCCTGCATCAAAGGGCCGCTTGGATACGCCTTAAGAGCTGTACGGATGGCTATATCTTGATAAAGAATAACACTATCTAATTGAATTTTTTGTGCTGAAAGCAGTTCGTTTTTACTATGTCCCATAGCAATCAATTGCCCAATTAACTCAAGTGCTTTTTCATAGTTACAAGCTTGCGTAAATAACAGATAAGAAAGTTTATGATATAAAGGATCGATTAAAACCATTAAAGGGCCGGATCTTGGTTTAGAGACAGCTTGACGTAAAAATACGCAAAAATCCACCAAGTATTGCTCGCAGACTTTATCTGCATCATTTCTCATTAAATTATAAGGATTTGCAGCTAGCATTAAAGCAATTAATGCCTTACTCATGCAAATCATACTCTCTTCTGCTTTAAGATCTTTCACTTGCTTAAAAAAATCATCTATGGAGGAAAGGCTCTGTTTTAGCATCTCTTGGGCTATCATATGAGCCTGTAGATCTTTTGTAGCTTTTAAATGAGAAATAAGTTCTTGGTATTCAGAATGTAATAAGAGCTCATCACTTTGCCCCACTAATAGAATATGTCTTAATAAGGCAGAAGGTGCAAAATAGCCTCCTTCTTCTTTGCGTAGTAATAATAGTTCATAATCAGCATCTGAGCGTATGGTTTCTAAATCTTTGATGAAGAAACCACTATCTGTAATGCGCTGTTCCTCTACCTCTACTTCTAGAGTTTTTTTATTAAAACGAACGACCTTTGACTTAAAAAACTGCTTTAGATCTCGATACTCTTTTAAAAGCTGTACACTTTCCCTGTCCTGGGTTTTCTTAAAGAGCAGCGTATATCTATCCCACTTTTTAACAGCTTCATCTGCTAGAGCCATAACGGCATAAACCGATTTTTCCATTTGCTGAGGATGGAAGTATTCACGATCCGATTCATACACTTTTCGCAGGTAGTTTAAAATCGTACGGAAAATCTGCTGAACTTTTTCTCTTTTTAGCAAATCATCTTGTTCATCTTCATTAAAATTGTTTTCTTGCTCATTACCGTGTTTAGCTTCTTTTTCAAACGGTTTTAATTCAATAAGATGCGATAAATAATTCACCGCTTCAATAAATTCAGATTCAGAAACAGCTTTAGAAGCCATGCAAACACCTATTTATAGTATCATTAAATATAGCCTTATTATTAATAATAACCCAATTATAATTCAATTAGTATAAAAAATATCATCTTAATATTAATTTAATTTAAATGCTATTTTATTATAAATAAATGTTTAAGAATAGATACTTTAAAGATAACTGTTCAAAAACAGAGAGGTTTTGGATTCAACCCTAAGGAAAGGGTTTTTGATAAGTGCCTTAAGATCAACATCAGCTTGCATTCTTAAGATTTAATCTGCTACACTTAAATGTAGAGGGAAGTGCAAGATCCTATCTTGAAATGCAACCTATAAGATTAAAGGTGAGTCAAATGGACCTATCAGTGATTCTAACTTCATTAGCTGCTGTTGCAACCGTTATTGGTTTTGTTTATAGCTTCTTACACAACTTTAAAGCGGAAATCAAAGCAGACATCAATAACCACATTGATCGATTAGAAGCTAGAACAAATAAATTTGAAGGGCGTCTTGATGCTAGAATGAACGAACTCGAAGAGCGTATGTTTTGGCTGGCAACGGGCAAAAAGCTCGAAGATGCGATTCTTGAAGAACAGATGAAACGTAAAAAAAGCGCATAAAGCCAACCTATTAAAAGGTGAGTCAAATGGACCTATTAGTGATTCTAACTTCATTAGCTGCTGTTGTAACCGTTGTTGGTTTTGTTTATAGCTTCTTACATAACTTTAAAAAGGAAATCAAAGCAGATATCAATAGCCACAAAATAGACATCAAAGCAGATATCAATAGCCACATTGATAGATTAGAAACCAAAATGAATGAGTTTGAAATTAGAACAAACAAACTCGAAGAGCGTCTTGATGCTAGAATGAATAAACTTGAAGAACGTCTCGATTCCAAAATGACCAAACTTGAAGAGCGTCTTGATTCTAAAATGATTAAGCTTGAAGAGCGTATGTTTTGGCTGGCAACGGGCAAAAAGCTCGAAGATGCGATTCTTGAAGAACAGATGAAACGTAAAAAAAGCGCGTAAAGCCAATCTATTAAAGGTAAGTCAAATGGACCCATTAATGCTTTTAACATCGTTCGTCTCTACTGTAACTATTATTGGTTTTGTTTATAGTTTATTACAACGCTTCAAAATGGAAGACATTGATGACCATATTTGTAGATTAGAAACTAAAATAAATAAATTTGAAAAGCGCCTTGATACTAGAGTGAATAAGCTTGAAGAGCGTCTTGATTCTAAAATGATCAAGCTCGAAGAGCGTAGATTTTGGTTGACAACAAACAAAAAACTCGAAGATGAGATTCTCGAAGAACGGATAAAATCTTCAAAAAACGTATAAATCCAAAAAAATGGATCCTTTTACATTTGTCATTTTTAGGTAGAAAGACACAAATGTTTTGCTGATTCTGATTCCATGTACTAAATTATTTCCTTTAATAAGCTTCAAGAATTCCTATTTTTTTAAGTGTTCCTTTCTTTATACCCAAAGATCCTTCCATCTACACTAAAAAGCTTTAGCGATCAGTTTAATTAAAAATTTTTATTTGTTATTGTGAAATATGTTGTTTTACAGGAAAATTCCCTATAAAAAATACGTTTAAGCTCTTTTGGGGGAGTTTTTTAAGTGAAATACGATTTGTTAAGAGAGTATTTAAGAAATTCTTCTAAAAAATTAAAGGGGAAATTCTTAAAAAACATTCTATTTTTTACGCTTCTTACCGCAAGTATATTTATTTGCATAGCTTCAGTTAAAATGAAAGGGAGGCTTCCTATGCTTCGTTTAAATATGAAAACACAACCTAAGACATTTGATCCTCGTAAAGCAGGAGATGTTTTTTCTTCTCAAATGATTTTTCTGCTTTTTGAAGGGCTTGTCAAACGAGGCCCAGATGGATCTATTAAGCTAGCTCAGGCCAAATCCTATAAAGTATCAGAAGATAAACTTACCTATACATTTACTTTGAAAGATACTGTTTGGTCAAATGATGCCCCTGTTACTGCTTATGATTTTGAACAAACCTGGAAAGATATTCTTAAACCCGATTTTCCCACAGTATGCGATTATGCATTTTCTCCTATTAAAAATGCAGAATCTGCTAAAAAAGGGCTTGTTCCTTTAGATCAAATAGGTGTTAAAGCACTCGATGCAAAAACTCTTGTAATTACTCTGGAGCATCCTACACCTTATTTTCTTGAATTGCTTTGTTTACCTCCTTTTTCGCCTGTAAACATTGCAAATGATCGAAAAAACCCTAAGTGGGTCTATAATGAAGGTGCTCATTTTTTATGCAATGGCCCTTTTCTTTTAGAGAAGATGGATCAAGGAAATCAAATCCTTCTTACCCGTAATACCAAATATCGAAAAACAGAAGACCTGCATCCAGAAAAAATGGTATTTAACATTGTCGAAAATAATCAAGCGACATTAGAGATGTTTAAGCAGGGATCAATTGATATAATTGGAGATTCTTTAACCGACATTCCTCTAGAAGAAATCCCTTCTTTAGAAGAAAAATGGACGCTTTTTTCCGCGCCAAGACCTTGTTCTGTATTCATTTACATCAATACAGAGCAATTCCCCTTTAATCATCCTAAAATTCGCAGAGCCTTTAACTTAGCTCTTAATCGTCAGGAATTGATTGGTTTTTTGGGGAAAGGCATTAAACGAAATATCCAGACCCATCGGATTAATGTCGCCTATCAGGGAGGCCTATCTGCGGCAAACATAGTACCTCCCTGCTTAAAAGAAAATCGCTATCGCTGTTTTTTTAAAGACAATGACGTGAAACAAGCTAAAATTCTATTAGAGGAAGGCATGGCTGAACTGGGCATTACTAAAGAAGCTTTTAAAGCTGTTGTTCTCTATTATTACTCTCGGATATACGGAGCAAGTGGGTTAGCACAAATCATCCAACAGCAGTGGTCAAAAGCTTTAGGAATTTCTATAAAGTTAGAAAAATTGGACTTTAGCATTGCTCTAGATAAAATGGCTAAGGGTAATTATTCGATGTGTATGGCTAGTTGGACTGCTATGTATTACGATCCAATGAATGTCCTCGAGAGATTTAAATACAAAAACTACGCAATGAATTTCTCAAAATGGGAGAACTCAAGATACATTGAATTGCTTGATAGATCTAATCATGAACAAGGAGATAAACGCTTGCTGACTTTAGAAGAAGCAGAAAAGATCCTTATCGAGGAAATGCCTATTATTCCCCTACTTCACGAAGATTATGTGTACATGATAAATCCACATCTATCTTTTAATATCCCTCTTTGGGGAGATCGTATGTTTCTTCCCTTAATTCAAAAAGAAAATAAAAATGGATGCAAAAAGCATTAATCTATTGAAAGAAGAAAAAACACAAATACTTCTAGCAGCATGGGATCGATTAGCTAAAATACAGCAACTTAGCTGCAGTACAAAATCAAAAGAATATACTAGAAAAGGCAAAGCCTTGGTTTCTGTTACAAAAAAAGGAACTAATGTATTTGTTTTCCATGAAAAGGGAGCTTGGTCTGGAAAGCCGGAGATGAACTTTAGCAACGTATTTCGTTGGACATTGGACCTTAATGCAGATGTGATTTCTTTAGAACATTTGCGATATGCTCCCCCTGTCTTTTTAGTAAATTTAGCCCCTTTGAGCAATCATTTGCTAATCTCTCTACAGCCTCATGTATGCAAAAGAGATACTTATATAGGAAAAATGCATCTTAAGCCAGATGGCATTCATTTGCATTGGAATATTATGGGGCCTAAAAAAAATGAAGAAATTGACTCTTATTACTTTTAAAGAAAAACTCTAAACAGCATAAAGATCAAACAGGAAAAACCAGCCGCAAGGGGCAGGGTTAGAACCCATGTCAAAACAAGCCTACGGGCTGTCTTCCATTCTACACCAGGTTTTTCTTTTGCCAAACCAACTCCTGTTATACTGCCTACGATCATCTGTGTTGAACTAATCGGCATTCCTAAAAAGCTGGCAAACAAAATAATTATAGAAGAGCTGCTTTCTGCTGCAAATCCTTGATAAGATTTAAGGTGTGTAATTCGAAATCCTACTGTATCAATAATCCTAAAGCCTCCGGAAGCCGTTCCAATTCCAATCACTAAAGCGCAAGATAAGATCACCCAAAGAGGAATGGTATCTGTAGAAATAACACCTGCGCTAAAAAGCCCCAGAGTAATGATTCCCATACTTTTTTGTGCATCATTTAAACCATGAGCTAAAGCCACAAGAGCGGAAGAAACAATTTGCAAACAATCAAATAAACGAGTAAATCTATCAAAACGCTTTATGAAAAATTGCAATATTTTTAGAAAGGAAAAACTAAATAAGCAACCAATCAAAGGCGAGAGAACCATTGGAATAATTACCTTCTTCATTAAGGGATACCAGTAAATTGCTTGCACTCCGGTTTGTGCCCAGACAGCGCCGATTAACCCTCCGATCAATGCATAAGAAGAGCTACTGGGGACCCCTAAAGACCAAGTTAAAACGTTCCAAATGATAGCCCCTAATAAAGCTGCGATCACTGTTAGGGAAGAGGTGTAATTTGGATCTACTAATCCAGATGCAATTGTCTGAGCAACACCGCTAATTTGCGTTGCCCCTATTACATTCAACACCGAGGCCATACAGATGGCTACAAGTGGCGTTAATACACGCGTAGCTATAACAGTGGATACTACATTTGCTGCATCGTGAAAACCATTGGTATAATCAAAAACAAGTCCTAAAATTACAATACAAACAACGAGAACAAAATCCATATCACTCCAAATTCTTTAAATATATAACAATTTTGACCTTGTTATAATCTAGACATTTATATACAAAAAAATTACATTATAACCTATAATTAAGAGGGATATATGAGGAGATTATTTATATCTGCTGCGTTTGTTTTAACCCTTTGTTTTTCTTTAGATCTTTGCTCTAAATCCTCTATTCAGATTGTGTCTGTATCTGCCACTCCTGAGCCCGATCATGTAAATGTAAAAGTAATTTATCCTTCAGAAAAGGAGTTATGTCGCTCTGATAGCAGAGGGCAAATTCGCATCACAGGACTTGCTTTGGGAGTAGATAGCGAGTTTCCACGTAAAAAAGAGATTTTCAATGATCCAAAAGGACAGACCCTCCATATGATCATTGATAATGAACCCTATTTTATCATTACTCAAGCAGATATGGATGCATGGAGAGGAATTGATGAAAACAGTAATGAGCTTGCTTTATTTGACATACCTTTTGCCCTTCGCCCAGGTATGCATGTCATGCGTGTTTTCCCCGCTCGCTCTTTTAAAGAAAGCCTCAAAGACAAGGGCTGCTTTGCAGTGAGAACCTTTTATCATCAAAATCATGACCAGTGCTTTTCTGTAGATTTATGTAAGCCCTACTTAACTTATAATGAACCTCAAGGAACGTATTTTCAGCAAGGTTGTGGTCAAAGCGGGTGTAATCCACAGCCCATTTTACTGGACTTCTATATCACTAACTGCCAACTATCCCGAGATGGTTACAAAGTAGCTGTAGAAATCGATCATGCTACAAAAGAGATCCTTACTTCATGGCAACCTTACTACATATATGGTCTTAAGAGAGGAACTCACCATATCCGATTACAGCTTTTAGATTCTAATAACCAATTAGTCCCTGGAATATTTAACAATGTCGAGCGCAAATTTAGCATTCAATAAATGGATGAGATTGATAAAATTAAGCGAAGTGCTATTAAACATAGCGCTTATTATTTTCTGTTTTTTTCTGATTAAAACATTTTGCGATAGCCAAACTTCTGGTTTTCGTATAGAAAAAATCCAAGGTTCTATTCCAGATACAGAAGAATGGAAAATTGATGTCTTATTTCAAAATGCAGATCTCTCTTGCTTAGATCAGCCTTTTTATTTCTTAGAAAAAGGAGGACAGGCATACGCTTTTATGTCAAAAGACAAAAAATACGTTATAAAATTTTTAAAGTTTAGAAAAATCAATCCCTCTTTTTCTCTAAAGCTACTTTCTATGCTTCCCTGTTTTCAAAAACAATATCTTAAGAAACTATTGCGCTTAAGAAAGCGGATTGAAAAAGAATGCAAAAGCTACCAAATCGCTTGTGAAGATCTTTCCAAGGAAAGTGGATTAATCTTTGCTAGATTGCAAAAAAATTACCCCCTTAACCGCTATGTCACAGTAGTCGATAAAATAGGCATGGCTCGCCAAGTTTTTCTAGATCAAGTTGTATGCATTGTGCAAAAAAAAGCTTCTCTTATTTACCCAGGCCTATCTCAAATTATCCAGACAGAAGGAGAAAAAGGAGCTCAGGTAGTCATTGATAATTTAATCGAATTTTTTATACAAAGAGGCAAAAAAGGCATTCTTGATTTAGATCCTAAAATCAATAAAAATCTTGGGTTAGTAGGTTCTCAAACCATGCAGATCGATTTAGGGAGACTCTGCCGTGATTCAAATCAAAGAAACCCTAAAATTGTACACCAAGAAATCAAAAGAATAATCACCCCTTTGCAGGAGTGGTTAAATTTACATCATCCTTCTCTTGCAGCTTATTTAAATCAGCGTCTACCAAAGGATTGTTAAAAGACCCACGGCTCCTTTTGCTAGCATTTGTATTGCCATTGCCGCCAAAATTAATCCAGCAATTCGATTAAAAATATTAATCCCTGTTTGACCTAAAAATTTCTCAATATTTCCAGCAAAATACAAAGTAATTCCTATGATTAAGGCCACTAAAGCTGCGCAGACTGTCATATATACCTGGTTAGTTACTCCTGGATGAGTTGCATTAGTTATAATCACCGTACTAATGGCTCCGGGGCCTGCTGTAATGGGAATGGCCAAAGGCACAATAGCCACTGAATCTTTTTTTTGCGCTTCCTTTTGATCTTCTATAGTTTGCTTCATACGGCTAACCTGTGCGTTTAGCATGGAAAAAGCTAATAAAAACACAACTATTCCACCGGTTATTTGAAAAGCAGGTATAGTAATTCCTAAAAAACTTAAAAAAGAGCTTCCAATCCAAGTCATTGAAATAAGAATGACTCCCACCGCTACGCCAGCAACCAGCCCTGTGTTTTTTTTCTCCTTTAATGTCATCCCTTGCGTCAAATTCAACAAGGCAGGAAGAGCTGCAAAAGGACTGCAGACGACAAGTAAAGAAATAAAATAGTTAACAATCTGTGTGAAATTCATAGTTCTCCGATAATAAAAAATAGATCACGTATACCTAAAAAATCTAAATTTAGCAATAAATATCGGTATTTCTATTTTTAATAAGCACAAAGCTTTTATTTATTTACCAAAATATGTTATTCTATTTTCTTTAAATTTTTTTAGTTTTAATGAACGAAATTATTTTTTTTTCACATCTTTTTGTTGTAATGCTATTTGTCCTAATTTCTTTAAAATTAGGCAAAGAAGCTGTAATTGCATCGATTGCTATCCAAGCAATTCTTGCTAACCTATTTGTCATTAAACAAATTTCCTGGTTTGGCTTTGAAATCACCTGCAGCGATGTGTTTGCTATTGGCAGTATCTTTTCTTTAAATTTATTAAGAGAATATTTTGGTTTAGAAATAGCAAAAAAAGCCATTTGGGTATCTTTCTTCGCTATTATTTTTTTTACTGTCATGTCTCAAATACATCTATTTTATCTACCTTCTGCATTTGATGCCACACACTCTGCTTTCCTTCAAATCTTAACACCAACGCCCAGGCTTCTGCTGGCTTCACTAGTCACTTTTATGATTGTTCAGCAATTAGATATAAAATTATTTGGGCTTTTAAAAAAAACTCTTTCTTTTCCTTTTTGGATACGCAATGCTGTTTGCGTAACAATTACACAACTACTCGATACCATTTTATTTTCTTTTTTAGGCCTCTTCTCTCTTGTTGCATGTTTAACCGATATTATCTTAGTCAGTTATTTTGTAAAAATTGTCATCATTGCCTTATTAGCCCCTCTGACGGCTTGTGTAAAATGGCTAATTCCCCAAACCCCCAAGAGACTCTCATGACCTTTTGCTTTGAACTCATTCATACCTCTACTAAATCTAAAGCTAGAGTAGGAAAAATCTATACCCCTCACGGAGTCATTGATACTCCTAATTTTGTGGGAGTTGGCACAAATGGGACTATTAAGGCTCTTGATAACCAAGCGGTTCATGAGATAGGCCTACAGTTAATGTTTTGCAATACCTATCATTTACTACTTCAACCAGGAACTTCTATTGTGAAACAAGCTGGAGGGTTACATAGCTTTATCAATCGCAGTTTACCCATTATTACCGACTCAGGTGGGTTTCAGGTTTTCAGCTTAGCTTACGGCTCTATTGCAGATGAATTAAAAGGCAAAGGGACTAAAAAACAAGCTGGTCATGTATTAAAAATTTCTGAAGAAGGTGTAGTTTTTCGCTCTTATCGTGATGGAAAAAAAATCCTACTCACTCCAGAGAGCTCGATTGAAGCACAAAAAGACTTAGGGGCAGATATTATTATTCCACTTGATGAACTCCCCCCCTATCATATCGAGAAAAGCGCCTTAGAGGATTCCTTAGCACGTACGCACAGATGGGAAGAGCGCTCTTTACATACACATTTAAAAAACCCCAATAACCAAGCAATGTATGCTGTGATTCATGGCGGTATTGATGCTGCTTTAAGAGAAAAAAGCTGCCGTTACTTAACAAAGCTTCCTTTTGATGGTTTTTCTATTGGAGGAAGTATGGGTAGAACCAAACAAGAGATGTTTGAAGTTTTGCGCTCTACTATGTCATATCTGCCACTTGAAAAGCCTAATCATTTATTAGGAATTGGAGACTTAACCTCTATTGAAATGTGTATACCCATGGGGATTGATACTTTTGACTCTTCTTATCCTACAAGAGCCGCGCGTCACGGCATTCTGCTAACACAAGAAGGGCACTTAAAAATTGGCAAAAGCTCTCATGCTCATCTATTTTCTCCTCCCGAAAAAAACTGCTCTTGCTCTACATGTAGTAGGTTTAGTTTAGCTTATTTACACCATTTATTTAAGGCAAAAGAAGCTACCTGTATGATTTTAGCCACCATCCACAACCTGCACTTCATGGTTCAGCTTATGCAGCGTTATCGCATGAGAATTTTACATAACGACATTTGAAATATGGGATAATTGCTCGATATAACAAGCATAACAAGTAGGATAAAAAGATTCTTCCGCTCCTAGTTGAATACTAGGACCATCTAGGCAAGCTTGTCCATTTACATGCCTTAAATTCATGATGGATTTAGAATGACAATAGTGACAAGTCGCTTTTACCTCTTCAATCCGATCTGCTAGTTCCATTAGACGCAAAGACCCTTCAAACAAGCGTGCTCGAAAATCTGTTCTCAATCCATAACAAATTACAGGAATATTTTGTGTAACGGTTAGCTCTCTTAACTCTTCAATATGCAGAGCAGAGAGAAATTGAGCCTCGTCTACTAGAATACAGCTAATACCTTCCCAGGTATACTTTAAAAGCGCTGTGTTCTCATCCACTAAAATATCTGCTTTCATTTCAAGACCAGCTCGCGATTTAATCTGCTCTAGGCCAAATCGATCATCAATCCTTGGCTTAATCAGTAAAACCTTTTTTTCTTGGCTTCTATAATTATGCGCCACTGCTAATAGATTTAATGTCTTTGCACTTCCTACAGTACCATAACGAAAATATAGCTTTGCCATTTTGAGCTCCTTTAAGTTCCTTAGATTCCATAATCTACAGGATTTCAGAAAATTTTCGCTCTGTTTTTATGATAAAGGGCTAAAAAGGGCTTTGCAAAACCATGGCAGGTAATAGATTCCTTGCTATGCCAACTAATTTTCGCGTTATAATGACCATTTCAGCGGTAGTCTTGACATTTTTGACTTCTTGTCTTAATTGAGGAAAATTCACTTCCTTTAATTGTGTACAAAAAATTTGTGCGCGATATAAATAACGAGTTAATAATCTTTTAAATTGAGGAATACTTCTTTCCATAGTTTTATGAATTAGATAGTTACCTGATACCATACCAAACATTCCAGCAAATACACCCATTGCTGATATGCTAGCCCCTGCCCAATAACCATACCAGATCTCATTAATTTCCTTTTTTCGACCTAAAGTCGCTTCTACTAATGGAGTAAATAAAATACCTATTGCTACATGATAAACAACGCCTGCAGTTGCAGAAATGGTAAACCCAGTATATCTGATTCTTGGGACTAGTGAATCATTAATAAAATTTCTCTCTTCTGGTTTTTGACAACAAATATCAACAAAATTATGCAACACAGTTACAGCCAATCCATACATATTATGAGAGGTTAAGATCCAGCGTATGAGCTTTTCTTCTTTAGAAGATTGTACAGGTTCATCTAAAGGTAGATTATTTGTAGGAATAGGAGCTCTAGCCGGTGTAGAAGAGGGTTGTATATTAAGAGCTGCAAGTCTACTGGTAGCGAACTCTAATGGAACAGTTAAATTTAATGGAAGAGAAGCTTCTATTTCTTCATTACTTTGTGTTTCTTCTATAACAGGTCCCATAAAAGAAACATCATTAGGAAAAGTTGCAGGTAAGCTAAGTTTAACAACTTTATCAACTAAAGTTTCTACAGGATAAAATATTAGAAAGCATACTCATAAAAAACTCTTTTTAATCAAAATCAATTACAAAGTATAAGCCAATAGTAAATAAAAATAAATAAGAGATATAATTTTAATGAACTATTATAAATTAAATTTTATAAAGCATCGAAAATATCTATATTAAAAAACGCTAATAGATCATTAGCGCTTTATAAAAACGGAGGAGGTAGGATTCGAACCCACGGTCGGTTGCCCGACTGCTGTTTTCAAGACAGCCGCGATAGGCCACTCTGCCACTCCTCCTTGAGGGATCCAAGAATTATAACGAATACGTTTTAATTTTCAAGCAAACTGATTTAAAAACCGCAAATTGTTTTCGGTGAACAATCGAATATCCTTAACTCCATAAAGAAGCATAGCAACCCTTTCAATACCCATTCCCCAGGCATATCCGGAATATTCTTCTGGATCAATATTAGCGTTCTTAAGAACTTGTGGATGTACCATGCCGGCTCCAGCAACTTCTAACCAGCCTGTATGTTTACACAACCTACACCCTTCTGCTTTGCAGGAAGTACAAGCAATATCTACTTCAAGCCCTGGTTCTACGAAAGGAAAGTAACTAGGACGAAAACGTGTTTGAATAGATAAGCCAAAGAGCTTTTTCCAAAATTCATCCATCGTAGCTAGTAAATCTGCAAACGTGACTTTGCGATCAATATACAAACCTTCCACTTGATGAAAAAACACATGGGATCTGCTACTAATTGTTTCATTGCGATAAACGGTTCCTGGAGCAATAATTCGAATAGGTGGCGTATTTTCTTGCATTACACGCAGCTGCGTATTAGAGGTGTGCGAGCGCAATAATAGATCTTTTGTAATGTAGAAAGTATCCTGCATATCTCGGGCTGGGTGATCTGGAGGAAAGTTTAATCCTTCGTAATTGTAGTAGTCGTTATCTATATCAGGACCATACTGCACAGAAAAACCCATATTACAGAACAAATCTATAACCTTATCTAAAGTTACCTGCAACGGATGTCGTCTACCTATGAATCTCTTTCTTCCGGGGATTGTCACATCTATTTTTTCTTCAGTCAAGCGTTTGGTTTGCTCTACGTTAAGAAAGCTTTCAAGACCATTTTGACAAAGTTTTAAGATTTCTTCTTTAAGATCATTAATCTCTTTTCCTATTTGAGGCCGAAGATCTTTAGAAACTTCTTTTAATTGTTGCATTATGTGTTGGATTAAGCCCTTTTTCCCAAGGTACTTTACCTTTAATAGTTCAACATCTTTGCTATTTTTAATTTGTGATAAATCAGATTGAAATTGCTTTTGAATAGAAGAAATTGTATCACGCACAAAAAAATCCTTCTAGATATGCGCTTGTTTGTAAACAAGCGCTTTTAAGAAAAAATAAAAACCTAACAAAATGCAAGCTTAGCAGCATTTGCAATAGCAGCAAATCCTTTAGGATCACTTTCTGCCATTTCAGCAAGTCTTTTGCGGTTAATCTGACAATTAGCCAGTGACATACCATGAACGAGTTTGCTGTAAGAAATCCCGTTTATTTTGGCTCCTGCACTAATACGAGTAATCCATAAACTGCGAAATTCTCTTTTCCTCAGTTTACGATGACGATAATTAAAAGCTTCTGCTGACAATACCGCATCTTTTGTCAAACGAAGGTGATTTTTGCGATCTCCAACAAATCCCTTAGCACGCTTGAATAGTCTCTTGCGGGAACGCTTGGAAGCCACAGAATTTGTGACTCTAACCATATAGATTCTCCATTATTTTTTAAATTCTAAAGAGGGTAATTCACCCTACTCCCATTAAACGGGCATACATTTTTACCTGACCTTGATCTACTAATGCGGGTCGATGCAATTTACGTTTACGTTTGGAAGATTTTTTTGTCAGTATATGGCGACATCCAGGACGCCGGCGAACTAATTTTCCAGTTCCGGTTACCTTAAATCTGGCACTTACTGCTTTTTTCGTTTTCATTTTTGGCACAGCTTTATCTCTCCATTCTTAAAAACACTATTTTACTGCTTTTTTTTTGCAGCCCCTGGCGCTAATACAACTGATAAACTACGCCCGAGCATTTTAGCCGGAGCTTCAGGGGTAGCTATATCGGAAAGATCTCCACACATTCTTAGAACTGCTTTTTGAGCATATTCAGGACGAGCAATTTCTCTACCGCGCAATGTACAAGTGAGTCGAACTTTATTTCCTTTAGAGATGAACTCACGTGCATGTTTTAACTTTACCATGATATCGTGATCATCTGTATTTGGTTTAAGTTTGATTTCCTTTACCTTAACCTGATGCTGCGACTTTTTTTGTTCTTTCTCTTTTTTTGTTAGTTGATAACGATATTTACCGTAATCGATAATTTTACAAACAGGAGGAGCTGCATTTGGAGCGATTTCTACCAAATCCAGTCCCATTTGCTCTGCTTTTGTCAAAGCTTCAGTCAATGACAAAATCCCTAATTGATTTCCTTCTTTATCAATTACACGCACTTTTAAAGCACGAATTTCTCTATTGATTCTCAGATTCAGAGTTCTTACCCCCAGTTGCCATTTGTATCCGTGTAAACAAAGCATCTAATGTTATGCCCTGTTTTTGATTTAAGCCTGACTCATGCAAAGTAAGCGTATTTGTTAACCGCTCCTTTTCGCCAATAAGCACAATATAAGGAATATGCGCTTTAATTGCCTCATAGAAACGCAGTGCTAAAGAAACGCTATATCGATAATCCATTAATGCTTTAATGCCTTTTTGGCTCAATTGAGAACAAACAGTCTCGGCATAACTCCTGCTTTAAGAATTAACCACAAATAATACGTATATTTTCATTGGTTAACCAAAATGGCAACTTGCTGCCTGTTTGTTCAACAAGTAAGCCCATCATTCTTTCTAAATTACCAAACATAGAGCGTAAAAGAATTGCTTCTTGATCGCTCTTTAAAATGCTCAAAAAAGGCCCACTCCACCATCTCTTTAAGCTGTCTGCAATGTGTATTTCTACACGCTCTATGAAATCAGAATGGCCTTTTTTCTCTATGCGATAATCTAACTGCAATTCCTTTAAGGCCATTTGCATAATAGATAAACGCAGGTCATTTTTTTTTCTAATTTCACCATGAGCGCTGCGTAAAACAATTTCGAACTCAAAACCCAAGATTTTAGGGATTTTTAAAATGAATTGCAAGGAAGAAATACACTCTTTTAATAAGTTCTCTTTCGAACAAAATAAGCAAGTGAAATCAGCCAAATAACAAAAAGGCTGAAAAAGCCCTTGATGCATATCGCTAGGGTCTGGATTTATGATCCATGTAAGCTCCGCTAACTTATTCATTTTTTTTTGAGAATTTTGAAATACCTGCTTGTGATACGCCAATATAGGGCTGTTTACAGTTACTGGCGAATAAGGAGAGGTGATGAATGCAATATTTTCCTTGAAAGACTCTTTTTTCCAATAGTTTATCAAAAACTCTTTTATAGACTCTGCTTTAGGCAGCCAAACCCACCCCCTCTGATTTGCTAAAGGCATAAAAAGTTGCATATCGCAAACCAGCTGAAGATGATTGTGTTCCTGCCAAAATAAACGCTTTTGTTTACAAGAGCTATTTGCTATGCCAACAATTCGAATAAGACCTGGAATCGAAGAACAAACTGTAAAAGATTCTTTTAACTTTGCCGTAAATGAAACTCTATCTGTATGAAGACTAAGATGAGGAACCCATGTAGCAAATTCTCCTATTTGTCCCATGGTTACTAAAGAACATAGAGTTTTTTTTAATTTTTTAGCGATGAGATATTGCTTTTGATGTTCCATCCATAAAGCAGCGTTACTCGGTGTCATTTCAAGAGATCTTAAAACTCTACTCTCTTTATGAATCATCCTCATTCTATCTTCAATAACTCCTAAGAGATGGGGTTCAAAATCGAAAGGAAAAACGATATCATAAAAAAAACAAGCCTCTGTCCCCTGCCCCTCTACTAAGAGAGCCTTTGGAAACAGTTCTACAACTGCTGCTGCCAAAACCAGAGAATTGATTTGATTTTCAACTATAGTGTTATTTTTAGACATAGAAAGCTTGGGATATAGCTGACTCGAACAGCCGACCTCCACGATGTCAACGTGGCGCTCTAACCAACTGAGCTAATACCCCATTATTGTAGTTTAGATTCCCAGACATGATACCGAAATGATTGATTTCTAATCAACTTCTTTAAAGCAACCCAATTTCACTTCAATAAGATTCCAGTTGCTTGAATCTCCTAACCAGATTTACACTCAAAAGAACCCACTAATCTGATTTCTATGGATTTTTTACCCCTACATTCTCACTTGGAATTGGCACGTTTTTATTGGAAAATGGTTTTACAACCAGGAGATTGGGCTATTGATGCAACTTGCGGAAATGGTAAAGATACTTTGCAGCTAGGAAAACTCTCTTTAGGAGGGATTATCGGTCTAGATAAACAACAAATCGCTATTGAAAACACTTCTACTCTATTAAAAAATCATTTACAAGAAGAGCAATATAGAAAAATTCATTTGTTTTGCGCATCTCATATTCATTTTCCAGATCTTGCTCATAAACATCCTATACGCTTAATTATCTATAATTTAGGATATCTTCCAGGCAGCAACAAAAAAATTACTACCATTACAGAAGATACACTAAAAAGCCTTAAAATCGCTCTTGAGTTGATTATACCTGGTGGTCTAATTACTTTTCTATGCTACCCAGGTCATGCAGAAGGGGCTAAAGAACAAATCTTCTTAGTGCAAAAAGCTCAAGAATTATCCTCTGCCCAATATGTTATTTGCCATCATACCTGGCCAAACAAACACGCCTCTGCTTCTTTGTTATTGATTCAAAAAAAAAATAGTTATTAAATCATTTCTTGCATCTCTCTTGTCTATTCTTTACCTAAACAAAAAACAAGAAATGATAAAAAAAAGTTTACATTTTAAAAATAATAATATATCTATTTTATTGAAGAGATTTATAAAGAGAAAAGAAAAAACCACAAAATAAAAAATAATTAATAACAAACAATAAAGATATTTATTAGTATTGATTTCTAAATAAATTAGAAATAGAATTAAGTGTGCGGTTAATTATACTTAATTAAGATTAATAAATAAAACAATTAATTAATATGACACAAAAAATTACTTATTTAAGCTTACATTTTAAGCTACAATCTCTTTCTGAAGAGATCGGACGTTGCTTTATCTCCCCTAAAGCATACGAATATTTTTCTAAGCAACTAGCATCTATAGAAAAGGAAATTCAAAATTTATATCAAATAGATCTTTCATTTGCTAAGCATTCTAAAGAAATTCTTATTAGCTTATACAGGCAACTTGAAGACCGTTTAGTAGAGCAAGAAATTAGTTTAATCAGGCATAGATCTGAAGAACTAAAAGAACAAGCTACTCGTAAAGCAATCCGTATTTTAAAACAACAGATTCATGATTTTGAATATCATCACCGCCCTGCTGTTGCTGATAGACAAGTAGTTGCAGAGGCTAAAGTCATTCTTAAACAAGCAGAAAAAAATCTCAAAAAAAATAAAAGACCTTCTCATTTAAATTGGTTTTCTAAGCAACAGACTTTGCTCTACTTAGGATTTTATATCGAGCATACGGAAGAATTATTTGAAATTGCCGCTCTGTTATATAATGAGCAGGATAACCAGGCAAAACATCGCTTTAACCTTTTGCCTGAGGAATACAAAAAACGTGTGCGCAGAAACATGGAATTCTTAAACACAAAAATTTTTGAAAAAACTTTTGAGACTATCCAATGTTTAATAGGGACCGCTCGGGAGTTAGTTGGTACACATGAGGGATTTCCCTCTAAAGAAGAAGTTGATGAGATATTCCTTGAATTATTTGCAATCTTAGATCAAGAAAAAGCGACAGGGGCTCCTTGCATGCTTAAATCAAAAGCTTTTGTAGGATAAATAACGCTTTTAGCCTCTTGCATGATAGAAAAACTGCCACAGACAACTGTCAACTCACTTGTTTGAGAAGCAAAGCTAAAAGCTGCCTTAACTCCTTCTTCTATATTCCGATGGCAAGTATAAAAGGAGGATGGCGCATCTTTTAATGCAAAAGAGAGCTCTTCTACAGGCATTAATCTATCATTTCCTTGGACTAAATGAACATGTACTGCAACAGGAGTTATTAATTCTAAACAACTTTCATAATCTTTATCTTGTGAGAATCCTACCACAAAACGCAAAAGTCTTTTTGGGAAAAAGTAATGCAGTGCCTGCAAAAGATAAAACACAGCTTCTGGATTATGAGCTACATCAAAAATTACATCTCCACATATTTCAAAACGACAACTAGGCCGCAAAATGAGCGCTTGATCTATAGCTTTTTGCGTTAAAATAAAATGGGGCTTAAGCTGCTCTAGGGCATTTTTAGCTATTTCCCTATTTTCTTCGTCAAAAAAATGAAAAACCTTACTCACATAATAAACAGGGCAATTCAAAGCACAAGCATGATTATAAATAGACTGAAAACGAGCTCTGGGCCCTAAAACAACAGGAACTCTGGGTTTTAAAATACCTGCTTTTTCAAAAGCTATTTTCTCTAAATCTTGGCCCAAGAATTGCGTGTGTTCTTTGCTGATAGAGGTAATCACAGTAAGAATAGGGCATAATACATTGGTGGCATCCAATCTACCTCCTAATCCCGTTTCAATGACTGCTATGTCTACACGCTTTTCGCAAAAAAATTCAAAAGCCAATAAGGTCATAAATTCAAAAAAAGAGAAATGCAATTCTAGCTTTTGACATACTTGGAAAAGTTTTTCCACACTACAGACCATCTCTTCTTCAGAAATGCATTCTGAGTTGATACAAATTCTCTCACGAGGTGAGCTAATATGAGGCGAAGTGTATAACCCAACACGGTATCCGGAATATTCTAAAGCTTTAGCTATTTTCATAGACACAGAACCTTTTCCATTGGTTCCTGCAACATGAATAGTTGGATATGCTCTTGTAGGACAAGAAAGTGCTTTATGCAAAGATTGCACATTTTCTAGAGTGCAGCTTTTTTCTTTTGACAAGGGCATTTCCAAAAGCTGTTTGAGTGTTTTTTTATAATCGGACATACTTTTCATAATACATTTTGAAAAATCGAAAAGAAAGTATCTCTATCTACCCATGAACAACCTAAAGGTAAATAGCTTTTTATACTTCCATGATAATCAGATCCTCCGCTTATCAATAAGCCTTTGGATTTAGCTAGCTTAATCCATCTTTTTTCTTGGGCAGAAGAAATTTTTGCATAATAACATTCTATTCCATCAAAGGGTAATTTGAATAGATTTTTTATAAAAATAGATCGCGATAAAAGATGGGGGTGAGCTAGAAAAACTTTAGCATGAGCTTGATGAATGAGCTTCATTGTTTCTTCTATCTGAAGTAGTTCTCCTCGATAAAAACAAGATTTATTATCTCCTAGATAAAGAGTAAAGGCCTCTTGTATAGAAGTCACATAGCCTTTTTTTATCATTAATTGCGCAATATGAGGGCGTCCAAGAACTCCTCTTAAGCTATCTAGCTCTTCTTGATCTATAAAAATTTTTTTATCTCGCAACTTCTCTAAAATCACTCGATTGCGCTGAGTTCGATTAAATTGTTGTCTTTTGCAGAGCATTTCAATAATGGGGTTAGCTAAAATAAAATCATAAGCCAATATATGAACGCTTTGTCCTTCAAAGCTGCAGGAGAATTCTACGCCGGTACCTAGAAGAATTCCAAGCTCTTTAGCAATAGGAATGGCAGCTCTATAGGCAGCCGTCGTGTCATGGTCTGTAATTGATAATCCTTGCAGACCAATGCTCTTTGCTAGAAGTAGCAGCTCTTCGGGACTACTTGTCCCATCGCTATATTTTGTATGGCAATGTAAATCAGCACGAAACATCTAAACAATATGGGATACAAAGAATTTCCATCTTTAGGTCAACCCCCTCTTTTTTTTTAACTGTCTGCTGAATAAGGCGTATTAACGCGCAGACTTGGCTAGCGGTTGCCTCTTTTTTATTAATGATAAAGTTTGCATGTATCAAAGAAACCTCAGCATCCCCTACACAAACACCCTTAAGACCGCATTTTTCAATGAGAGCCCCTGCTGATGATTTATGGGGATTACGAAATATACATCCCGCTGATAAATCTTTATAAGGCTGTGTTTTGATTCGATAATCTATGAGATCAAGCTGTTTTTTCTTTGCATCTTCTGTTTTAGTTAACTTAAAACTCGCTGCTACAATCGCGCCTCTTCGATTTTGAAAAGAAGAAAATCTGTAGGAAAAGTCTATCTGATCGCGAGATAAAATCTCTATCTCTCCGCCTTGCCCAACAAATGTAACCTCATGTAGACAATCTGCTGTTTCAGAAGAAGAAGCCCCTGCATTCATATAGATTGCTCCTCCAACGGAGCCTGGAATTCCCGAAGCAAATTCTAAGCCAGATAAGCCTTTTTTTGCTGTTTGAGTTCCTAAATAAGAAAAACTATAGCCTGCACCAACAGATACAATCTCTTGTTCAAATGAGCAAAAACTAATTTTATTCAAAATAACAAGTCCTTTAAATCCATCATCGTGAAATAGACAATTTGAACCTTTACCTAAAATGAAAAAATCTCGATTGCATACAAAACAATCATGTAAAACTTCTTGCATCCCTTCTATAGAATCAACTGCAATAAACTCATGTGCTGGGCCGCCTATTTGGATTGTTGTATAATCTTTTAATAATTTCCCAGATTGAAAGACTAACATGATGTTATAGATCGATACACGCTGTCTAAAACAGCATTGATAAAATTAGCTGACTCTTTTGTAGAAAATTTACGAGACAAGCGAATAGCTTCGGAAATAGTTACTTTAAAAGGTAGACCTGGGCAATAAAGCAGCTCGTAAATACCTAAACGCAACACATTATATTCAACTTTAGGTATGCGATTTATCTGATAATTCTGTGCGTGCTCCTTTATCACTGCATCGATTTCCTCTTTTCGAGCCGTAACTAGCTGCTGCATGGCATATGCCTCACGAACCACTTTTTTTGTAACAGCTACCTTTTCCATAACCATAGCCATGATATCTTCCAGTGGACATTGACTAAAATCAGCACTATAAAGGAGTTGAAATACAACCTCTCGAAACTTATGCGGAGAAATCATGGATGATCGACCTTGTAAATATATGGATCATCCATAGTAACAGACTACTTAGTTTGTCACCATTCTTTTTAATCATCTTCGCTAATGGGGATATATCAAATAAAATATTATGTTAACAAGAAAATACTTATTGAATCTGACTACTTTTCTTGTTAACCTTGATTGTTCTTATTTTTCATAAAAGGATTGTTTTGTTAGGAATTTTTTTAGATACAGAAACTAACGGCTTAAACCCACAAAAACATAAAATCATAGAAATTGCTTTTCAAATAATTGATCTAACAACAGGCACTTGTAGAGATTCTTTTGAGTCAGTAATTGCCCTTAGTCTACAAGATTGGCAAAAAAGTGATCCTAAAAGCCTAGAAGTTAATGGGTTCAATTGGCAAATGATCTGTCAAGGACTGCCCTCTCAATTGGTAGCTCAACAAATACAAGACTGTTTTGTTAAAAATCAAATCACCCGAGGCAAAGCTGTTTTTATTTGTCAAAACCCTTCTTTTGACCGCGCTTTTTTCTCTTGTCTTATCGATCCTGAACTACAAGAATCTCTTCTCTTCCCCTATCATTGGTTAGATTTGGCCTCCATGTATTGGGCAGAAGCAATACGCAAAGCAAAAGTGGGTCTAGGACCTTTTCCTTGGGAAACAGGCTGCTCTAAAGACGCCATTGCAAAGGCATATTCTCTTGGAGGCGAGCAGCACCCACACCGAGCTATGAATGGTGTCCTCCACCTTCTATTATGTTATAGAGCGATTGTAGGCTTCCCCAATATAAGCTAGAGATACAAAAACGCGGATAATTTCATCTATATCCGTAATATTGTACCAAAACCATCTATTAACATTTTGATAATAATGCATGCAGAGGATGTTCTAAAGATGCTATTGCAAAGGCATATTCTCTTGGAAGCGAGCAACACCCACACCGAGCTATGAATGGTGTCCTGCATCTTCTATTATGTTATAGAGCGATTGCAGGCTTTCCCAAGTACATAATTTAAGAAAGCCGGAAAAAACGCATAGCATATTCTCTCATAAGTACTTATGAGAGATTAATGTAAAATTTGACCAATAAATCTCGTTATGTAATAATGTATACAGAATTGAATAAGTGTAAACGTTTCTACCATGAAGAAAAAAAAACCAGATCCTATTCAGATTTTTCGAAAACACAATGGTATTTTGCATACAGCTGAAGCTATAAAATTGGGAATACATTCAACTTACTTGTATAAACTGCGCGATGAGGGAATTCTTGAACATTTAAGTCGTGGTATTTTTCGGTTAACCGCTATGCCAGATTTTTCTGAACCCGATTTAGTCCTGATTGCAAAAAGAATTCCTCAAGGAATTATCTGTCTTATCTCTGCATTATCCTACTATGAGCTAACAACTCAAATTCCTCACTTCGTTTATGTAGCTTTACCTAGGCCTTCAAGGATCCCCCAAGCGGCTTACCCCCCATTACGCTGCTTTCTATATTCTAGAAATGCTTATGAAGCTGGCGTTGAAATAATTTCAATTAGTGGATTTCCTGTTAAAATTTATAATATTGAGAAAACTTTAGCTGATTGTCTAAAATTTCGGCAAAAAATCGGGATGGATGTCGTTTTAGAAGCGCTGAAAGAGTATTGGAGAAAAGGACAAACCAACTTAGATAAACTTTACGACTATGCAAAAATATGTCGTGTTGAAAAAATTCTTCAACCTATTATTGAAACAATTGTAAGTCAATAACTATGAGTGACAAAAAAAATTTACCAGCATCTGTTTACGATAGATTAAAAAATATTGCTTTAGCAAAAAATCGTCCTACACAAGAAGTTCTTCGATATTATGCAATGGAGAGATTTTTATACCGTCTGAGTATTTCCCCATATAAAAAATCTTTCTTTTTAAAAGGCGGTTTAATGCTAATGGTCTGGGATCCTATTGCACATCGTGCAACCGTTGACATTGACCTGCTTGCAAAAGCTGATAACTCTCTTGAAAATATTTCGCGAGTCCTCAAAGAAATTTGCTCACACCCTGCTTTAAAGGATGGAATCGATTTCAATTCTACAAGTTTAATTCTTTCTCCATTTCAAATGGAAACAGAGTATACTGGTTTTTTAGCACGTTTTTCAGCACATCTGCATACAGCTAAACTTCCCTTAAGAATTGACATTGGTTTCAGCGACAAGATTTTTCCTAAACCAGCTAATATATACTATCCTACACTATTAGATTTTCCATCTCCAAAGCTTCAGGGATATACACCTGAGACTATGATTGCTGAAAAATTGGATGCAATGATTAAACTTGGCCTTGCAAATAGCAGAATGAAAGACTTTTATGATATATGGACGATCATCAACCAGTTTCAAATTAAGCCTGAAAAAACACTTCCTATTATAAAGAAAGTATTCCAAAATAGAAAAACTATTGTTAAAGAAATTCCAAAGGCATTTTCTGAGACTTTTTATAACGCCTCAAAAACTCTGGAAAGATGGGATTCCTTTCTTAAAGGCATTGGACACGATCTGATACCACTTGAAAAAGTGATATTTGAAATTAGAGATTTTTTTCTTCCTATTTTGAATGAAAATAATCCCTAAGAGCATTGATTATAGCTTTCTATAGACAAGGCTTTTATAGAGTTTTTTTTGTTAACTCTTTTAATTTTTGATCAAACCTTCTTTTAAGAAGCTCTTTATTCTCTTTAGTAAGGTTGGTTAATCCATCTGCAGCATTTTTCTTTTGATTTTCCATAGCTGCAAATTGTTTAGGGTATTTTAATTCAAGGCTCTCTTTCCATTTATCGTTATTGATGAGAAACTCAAAATAGGCTTCTTGATCTGAGAGTTTATTCAAGATCTGTTTAGCTTCTGCTGAGTCTTCTTGCTTTAGTGCACTACAGATGAAATAGAGCATATCTTGAACATCTACAGAAAGTTTTTTCTCCCGTATAAAGCCAAGATCTATGTCTGTTTTATCAAAAACTGGAAAAGCTGGGACTTTATTTCGGACAAATTGTCCTAGCATATTGACAGCCCATACACCTTTAAGGAAATAAGCTAGCTCTTTCATATCCTTGTGGGCAATTGTTGAGAGCTTATAAGCAAGGTTTAAGTTCAGGATAGATATCTCTATCTTTTTAGATACAGATCCCTCAGTAGATACCTCTACCTGATCGTTTTTGAATGGCTCCTCAATAAGAGCATAAAAGGTATGTATAAATTCATCGTCTTTATCAGCATGTTCTAAATAACTGATTATTTTCTGAGCAAATGCCTGTTTATTTCCTTGGATCATCTTAGGATTAGATGCTAAATCTAACCAATAAGCCAATTCTTGAGTTCTTTGCAGATTGGGTAATTCCATGGGATTTTTATGAATCAGGCCGTATAGATATGCTAAGGATTTTTCGATAGGTTTTGTTGTTATGCTAGAGAAGTTAATAGAAGGACCTTTCTGAATAGCACGTAATTTTAATAGCTCCTCTTGAAAGAGCTTACAACCTGTTAATTCAATCTCACAATTTTTTGAAAGTTTTGTGATTCTTTTAATAGGAAGAGTGCGTAAATCAGGATTAAAACCGAGATTTAACACTTCTAAATTCTGCAAATTGCTAATTTCTTTAAGCAATACGATAAGTTTGTTATGGCTAACATTTAGCTCTTTTAAATTTTCTAATTTAGCAAGTGTATAAGTTAGAGTTTTTAGGTTATTATAACTAATATTTAACCTTGTTAACTTATTTAAAGAGCCCATTGTAGATGGCAGATCTACTATATCATTATGCTTAAGATTTAGCTCTATTAGGTTTATAAGTTTTCCTATTTCAGAAGGAAGATTTTCAAGATAGTTATGACTAATATCTAGCTCTTTTAATAGTAACATTTTACCAATGTCTCTAGACAATGTTTTTTTAAGTTGATTGTGACTTAAATCTACCTTTTCTAGATTGGCGAGTTTATCCATTTTTTTAGGCAAATGTGTAAGAGCATTGTGACTAAGATTTAGCGACTTTAGCATGGGTAATCGTTTAAAGCTGATATCAACTTGCAAGTTTTCCAAGGGGAAGCTGCTCAGTTGATTATAGCTTACATTTAACCATTCCAGCTCCTGTAACCACTTAAGTGTAACAGGCAATTTTTTAAGCCTGTTATGACTCATATCTAGTGTTTTAAGCGTCTGTAGATCGCCAAATTTGTCGAGCAAAAAGTTAAGCTGATTGTGGCTAAGATTTAGGTTTTTTAAGCTCTGTAGCTTATTAAATGCGGAAGGCAGCCTTATAAGTTTATTGCGGCTAAGATTTAACCATTCTATTGCTTGAAAATCGCCAATTTCATCAGGTAAGCTTTTAAGATTATTCTCTTCAAGATTTAACCATTTTAGAGCTGGCAGCCTGCGGGATCTTTCTGTTAAATCTTGTATAATCTCTGCAGGAGTAGGATTTGGGTTTTTAAACTCTAGGGATTCTAGGCTGTTCTTCCTCAGATTTAACCTCTCTAAATTTGGTAGATTAGCCATTGTGTGAGGAATGGTTTTAAGCTGATTACCTTCCATGTCTAACCATTCTAACAAAGTAAGTTTACCGATTCCTTTAGGTAAGCTCTCCAGTTTGTTATGCGAAAGATTTAACGTCTTTAGGTAGGTTAATCCATCTATTTCTTCAGGCAGATTTGTAAGGTTATTGTCATTAATAACTAGCCACTCCAATAGAAGAAGCTTACCGATTTCTTTAGGCAATCTGTTAAGTTGGTTATATCGAAGATCCAACATTTTTAGATTACGCAATTTACCGATTTCTTTAGGTAAAATGAATAGCTGGTTATTACAAACTTTTAACCACTGCAGTGCTTTTAAATGACCAATTGTGCTGGGCAAAGTTTTGAGTTGATTATTGTTAAGAAATAGATTTTTCAATTTGTAGAAACAAGGATCATTAAAAATATCAGGTAATGAAGTTAAGCCTAAATTGGATAACTCTAAATCAGTTCCCTGGCTTTTTATAAAAAATAAGATGCGCTTCTTGGCTCTAATTCGATTCTCTCCTACTGGAGCTTCTTTTACCCATTGATCTAAAGCTATTTTTAATGAGCTTTTACCTAAATTGGAGTTTGAAGCAACTTGATTTGCTTTCGTGGTAGTTGGAGTCTGAACTTTATCCCAAATATGTACCGCTTTTTGCATGACTACATAAGAACCAATTACGGTCGGAAGAGCTATAATAGCCAATGCAACCCATGCTAAGGATTGAATCACTTTTGAGAAGACTATTTGCTGATAAGGGGTTTTATCATAATTAGTGCTTATTTTCATATAAACCTTACTATATTTTAATTAATTACAATTAGTATAAATAGTAATTATTTATATTTAATAAATAAGATTTTTATAGTTTTATAATATAAAATAATATTTATTGTTATAACACTCTGCTACAGAAGGAGATATAGGTTTTTCTAAAGAAGTAAAAATAAACTTAAGTATTTATTTATGAATGAGTTAACTATCACTTTGTCTTTGAATTTAGATAGATTTTTTATTTCTATAAAATATTGTATGTCGTTGATTTTAAGTTGATTAAGATAAGATTTTGATTCCTTAATCGCATAATGATAATAATGTATACAGAACTAAATAAGTGTAGACATTACAGATTCTATTCAGATTTTGAAGAATATTCTGCAACAATAATCCTCTTTTGTTATTAAAAGAAACTAATATTTAATTAATATTAATATTGAACTGTTAATATATAACTTAATTAATATTAAATATAGGATTTTAATGGCAAATTATCTAGATACCATTGATGTTGAAAAAACAACAGCCTCGGAAACATACAATAAATCTCTTGGAAAGATGGTTGAGTTACCTGCTGGTTCAAAAAAGAACCGCTTGAAATTTGAATTACCATCGAATGACATCTCTGCTCAAGCAGCCGCAAATGTGTATGTAGAAGTTATTGGTAATGGTTTTCTTGAACGCAGTAAGTCTTTTATCTTATCTATAATGTCCATAATGCATCTTAAATTCATCAAAACTACATATAAAGGAAAAATAATCTATATCAATATTAATAGCCTTTCAAACCGATTAGGCATTAAGGTTAAAAAAGTCTGTTCAGATGAAATTTTTAATTCAAAGCTTGAAAAACATCTTAAAACAGTTCATGAAACGGAAAATAAAATAGACGCGTTTTTTCAAGAGATCATCAAAACAAAATATGTAGAGGATGGTAATGATTTAAAAACCGCTAATGGAGAACCCATATCAAAAACTTATTTTCGCAAGCTACTTGGGCTAACAGCATTTTCTCAGTTCCATTCTAAAAAAGAACAAGAGGCTACTTACTCACTAAAAGATGGAAGTATACTCTTTTTAAAGAAGGAAGAAGATAAAGAATGGCCATTATTGACACTATTTACAAAGAATGTTCTGGGCACAGGTTGCTTTGGAGCAGTATTAGTTGTCCAAGAATTGTCCGTAGGTAGACTATCTGCAGCAAAAATATTTTATGATTCTGATTGTAATGAAGATGTCAAAAACGAATATACTATTTTAAAAAAGATTTTCAATAATAGTAATCCCGTTGGAATTCAACGAAAGCCTTATGCCTTATTTAACCTTAAAGATATAAACTATTTTGGATATATAGCACCAAAATATGCCTCTAGCCTTGATAAGGTAATGTTCAATTTAAAGATAGAAGAAAAAATAAAATGCGTTAGACAGCTCCTTAATGGATTGTTAGAATTGGAAAAACAGCAAATTAGCCACGGAGATATTAAAGAACACAACTGTCTATTTCAAAGAAAGAAGGACGGCTCTATAGAATGCGTTATTGCGGACTTCGGAGGAGCCAATGATCTGTCAAAAAATGCTAAATGGTCATACGGCGCCTCCTTTTATCAATTACCAGAAGACCGTATAGCATATAATTCGTTGCTTAAGCAACAAATACGTGAAAAAACAAATAGCGGGAAAAATAAAATTTATATAGATATAAAAAAAGTCCTACTACGCAGAGATGTTTATGCCATGGGTATTGTGCTAGAAGACCTATTAGGCTCTTATGCCAAAAAAGAAAAATCTAGAAAGCTAGGTCTGCTTATAGGCCAAATGAAAGAGATCTCCTGGGAAAAACGAATTAGCGCTTCGGAAGCTTTAGCAGAATTTGAAAGAATCTTTCCTTGTCAAGTTTGAGTATTTAATAACTTGAAGATTCAATCTTGACCTTCCCTCGAAAAACACGATAAATCATGGCGCTATAGCAAAAGACAAAGGGAAGCCCAATAGCTACAATAATCAATAGCACAGTAAGATTTAACTCTGAACCAGAAGCATTTAAGAAATTCAAACTTAAAAAATCTGGCTCTCTTAAAGAGCGTACGAGATTGGGAAAGGTGCCTATCCCAAAAACAACGAGCATAAGGATAATGCCTAAACAGGAAAAAAGAAACGCTTGAAAGTCTTTTTTTAGGGAAAACAGCCTGGGTACATTGAGAATAGCTAATAAAGCAGCTACAGGAACAAGCGAAAGCCATCTATACTCTTTAATGCGCTCTACCATGTGGGGCATAAACATCCAGGTAGAAAGCGTTGTGATAAAATAGGTAATGACAAATAAGAGGATACAGCGCTTAACCCAAATGCGCAGCCTTTCATGCAATACTCCTTCTGTTTTCATAGTTAAATAGATGGAGCCATGCATAATAAATAGCGTTGTGGTAAATAATCCAATCAAAATAGGATAAGGGCGAAAAAATAGACCAAAACTTCCTATAAAATTGCCTTCTTGGTCAAGAGGAACTCCTTGGATTAAATTACCTAACCCAAGACCTAGAATAAATCCAATCATAAAACTGGCAACCGAAAAAGTAATATCCCAAATCTTGCGCCATAGCAAAGAAGTTTGCTTACTGCGAAATTCAATAGCCACTGCACGGAAAATAAGGCCACAAAGAAAAATCATAATGAGATTGTAAAAACCTGATAACAAAGTAGCATACACAGGAGGAAATCCAGCAAGCAAACCACCTGCTACAATGACAAGCCACACCTCATTCCCATCCCAAACAGGACCTATGGCATTTAAAAAAATACGTCTATCTCGATCTGTTTTTGTAAACAAATGCAGCATTCCAGTTCCTAAATCAAAACCATCCAAGGCAACATAAAAAATGATGGCAATACCTATTACAAGATACCAGATAAAACTAAGGGTAAAATCCATTCTTTAAACCTCTTTTTCAAAAGGATTACGATACACTAGATCTTGCTGCACTACTTCTTCTTCTGGGCCGTGTTGGATTTTATGATTTAGCAGATAAATAAATAGAGCAAATAATAAGGCGTAAATCACTAAAAACATCATAATTGAAAAAAAGACCTGCTCAGCATGGATATTGGTTGAAATGCCATCTACTGTTTTAAGAATTCCATAAACAATCCATGGTTGCCTTCCAACCTCTGCTGTCATCCAACCGCTAAAGTTGGCAATCTGAGGAAAGAGGACAGAAGCCACTAAACCACGTAAAATCCATTTAGAATGTGCGAGCTTTTTACGTCTGTATTGAATACAAGCCAAAATGGTAAGCAAAGCCATTAAAGACCACATGGCAATCATCATATGGTAAGATTGAAAAACCACTTGAATAGGAGGTCTTTCATCTTCTGGTATTTGATCAAACCCGGTAACTGGAGTATTAAAATCATGAAAGACCAAAAAACTCAAAAGACCTGGTATTTTAATCCCTCTTACCTTCTTTGCTACATCATCGGTCCAACCCAGTAGAGCAATGGGGGTTCTAGGCTCTGTTACATAGATCCCTTCCATAGCTGCTAATTTTGAAGGTTGGTTTTTTGCAACTCCTCTTGCTGTGCTATCTGCTGAAATAAGTTGCAGGCTTAAAACAATGGCTGCTGCCATTAAAGATATGCGTAAAGTGGCTTTTGTAAATAAAGTATAGCGTTTCTTTAAATAATAATAGCTACTCACGCTCAAAATGCAAAAGATACCAGCCAGCCAACAGCCTAAAATGACATGGATTAAGCGATCTACGCTGGAAGGATTAAAGACCATTTCCCAAAAATTATGAATGATGGCACGCGCTTGTCTACCTTCACCTGCGATGATATGCCCGGCAGGTGTTTGCATCCAAGAATTGGCTACAACAATCCAAATAGCGCTAAAATGTGCGCCACAAGCTACGCAAATAGTAGAAAAATAATGAAATTTAGGACTGCATCTTTCCCAGCCAAATAACATAACCCCCAAGAAGCCTGCCTCTAAAAAGAAGGCAAAAATGCCTTCTGCTCCCAAAGCACTGCCAAATACATCTCCTACAAAACGTGAATAATTAGCCCAATTTGTACCAAATCCAAATAACTGCACAAGTCCTGTTGCCACACCAAGAGCAAATGTTAAAGCAAAAATTTTTGTCCAAAACTTTGCAATTTGTTGATAAAGAACATTTTTTGTTTTTAAATAAAAGCCTTCAAAAATCACAAGCATTAACCCTATACCAATACTTAAAGGAGGATAAATATAGTGGAATGCACTTGTTAGTCCGAATTGAATTCGAGACAACATAACAACATCCATAAGCTCTCTTAAATTTTTTATAAAAATGGATAATTCCTCATCCTAACAACATCACGAAAAAAACTCAAAGCGAAGATCAAGTAAGATCATTTAAATTAAAAAATATTCTTCTTTCTAGCTATCTTTTCTGTTATAGTTTGCCTGGGTTCAAACTATATCAAATAACTCCTAAGATGTAAAAAATGAGTGCGATTTTTCACAGCTTTACTTCCCTCTTTGAAATTCTAGTAATCACTATAGTGATTAACTATTTGCTTGCTTTTTTCTGGAATACGCGTTCTATGGACGTGGTGTTAGGTTTATTAGCTATTTTATTCGCTTTTGCCTTTGCTTCTTGGTTAAATTTCCCGATACTACATAGAATTATAGGATTGTTAAGCAATACGGCATTATTGGGATTATTAATCATCTTTCAGCCGGAAATGCGTGTAGCGTTATCTAAGCTTAGTCCAAAAGGACGTCGTTATAAAGAGGTAACAGAATTTGATAAATTCTTAGATCATTTAGGAACTTCTGTATATCGTCTTGCAGAAAAAAGACTCGGAGCTCTCATTCTATTAGAAAATGAAGATTCTCTAGATGATTTTGCCAGCAAAGCCATCCAGCTCAATGCAACCTTTTCTTCAGAGCTACTAGAATCTATTTTCGATATAACAACACCTTTGCACGATGGCGCAGTGATTATTCGCAATACAACTATTCTTGCCGCTTCTGTGATTCTACCTCTTGCTGAAGATAGCCTACAGCTAACCAGATCCATGGGCACAAGGCATAGAGCAGCTTTAGGAGCGAGTCAATTGACAGATGCTGTGATTATCATTATCTCTGAAGAAGCCGGCAGAGTTTCTATTGCTCGTGATGGAGTAATGACACCTGGCGTGAAAATTGACAGATTTAAAGGAATTATCCGTAGTATTTTTACACCCCCTACTCCTATGGATACAAATTTTAAATCTAAACTAAACTTTAGAAATTGGTTCCAGAAATGAATGCTGTAATTTCCAAAATATTCTCTAATTGGCCTAGAAAAATTGTAGCCTTAATTTTAGCAATTATTATCTGGCTTATTGTGAACCAAACACTGATTAGCACACGCACTATTAATAATGTTCCCATTCGCGTCATTAATCTACCTCCAGGAAAAACATTGGAGGGAATACAAACAAATGGACATCTTGTAAAAAAACTCAACCTGACAATTACCGGCAATAAAACCATTATTGAGGAACTAAGCTCTTATGATTTGGAAATTATCTTGGATGCAGCGGATAAACCTGATGAATTCATTGGGTTAATATCTAAAAAAAACGTGTCTTCGCTAAATCCTGAACTTGATCTATCTAAGGTTATTAAGCGTGTTCAATATCCTAGCTTTATTGTGCGGATGACTAACTTAGTCACAGAACAAATTCCTGTCATTATTACTAAACCCATAGGAGAAGCTCCGCGCGGCTATCAATTTTTAGATATTTGGCCCTACCGCTTACTTCTTACAGTACAAGGTCCTGAAGACACTTTAAAACGACTCAAGGAAAAAGAGTTAAGACTCACTTTAAACCTCAATGAAATTAAAAAGTCACAGCTTGATGCTCTAGATCACGATGAACAAGAAGTAATCAGTTTTTTTGTTCCCGATTATTGGAAACAGATCAGAGTACCTTCTTTAGGCGATGTTCCTATCTCTATCGATGATCCAAAAGCAAAATTACTTAGAATTGATTTTATTCGTTCTCGTTTTTTCCCTCTTAATCACGCTATTCCTGTATCTTTATTCTTTCCTATTGAAACCTTAAGCAAATTAAACCCTGACACAATCCAATTAGCTGAATCTACTTTGCTGGAAAAAATACATGGACAAGGTGTTATTCAAATCCCTCTTTTAGTTAATAGTGTTGGGCCTAGATTTTTAAGCCTTGTAGAAAAAAAACTACAAATTGAAATTATCGTCATACCACAAGCCAAGCAAGAAATCCTTTCTTGGAATTTGCAGCTGGTTAATCCCAGGGAATTAGAGGATCAATATGTGCAAGCTTTTAACGGAGAACTCGTTGATCCAGACATTTTGCTATTAGCTCCTATATTAAGAGAAGAATACTTAAGAAACCGCTTCCGAAGCTATGTAAATCGCCTACAGTTATTCAAAGCAGATGAAACAAAGCTAAACTTATCTGTTTCTCTGAAAAAAAACTTAATTACTATCGAGGAAATTGATTCTTCTGTTAGCATTACCACATCTTCTAAATTGTAATAAATGAAACACCGAATCACCCTTTTAAAAAGTAGCCTTACACAAACAGGTGGATTAGAAAAATACACTTGGCAGATAGCCCAAAGATTTTGCCAAAAAAAGCTTCCTGTAACTTTATTGACAACAGGAACCTCTCATCCTCCCTTCGAATCAGATTATCTTAATATTGTTTCTTTTCCCATTGACTATCGACTAAGTGTTTTAAATCTGTTGCGATTTAATCGTTGCTGCGCTCAATACATAAAAAAACATCCCACACCGATTATTTTTGGACTAGATCGCAATCAATTTCAAACTCATATTCGTGCAGGAAATGGGGTACATGCGGCCTATTTAAACTATCGAGCACAAGAAGAGGGCATATATAAAAAGCTTAGCTTCTTTTTTAATCCTCTACATCAAATGACTTTGCAGTTAGAAAAAAAAGCTTTTGAGCACCCAGAATTACAGATTTTATTTACTAATTCGTACCTTGTAAAACAAGAAGTGCTTTCCTACTATGATATTGCTCCAGAAAAAATACAAGTTGTACATAATGGAGTAGAATGGATTGCCCTAGAGCCTTATTTTCAAAGTTGGCATCAAAAAAAACAAACTATTCTTCAAGGCTTAAAACTCCCTTCTTCTTGCTATCACCTCTTATTCATTGGAAATAATTACCGCCGCAAAGGTTTATCTAAACTACTACAGGCTCTTTCCTTGATAGGCAATCAGAACTTTCACTTAAGCGTAATTGGAAAAGAATATCATTTAGCAGACTTTCAGCAACAAGTATCGGCATTAAACCTAGAATCCAAAGTTACTTTCTTTGGTCCTAGAAATGATACCTATCAATTCTACCAATACGCTGATTCTTTAGTCATTCCCTCTTTTTATGATCCTTTTGCCAATGTTACAGTTGAAGCCCTAGCCATGGGTTTATTTGTGGTATCCTCTGCGCGCAATGGCGGCTCAGAAATTTTATCCCCTACTACTGGAACGGTAATTGAGTCTTTAGAAGACATATCCTCATTTGCCCAAGCTCTACATATAGCCCTTTCTCATCCCAAAACAGAAAAAAGTGCGGTTGCTATTCGCAAATCTGTAAAGAGCTTTGATTTTTCTCATCAACTAGATCGTATGGTTGAATCAATCTTAATCAATAATTAGACTGAGCTAAAAACACTCTTTAAGTCTCCTAGACAGAACTTGAGTTGACAGATAGCACTTTTTGTACTATAGTAATTTAACTTTAAACTTTCATGATAAAGAAGTATAATACTTACATATGGCATATTCCTATGATTTAAGAAAAAAAGCACTCGACTATATAGAGAAAGGCTATTCAAAAGAGGAAGCAAGTCAAATTTTTGGC
>DASZIJ010000033.1:0-15225 GCA_035949155.1 Candidatus Rhabdochlamydia sp. | reverse complement strand
TTGTCCATTTTCCATTTTGGAGATGTTTTCTTGACTAATGCCAGTGCATTTAGAAAGCTTTTTTTGAGAGAGACCTTCACGATAGCGGGCACCACGCAGAGCAAGTCCAGATTTTTTGTATTTGGCAATCCGATCTTTAGCAAGATCTTCCCAAAGGATGGACTCCGATTCGCCATACTTCTCCAAAAAATCCTCAAGCTTTTGCAAGTGCTTAGCAGGGATAAGAGTTAGTTTTTTTGCTTTACCAGGTATTTCCAAGAAGACTTTGTAGGTTGTTTTCCTAGTAAGGCGCACCTTCATGTGTGCCGGCATAGTATACCTCAATGTGTTTAGTTTTTTTGTCTATAATTCTCAAGCATGCGACATAATTCGGTTTGCCTCTGTGAAGGTGGCAATGGAAATGGTCTGTCTCTAAGGAACTAAAATGGGGCCAGTCAGGTAGCTGCGGGCCATTTTTTTGCAGGTCAAGCACAAGGAAGTCTATTATATCATTAATAGACGGTCTTGAGCCGCTCCGTTTGAGTTTTTGGTATTGCTTTCCAGCTTTTATGGAAAAGTTCACGGTCCAATTGCGCATTCCATTCCTTATATCTTCTCTTCATAATAGCTCCTGTTTTGACATATGTCAAATAAAATAAAAAACACACAAATTTTACGCATTTAGCCAACTAAAAGTCTTTCTTTGTAAGATCATTCATTCTCGATACAATTTATTATACTTCACATGACCTGATCCTGGAGGCGGCTGTTGCTTTGCTCCTTTGGATAATAGGAAATCTGCAAATGCTTTGTTTTCTTGCACAACAGAAACTTGAAAAGGTGTTAAACCACTTCGGTCTTTGGCATCTATTTCAGCCCCCGAAGCTATTAAGGCCTTAGCAATTTCATCTAAATCAGCCTTTATAGCTAATTGCAGCAACCGATCACCACTAGAAGTTTGATCATTAGAATTACTTCCTCTTCTAAGTAAAGCGTTCACTATAGCAATTCCTTTTTTCCCTTTTAGGTAAGGCTTATAAAAATTATTTCCGATCAGTTCACCTAAGGTAGGATCACTTGCTCCCAGATTCATCATAAAGTCAACTAAAGGTACATAGTTGCCTTTATCTGCACTCTTAAGTGTCAGAATATAATCTTTTCGGGATACACATCCTTGATTCAAATCATTCAGCCATATGGGATGTGGACATCTAAAAGCAAGAAGAAAGCGATCGGCAATTAAACGAGAAAAACGACCATTTCCATTCTCAAAGGGATGAATAAAAACTAATCGGTGATGAACTCTTGCAGCCATTTCCAAAAAAGTGAGTTCTACTGGATATTGCAACCAGGAAAGTACTTCAAAACAAAATTCTGCTAGCTGTGAAGGGATCAGGCTAGGATTAATGCCTATTGAGGTGATTGATTTTCGATAAGTCCCTGCCCATTTCCAAATATTCCCAAACATAGCTTTGTGAATTGCTCTTAACTCTGCTACTTGAAACCAGTTTTTCGGATCATGAACAGGTCTTATAAGATATTTTCTTTGTGCATTCAGGATATTTTCAGCTTCTACTCTATTGAGATCCCTTAAATGATGAACCCAAGTTGGAATGAGTCCACTACAATCATCTATAGGGGTAGCATCTTCAGGAAATTCAAAACTTTTAAACATTTTCTTCCCATAATTTAGCACTGGGTCCTTGTAAAAGACGTTCTTCTTCTTGTTTAATTAGCTCATCAATAAACCGAGAGTCAGGCTGCTGATCCTCTAGATTCATTGTTCCTTTGAGGTAGCGGACTTGTTTTTCAGCGACCTTTCTTGCTTGTTTGCGTCGAATCGCATCAATTGAGTCATGTAATAGAGGTGCAATTACAAGATCGCATGAAATTGCCTCAAGAATTTTATTCAACGTGGGTAAACTTCTGCTCTGTCCTTGTTCGACCCGGGAAATTGTCGATTGAGGTATACCTGCTCGCTTTGCTAAAGCCTTTTGAGACATTCCTAGCTGTATTCGAATAGAGCTAATAAGAGCTCCAATAGAAAGGTTTCTAACAGCTATTTTTACTTTCTGCAATGCATACATAATTTCTTCAATAAGAAGCTTTTCTGAAGGAGAATAGGGTTTCATGTTTACCTCATAATTTTTTACAATAGCACATTTGCTATCAGAATCAAGGAATTTTATGCTAAATAAAGCATAAAAAAATAAGAAAACGATAGCATTTATGCTATCGAAATATTCCCAATATATTTATCTTAAGCAACTTATGTATATTTGAAATTAAGATGTTTTTGTAGCAGATGATCGAAGAGATGTCTTATTCAAAAGCTCTGAAATTGTAACAAACTGGTATCCATCTGCTTTTAACTTGTTAAGAATAATGGATAGGGCTTGAACCGTCTGTGATCTATCCTGTGTTATATTGTCTCCATTTCCATCATGGAAAAGAATAATTGAACCAGGTTTTGTTTGAGCTAGAATGCGATTTACAATAGTAGCAACCCCAGGACAGGCCCAATCGTCTGGAATCACGTCAAAGAGGATATGAGGTCTTTTAGATTTATAGAGAATCCAGGGAAGGCCAAAAAGTTTTCTCCCATAGGGAGCTCTGAAATGTATGATACCTTGGTAGCCAGATTTCTTGATAAGCTGATCTGTTTTTTCGATTTCCTCTCGTATGAACGCACAAGATTTAAAAATAAGAGGTTGATGAGAGTAGCTGTGATTGCCAATTTCATGACCTTCTTTATAGATTTGTTGCACAAGAGATGGAAATTGCTCAATATTTTGTCCCAACAAAAAGAAAGTTGCTTGTGCTTTATGTAAGCGAAGAATATCCAAAATTTCTTCTGTGTAAAAAGAGGGACCGTCATCGAAAGTCAAAGCAATCACTTTCTCAGAAGTATTTATGCGATGAATGCATCTTCCTAATAATTGTGGAGAGCGATGGCTCTTAAGCCACAGCAATAAGATGAGAGCAATCAACAGCAAAAGACAAATCATGTTTTTTCTTTTCATATTCTTATCCAAAATTTATAGAGAGAATAATCATTTTTTCCAAAAACAGCAATTCCATATGGACAGGTTTTTCTTGTATTAAAATCTTGAATTTTTTTAATGCAACCTTTAAGCTCTTTTTTCTTTAAGCGTTGATAGAGAGTACTTATGAATGTATTAAGAAGATTGTTACTAGGAGTTGTTTTTTTCAGTATGCTGACTTTGCTTCATAGGAAAGTTCAAGCAGAACCAATTGATTTAACTGTAAAAAGCAGTTTTTGTTTAGATGATCAATATTATGTTTGTTTAAGCGACAATAGTCATTTTGTATTAAATAAGGTTCTGATTCATAAAGGATCAGGTTGGTTCGGGGTAGATAAGTATGGTAATCCTGCAGCCAGCTGGCTTATTGGCGATCCTGTATCTATACAGCGTACAGGGGAATATGAATGGCCATTTCAGATTGTTAATCTCTATACCCAACAAGGCGCTTTTGCTGCTTTAGTTAACTTTGAAGCCAGAAATTATGAACGTATGCAAGATAGGCTGCGAGACTTGCTTAACGTTTTAAAGGAAATACAAAACGATCTCTCTGTTATAAAATGCGATATAAAAACCATTAGGCAAGAAAATAAAAGATCTGCTCCTGCAAATTAGTCAAAATTTTTAAGACCGCGCGATAGCGAATTTGATTAGAACGTAATTTTTTCAATGGTTGTATTGACCTCTGCTAAGGGAAATTCTTCAACTTGTGGTTTAATCAAGCTGCAAATTTAAGCATTTTTTTGATGACAGGTCTACTTGCGATATTACTGCCATAGATGGTTTTTCGATCCTTGATTAAGGAGCGATTCAATAACTCTATTTGAGCTCCTACTATACACAATTTACCCTTGCTCTTTAGTAAATCTACATATTCTTCTACGTTTAAAGAACCATGGGTTGTAGAAAGAAGGAAGTCGAAAGAATTTTTGTTAAAGTAAGTTCTTTTTTCTCAGCGCTGCAAAGGAAATGATGCGCGCCAAATTTTTCCGCTTCCATTACTTCACATCCCCAAGCTTTGGCAAATTGTAGAGCAAGATGACCTAATCCTCCGATGCCTATTATGCCAATATGTCAGTAGGAGAGACTTCATATTCTAGAAAAGGAAAAAAAACAGTAGCTCCACCGCATAAAAGGGGAGCTGCCTCTAATGAGGAAAGGGTTTCAGGAATAGGGAAAGCAAATCTAGCAATCGATTAGGTGAACATCGCTATAACATACTCCACAGTGAGAAATATTTAATTCGATATCGTATTTAGAAAGAGGATTTGATTTATATTCAAAAGGCTCGAGTAATCCTTTAGTCTTTTTTACCGCATACGCTTTAATCATAGGGTTCTTGTTAGTTTTCTGAAATTTGATTTTTATATAAAAATATATTGAATTTCAAAGATAATATGTTATAGTTTTTTTGTTGAAAGCATGTTGCTGGAGTAGGAAGCATCCTTTATAAGGAATCATCTTCTTATAAGCAAAGTCTAGAAGATTTTTAGACTTTGTCAAGTACTTTTACTTAAAACAAAAAGATTTAATATGAAACGCTTATTTACACTTACAAGTGGATATTTCCACTTATGCTCTTTTTTATTCACCCTTTTCATTTTTTCTGCCCTTTCCTATGCAGGACTTGTATATCCAGATTTTACATTATCAATGATGCGTGATGGGAATAGTCTCTATAAATACGAAGATATTTTTATAAAAAAACAAAAAAAAGGAGATTTTTCTAATACAAAATATTTAGAGATATTTAGAAATATTTATGCTCGTAATATCATCAAAGCAAGAATGTTAGAAGATGGTTCCATTAGAATTCCATTTATTGTGCATCAGATTTGGCTAGGAGGGCAAGTCCCTGGAAAGTATTGTGAATGGATGAAATCCTGGGCAAGTCTAATGGGTTGGGAATATAAGCTATGGACAGATGATGATGTTAAAGAGATGGTTTTATATAATCAAGAGCTCTACGATCAATCAAGTAATTATGGGGAAAAATCAGATATCCTGCGCTTAGAAATACTTTGGGAATATGGTGGTCTGTATGTTGATGTGGATTATGAATGTGTAAAGCCAGAAATCTTCGAGGGATTACATAAATCTTTTGATTTTTATATTGGATTTGAACCGATAGAGCACGGTCTTGTTTATGATATGTATAAAACGTGCAATGCTTTAGTAGGAGCGGCTCCTGGTCATCCCTTAATTCTGGATTTTATGGAACATATGAATGAAAATGCGATGAAACACCAATATCAAACAGCGGTTGAAAAAACAGGACCTGATTATTTATCACGCATAATTTTTGCTTATGAGCAAAATAATATCAATTATCAGTACAGAAATATGTATCTGCCTTGTACTTTTTTTTATCCTTTTTCTGCACCTGAGGTAAGGGCATTAAGCCAACAGGAGTTGTTGTTGCAGCTGCCTTTGGAGACAGCAGCTGTTCATTATTGGACTGGTAGCTGGATGGATGCACAAGAACCTCTTCCTTATTAAAGGAAAATCTATGAAAGTTATTTCAAAATGGGTAAAAATTGTTATTTTTACCCCCGAATCTCATGCAGATCAAATAAGAACTGCTGCTGCTAAGGCAGGAGCTGGAAAAATAGGTAAATATTCTTATTGTAGTTTTTCTATAAAAGGAATCGGAAGGTTTCTGCCGGGAAAAGGATCTGAGCCTTGGTCTGGGAAAAAAAATCAATTAGAAGAGGTGATAGAAGAGCGGATAGAGATGCTCTGTGAGGGAACCTACATAGAGCAGGTTCTTAAAGAAATTAGCAGGGTTCATCCTTATGAAGAACCTGCTATTGATGTATACTCTGTTTATCAAAGAGACTTTTTTACATGAGCAAATTAAAAGCCTGCATACGGGCAGGATTTCTTTTTTTTATACTACCTCTTTCTTTATTAGGCAAGGATAATAGCTCTAGTCCTTTTGTGCTTGTTACGGTTCCTAAATCAGGATCGCATATGATTTTAAAAGCTCTTTATCTCATATCAGGGACTACTGCTTTATGGCATACTGATTTTATACCGTCTGATTTATCGGACCAGCAATTTTTATATACACATTTTTGCGTTCCTTCTTCACTGGAAGAGAGCTATGTACAAATTCCTAGAATGAAGACAATTATTAATATTCGAGATTTAAGAGATGTCTGCATTTCAATGGTATATCATATTCTTGCATCTCCATGGCCTGGAATGAGTGCAGAACAAAGAGAGGTTTTTAAAACCCTTTCTTTTGACGAGCAACTACTTTTTGTAATTAATTATGATTATGATGTGGATGAAGTGGCAGAGTTTGCTCCTAATTCTCTACAGGTTTCTCTTGTAAAAATTGCAGAGCAACTTGAGAGATATTGTCAGAGATCGGATTATTTGATTTGTAAATATGAGAATTTAGTCGGTCCTAAAGGAGGAGGAACAGAGGAAGCTCAAATCAAAGAGATAAAGCGTATAGCTAATCATTTAGAGCTAAAATTTTCAGAATTTTTGTTAGAGGAGATAGCTTCTAAGCTTTATGGTAATGAATTCGACCCTTTTGGAAAAAAGGGTTTTGAAGATTTTGCAAGTACATTTCGTCAGGGAAAAATCCATGCTTGGAAACAGCTTTTTAAAGAGCAGCATATAAGAGCTTTTAAAAGAAAAATGAATAAAGCACTTATTGCTTTAGGCTATGAAACGAAGGAGAATTGGTAGAACGTATACCAATCTTGCACCAGTTTTCCCACTCCTTCTTTGGAAAGCGTGCAATCATCGCAAATAGCAGAATAAAATTTGCCGTCTAATCATAGAATAACCACCTTCTATGCAATTAACGCTCCCAACGAAAAATGAATCCTTAAAATTTGCATTAGCGTGCATTCTTAAAAATACAACCGATTTTAAGAGTTCTATACGACAAAAGAATACATGCAAAAATTTAGAAGAATTTGCAAGTATTATGAAACTCCCTTGTAATAATATTTAAATATAAATTTAATTACATTATTTTATTAAATTAAAGTTATATAAAAAAAAGTAATCTGTAATTTTAATGACTATAAATTATTATTTTGTATAAATTAGCTTTTCTGATTTTTTATTATTAAAAATAATTTTAATTTATATAGGATATTTAACTTATGATACTAGAAAAAGAAAATGATACTATTGTTATTAATGGACATGATCTAACTACAGAGCTTTTAAACCAAGCTGGGAAAAACTCTAAATCTAGAGTGGAAATTTCTGCGGAGACGAAAAAAAAAATCGAAGATTCTCGAGAGTTGCTAGATCAATTTGTAGAAAATAATCGAGTGATTTATGGAGTAAATACAAGTTTAGGTGGTTTTGTAGATTGGTTAATTCCTATTAGCTCTGCTGGACAGTTGCAAGAGAACTTAATTTCTGCAGTTGCAACAAATGTAGGCTCTTATCTTGATGATCATATAGTAAGAGCTACTATTTTAACGAGATTGAATTCTCTAGCTCGAGGCACTTCTGCTATTTCTTGGGCTAATTTTAATAAATTAATGCAAATCTATAATGCGGGAATTCTTCCTTGTATTCCTTCAAAAGGATCTTTAGGTGCAAGTGGGGATTTAGGACCTTTAGCATGTATTGCTCTTGTTGCTACAGGTAAATGGAGAGCAAAGTATCAAGGTCGAATGATCTCTGGCGAGCAAGCTTTAAAAGAGGCAGGTATTGAACCCATGAAGCTAAGCTTTAAGGAAGGTTTGTGTTTAATTAATGGAACATCTGCAATGGTAGCTTTGGCTTCTTCACTTGTGGAGAAGGCAATCTCACTCATTAAAACTTATGATGTAATTTCTTGTTTAACTTTTGAGAGTTTAAGAGTAAAAAAGAAACCTTTTCATCCATTTGTACATGCACAAAAGCCCCACCAAGGTCAATTGATAACCGCTAAAAATATTTGGGCTATTTTACAAGACTCGCAAATGGCAGTAGATGAAAAATCTGTTGAAGAACAGTTGCAGTCTTATGCGCATACACAGCCAATAGCTACTCAAGCACCTATTGAAGATGCCTATTCCATTCGTTGTACACCTCAAATTATCGGACCTATTCGAGAAAACCTTGAATGGATTCAGAAGGTAGTAACTAATGAGTTAAATTCAAGTAATGATAATCCCTTGATTCTTTGCGAACATCAAGAGATATTTCATAATGGACATTTTCACGGTCAATACATTTCTATGGCCATGGATCATCTTTCTATATGTATGACTACATTATCTAATCTATCTGATAGGCGTATTGACCGATTCATGGATAAAAACCATAGTAACCAATTACCTGCTTTTTTATGTCTGGAAAATCCAGGTTTACGATTAGGATTAATGGGAGGACAGTTTATGTCAGCTTCTTTAACAGCTGAAAACCGTTCTTTATGCAATCCTGTGTCCATTCAGTCTCTTACTTCAACTGGGGATTTTCAAGACATTGTTTCTTTAGGACTTATTGCTGGTCGAAGGGCTCAAGAAATTTATGAAAACAGCTGTTATGTATTGGCTTTTGAGCTGCTATGTGGAGTACAGGCTGCTGAAATTAGAGGCGCAAATCTTTTAAGTAGCAGCACAAGAGAGGTGTTTAACATGGTACGTAAACATGTTCCTTATTTATCGACTGATCAATGCCTAACCGATTATTTAGAAAAGTTAGCAGAGATCATTAAAACCGGGGCTTTGCTACAAGAAGTGGAAAAAATACAGGGAAGAATACCATTTATGAAGGAATAAAGGTGGTTTTAGCTTGAGAGGATAGTATTAGTCTTGTATAGAAATGAGATTTAAGCACATCTCTTCAAGGCCTTCACATATGTCTACAGCAAAATCTTTCGACCAAAATTTTATGAAAGGAGTAGCATACATCCTACTTTCAACTATTGGGATTTCTCTCTTTGGATTGTTTTCTAAGTTTGGATTGGATGATACTCCTTTTTTCTTAATCACATTTTTACGATTTGCCATTCCTTTTATTTTGCTCTTACCATTTTCTTTAGCAAAATATTCTGTTGTTCAACTTTGGAAAGCCACAAATTGGAGAATACAATGGCTGCGCAGCGGTTGTGTATTGGTATATCAGTATTCTTTTTTTTATTTTTTAAATCAGCAATCTCTACTTGATGCTGCTATTTTACAAAATACTTCACCTTTATTTATTTTAATATTTGAAAGCCTTTTTCATAGGCAGCGTCTAAATATGATTACTCTATTTAGTATCGCAATTTCTTTTATAGGGGTGCTTTGTATTCTGCAGCCGGATCTTGGAGTAATTAGTAGAATTAGCTTGGTAGGATTTCTCATACCGGTGGCTTTAGCAGGTTCTCAAGTAATCTACTCTCATCAAGTACATCACATTCCTCAGCAAAGTACATTATTTTTTTTATTTTTTCTCTGCTCTATTTTTACTGGAGTTCTTTATCTTTTTTCAGGGGAATTGTTTCAGGTAAGCAATTATGGACATACAAGCAGCTTTGTACATTTATGGATTTTACTAGGTATGGGAGTTACCAGCATTTTCAATCAATCTTTTCGTGGATTTGCCTATCGATATGCTAGACCCTCTATTTTGGCCCCTTTCTCTTATGTAGCTCTTCTGTTTTCGGGATTGTTTGATTGGCTTATTTTTAATCGGTTACCTAACTTATGGTCTGGATTGGGTCTGGCTCTAATTATTATAGGCAGTGTCATTCAGTTTTATGGCAAAAAACGCTTTATTTCTTAACACATGTCATGGTGTGAAAGATCTATTTAAATAAAGAAGCATTTGATTAAAGATCTCTTGCTCTGTGTAATTACAATCAATGGTATGAAGCAACTTAAGTTTTTTGTAATAGGCAATTAGAGGGGCTGTTTGCTCATGGTATACTTGTAGACGTTTGCTAACCACCTCAGGTTGATCATCGGATCGATAAATTAAGTTTGCATGACATATGTCGCAAATTCCTGCTTTTTTGGATGGAGAGTTGAATAGGTGATAGGGAGTATGGCACTTTGCGCAAATCAGACGATCTCGCAATCGCCTAATAATCTCTTGATCGCTTAAATCTAAATTAAAAATAAAGGGTTCCATTTTATTTTGTGTAAAATAGATCTGCAATTTTTCAGCTTGAGCTAAGGTTCTAGGGAATCCATCTAAAATATAGCCTTTTTTACAATCTGCCGCAGAGATTCTTTCAAATAGCATATGTAAAATAATTTCATCAGGAACTAGCTGACCATTCTGCATATAGATATCTACTGCTTTACCAAGTTCTGTCTTTTTATGAATCTGTTCTCTAAGTAGGTCTCCTGTTGAAATATGGGTGAGATGGAAATATCGAGATAAATTCTTTGCTTGAGTACCTTTTCCAGATCCGGGAGGGCCTAATAAAATAAACACGCGCATGTCAGTAGGAGATTCAGCCATAAAATACCAATTAAAAAATGATTTGGGAAGAGGTTTATCTTAGCAGAAACTTCTCTTTAAAAATAACATTTTTTGTCTTTAGAAAATGAAAAAAAGTCCAAAATTTAAAGGACTTGTACAGAAATTTTTTTGGCAGGTTGAACTTTTTTTCTATTGAATTTTATTTTTACGATTCCATTTTTACATATAGCTTCTGGACTTTTTGTTTCATCTACAGCGCTAGGTAAAGGAATGCTATAAGAAAATGAGCTAGTAGCTTTTCGATAAAATTTTTTTTTATTGTCTTTTGTTTCTTCTTTTTTAATAGCTTTGATCCAAAGAATTCCCTGATTTAGAGAAAGCTCAATCTCCTCTGATTTAATACCAGGAACATAAGCTTCTATATAAACATATTTTTCATCCTCTGATATAGTTAAACCTGAGGATTCTTCGAAAGGATTAAAAAGAAACATTCCTCCTTTTTCTCCAAATAAAGGAAATGGGCTGTTAATATGAGGAAAGAACTCATGAAGATGGTGATGGGTTAGTTTACGACTCATAGATTTTAATTTGGTTAAAAATATAATTTAATAATTTATATATATAAATAAATAAAAATAAACAAGAAAAAAGTATTGGATAAAAAGTGATGAGTTCTATAAAATACTAGATTTGAGATTGCAAAAATTCCTCTATTAGAGGATTTTAAGGTCTCTTATTAAAAGGTTTATGGCAAAAGAAAAAGTAAAAGCATTCGGTATTTTAAGAAGCATTTTTTGGCCCGTTCACCGCTTTGAACTTAAAAAAGTTCTTTCTATGTTGCTTTTACTATTTCTCATTTGTGTAAGTTACAGCGTGCTTAGAAATTTAAAAGATGCGGTTATTTTAACAGCAAAGCATTCAGGAGCAGAAGTGATCCCTTTTATCAAGGTATGGGGGATTTTCCCAGCTGCGATTGGGGCTACATGGTTATATACTCGCTTGAATCGCTATTTTAGTAAATCAGCTGTTTTTTATATTACCATCTCCTGTTTTCTTACCTATTTTCTTGTATTTGCCTTCATTTTATATCCAAATAGCGAAAAATTGCATCTACATACAATAGGAAATTGGTTATCTACTGTTCTGCCAGAAGGCTTTCAAGGTTTAATAGCTTTAGTGCGTAATTGGACTTTTACCTCTTTTTATATAGTTTCAGAGCTATGGGCTACTTTATTATTAGCAGTAATCTATTGGGGCTTTGTAAATGATGTAACATGTGTAGGTGAAGCAAAAAGAACATATGGAATTTTAAATATAGGTGCAAATATAGCCCCTATTTTAGGAGGATCTCTCGCTTTAATTTTCAGTAAGCCTTTTACTGTTTCTTTTTTGCCCACTCATGAAAATCCTTGGAGCCAGACAATCTATCAGCTTATTTTATTAATTGTGGTTTTAGGAATTGCTTGCATGGGTCTTTATGCTTGGATTAATCGCTATGTATTAACTGATACAGAAAGAAAAGAGCCTTGTCTAATTAAACAAGAAATAAAAAAACAGCTATCCATTAGAGAGAGCATAAAGTACATCCTTCGCTCTAGGTATTTAGTTCCTCTTGCTATCATTGTTTTAGGCTATAATATCAGTATAAACCTTACAGATGTCTTATGGAAAGCTCAATTAACAACTCTATTTAGCGATCCTAATATCATGCTTGAGCACATGAATAAAATAACAGTTGGAATTGGTATATTAGCTACCTGTGGGGCTTTATTTTTTTCTGTTTTAATTACAAGGCTTGGTTGGACTTTTACTGCAGTGATCACTCCAGCGATCATGACGCTGACTGCTGTTGGTTTTTTTACTTTTATGTTTTGCGCTGATTCATTGGCAGCTTTTTCAGCAGCTGTTTTTGGGCTAGCTCCTTTTGCAATGGCGATGTATTGTGGATCTTTGCAAAACTGTTTAAGCAAAGCTTGCAAATATTCGGTATTTGATGCTTCTAAAGAAGTGGCCTTTTTGCCTCTTAATAGCGAATCTAAACTCAAAGGAAAAGCTGCAATTGATGGTTTAGGCTCGAGTTTAGGCAAGTCTGGTTCTTCATTGGCTTATCAGGTATTTATTATTTTGATGGGAAGTGTGGCTCTTTCCGCTCCTTTTGTAGCCGGTGTTTTATTTCTAATTTTAATCGCTTGGATCTCATCTGCTTTCTATTTAGGCAAACAGTTTAAACAAATGGCTGCCGCTGATAGTCCCATTGTTATGCAGAGTCTGCCAGACTCTAGTCTATAATCCCTAGGCGTATCTTATTTTTTTATAAAACTTGCAAAAAATAAGTGAAACGTACATTAAATGTTTTAAGTTTAAGTCCAAAGTGAGTAGTTCTAATGGACAGGCAAATCATTCTAATTACAGGAATAAGCGGAAGAATAGGCTCAAAGGTAGCTGAGTATTTTTCCCAAGATTATCAAATTATTGGTTTTGATATTACTCCACCTGTAGATCAGAAAATGGTTTTTATAAAAGTAGATATTTCTTCAGATGAAAGTGTTCGTAAGGGATTCGAGCAACTAAAAAAAGATCATGGCGATAAAATAGTCTCGGTTATCCACCTTGCTGCTTATTATAGTTTTGCAGAGCCAGAGAGCAAAAGATACGATCAAATTACTGTAAAAGGCACACAAAGACTTCTAAAAGGTTTAATCCATTTCCAATTAGAACAATTTATTTTTTCCTCAACAATGCTGATATACAAACCAACTAAGCCAGGAGTTAAAATAACAGAAGATTCAGCTATAGCGCCTTCTTGGGGATATCCACGCTCTAAAACACAGACAGAGTATCTCATTCATGAATTGAGAAAAGGATTTAGCAGTGTTAATTTACGCATTGCAGGTGTTTATGATGATAAATGCCATTCTATCCCTTTATCCAATCAAATGCAGAGAATTTTTGAAAACCAAATGGAAGCTCATCTTTTTTCTGGTGATATTCATTGTGGTTCTAGTTTTGTACATATGAATGATTTAGTAGAAGCTATCGGCTTATGTGTAAAAAAACGCAAAGAGCTCCCAGAAGAAATCAATCTGCTCATTGGAGAGGCTAAAACTTTTAGTTATGATGAGCTGCAAAAAAAGATGGCTTACTCTCTATATAAAAAAGACTGGACAACCTGGCGTATTCCTAAACCGATTGCTAAAATAGGTGCTTGGTTCCAAGATCATCTGCCGTTTATGAAGCCCTCTTTTATCAAACCTTGGATGATTCAAATTGCAGATGATCATTATGAATTAGACATCTCAAAAGCAAAAAAGTACCTAGGTTGGGAGCCAAAGAAATGCGTGGATGAAACTATTTTGAAATGGGCAGAAGAATTAAAAGAAGATCCAGTAGCTTGGTATAAAGAAAATGGATTGAATATACCCAATTCTCTAAAGAGAAAAGTACAATGAAAAAATTGTTTTGTTTTCTTAGCATGGCTTTGGGAATTTGGCTATTTGCTAATCCATTAACTTTTTCCTACCAAGACGACTTGCTAATGTATAGCGATCTTTGCATAGGGTTGCTTATTGTATTATTCTCTACATGTTTTTTTCATACTAAAAAAAAGGGATTTGCATGGGGCATAGCAGGGCTTGGTATCTGGCTAAAACTAGCGCCTCTTATATTTTGGGCTCCTAAGTCCATTATTTATCTAAATGACACCCTAATCGGATCTTTAGCCGTTGTCTTTGGTTTTCAGTTAGCAATGCCTGAGATTTCTTTTGAAAATACAAGTTTTTGTCCTAAAGGATGGTCTTTTAATCCTTCTTCTTGGACTGCAAGAATTTTAACTATTGCTTTGGCTCTTGTATGTTGGTTTTTTTCGCGATACATGGCGGCATATCAACTAGGGTATATTTCTCAAGTTTGGGACCCTTTTTTTTTAGATGGAACAAGTAAAGTGCTCAATTCTGATGTTTCTCATGCATTTCCTATTTCTGATGCTGGCTTAGGAGCTTTTGGATATACTTTAGAGTTTTTACTTGGATGGCAAGGTGGTAGTAAAAGATGGGCAAAAAACCCGTGGCTTGTTTGTCTTTTTGGTTTTCTTGTGGTTCCTGTAAGCATAATTAGTGTTCTGCTCATTGTTTTGCAACCTGTAGTTGTCGGTGCATGGTGCAGTTTATGTTTAGCTACAGCTTTTTTTATGTCTATTATGATTTTATTTACAGCTCCAGAATTAGTAGCCACTCTTTTGCTTTTAAAAGAAGCAAAACACTTTTGGCAAACCTTTTGGCATGGAATACATATAGAGGAAAAAAAATCCAAATTTCTAAAGCAGTCTTTTGGGATCACATTGCCTTGGAATCTACTTTTGTTAATTATACTAGGTATTTGGTTGATTATTAGTGCCTATTACATAAACAGTGGTTTTTTAGTTAATGTTCATTACATATTAGGACCTTTAATTGCTTTTATTTCTTTAATTTCTTGCGCGGAAGTGTTTCGGGCGATGCGCTTCTTGAATCTACTCTTTGGAGTTATCTTACTTGTCACAGTATGGTTTCATCATGAAATCTCCTTGTTGCTTGTCTTTCATAACCTTCTTTTAGGGTTTTTGATTTGCTTCTTACCTTTCCCAAAGGGAAAAGTTCTTGAAAAATATGGCTCTTGGCAACGTCTAATTTTCTAAAGTTACAATTTTTTTTCCTCTATGAAAAATTGGATAAAAGAGAGAAAAGGAATTGCGAAAAAAGAGGTATATTATGTATGTTGTTTACTTCTTAAGCGTAAAGACAAGAAGCGCAAAAGGAATAGGATCAACGAGATTGGTTCAAAAGAT
>DASZIJ010000032.1:0-4470 GCA_035949155.1 Candidatus Rhabdochlamydia sp. | reverse complement strand
TTATCGAATTGCCTAAATTTAAAAAAAGCAAAGAAGAGCTCACTTCCATAGAAGAAAAATGGTGCTACTTTTTTAAACATGCCCATGAAACCACAAAAGCAGATTTAAAGAAGATTATCGGAAATGACAGCATTATTAAAAAAGCATACACCGCTCTGAACCAATTCTACTGGAACGAGAATGAACTCAGAGATTACGAAGATATGAACCGTGTTATCATGGACAACATGGCTATTCTAGACCATAAGATGGATGTAGGTGAAGCCAGAGGTGTAAAGAAAGGTCGAATTGAAGGAGAAGCCATAGGTCTTGAAAAAGGTAAAATGGAACTAGCAAAACGTCTATTACAGAATGGAGTGGAGATGGATGTGATCGCCCTGTCAGCTGATTTATCTAAAGAACAAATAGAAGATTTAAAGAAATATGCCTTTGATGAGACATCAGCGGTTAACTTCTAAAAAATGGAAATTAGGTTTTAAGAAATTAGTGGCCTTTAAGGCCACTTATTTTTCTTTGAATCAAGAGAATCCAGGCTTTTTATCAAAAAGATAAAGATTTTCTGAGCCTGTGCTATCAAATCCTGCTTGAGATACTTCTTCTAAGATAGCAAGGACTCTCTCTTTTGCGATGCATGAGTTATCTTTAGATAAAAAACGTAGGCGCCATTGATCAATACAAAAAGTCTCCGGTTGTCCATCGGGCCAGATCTTGACTCCTCTATTACTGATCATTTGTAGTGGTAGTGCATCCCATTGATTTGTGGTAAGTGCTTTAACGGGATTTTTATCAGCATAGATAAAAACATCAACACCAATGAGCTCTCTTTTAGCGGCAGTAGAATGAGAATGAGTATGAATAGTCTGAAACTTATTCTTATTTTGATAAGTGGCAGGGGTTAAGTACTGCGGTTTTTCGCCTAAGAATTTGATTACCTGTGAAGCAAATTCTTGTGTGCCCATTTTATATTTGCTAATTCCCTCTTTAAAAATATCATATGTATGAAAACCCTCTTCTATTGTTTTTAACCATGCATTATGAATTCTTTCTGCTAGTAGAGTTTCTTCCAAGTAAAGCAGCATGAGTACGCTTCCTAAGAGAAGAGCAGAAGGATTTGCCACGTTTTGTCCAGCTCTTCTTGGAGCAGAGCCGTGAATTGCTTCAAACATCGCACCTCTATCACCAATGTTGGCAGAGCCTGCAATTCCAACTGACCCAGAAATTTGGGCTGCTACATCAGAGAGGATATCTCCATAAAGATTAGGCATGACAATGACATCAAATATTTCTGGAGTATCAGCTAATTTAGCAGCCCCAATATCTACAATCCAGTGTTCATTTTGAATATGAGGATATTCTTTTGCAATTTCATCAAATACTTTATGAAATAAACCATCAGAGAATTTCATAATATTATCTTTTGTAAAACAGGTCACTTTTTTTCGATTGTGATGAGAGGCATATTCAAAAGCATAACGAATGATTTTTTCTGAACCAGGGCGAGAAATAATTTTAAGCGATTTATATACATCTTGCGTTTGGCGATATTCAATGCCTGCATATAAATCCTCTTCATTCTCTCTTACAATAACTACATCCATTTTGGGGTGTTTTGTAGCAATAAAAGGCGCATAAGAGATACATGGACGTATATTCGCATACAATCCTAAGGTAGTGCGAATGGTTACATTTAAGCTTTTAAACCCACCTCCTTGTGGAGTAGTGATAGGCGCTTTTAGAAAAGCTTTTGTATGACGTAGTATTTCCCAAGAGTTATATGCAATTCCTGTTAGAATACCTTTGTTGTATACTTGTTCCCCTATTTCAATAGAATGAATATCTAAAGGAGCACCAGCTTCTTGTAGAATATGTAAGGTGGCTTTCATGATTTCAGGTCCAATGCCGTCACCATGAGCTACTGCTATAGGAATTTTTTTGCTCATTATTACCTCAATTAAAAAGCTTATCTTTTACGGCTTTTTTTTGAAGACTTCAAGCAAAAATAGGATTCGCATATACTGTCAAATACACAAACACAAAAGTTTTTATGCAAGAAATACAAGAGATCCTCAATCGACAGAAACAATATTTGGCGCATTATTTTACTCATTTGCCTTTAGAGCAGCTGCAAAAAGTAATCAAGAAATGCGGCAAAGTATCGGGGTTATTGGTCCTTACAGGAGTTGGAAAAAGTGGAATTATTGCTGAGAAAATTGCGATGACACTCATTTCTACAGGAACAAAAGCATTATACTTTCCGCCCACTAATTTTTTACACGGAGATATAGGGATCCTATCTGAGAAGGATCTACTTTTATTATTTAGCCGTAGTGGAGAAACAGAAGAGCTGCTACATCTAATTCCTTTTGCTAAAAAAAGAAAAACCCCCATTGTAGCAGTTGTTTCTCATCTAGATTCACGTCTTTCTCGTTTAGCTGATTTATCTATTTATTTACCTGTTGAAAAAGAGTTATGTCCTTTTAATTTAGCTCCAACCACTTCTACAATGGTGCAGTTATTATTCGGAGATCTTTTGGCAGTTTCTTTGATGCATAAAAATCAATTTGACCTTATCAAGTATTCTCTTAACCATCCTGCTGGTTCTATTGGTAAAAAGGTGACATTAAAAGTAGAAGACTTGATGTTTCGCAATCAAAATGTCCCTCTAGCTGATCCTTCAGATAAACTCATTGATGTTTTATTTGAACTCTCAGATAAAAAATGTGGGGCAATTTTGATTGTAGATGAGGCAAAAAAACTATTAGGCATCTTCACAGATGGAGATTTACGAAGAGCTTTGCAGGTAAGAGGCGCTTCTGCTCTAGAGCAATCAATGAGAGATTTAATGACAAGCTCTACTGTAGTCGTAAATCGAGATTTACTTGCTTGGGATGCTCTAACTCTCATGCAGAGAGATCCGAAAAGATATATCACGATTTTACCTGTTGTGTTAGAGGATCGTACCGTAATAGGTATTTTACGCATGCACGATATTGTTCAAGCAGGAATTGCTTAAAAGTTATTAATTTTGTTTTTATCAAGGAGCTTTAAGGAGATGGAATGTTTTCTGATTGTGATTGTTTTTACCTTGGGATATTTAGCAATTATTTTAGAGTATTATATCAGAGTAAATAAAACAGCTGTTGCATTGCTTATCGGCGCTATTTGTTGGACGATTTATATGTCCTGCAAAAATTCATCTGACTTATATAATTTAGGTCATCATGTTTCAGAGATTTCTCAGATTATCTTTTTTTTAATCGGAGCGATGACATTAGTGGAGCTTATTGATTCTCATCGTGGTTTTAAGATTATTACAGACCGATTGAGAACAAGATCTAAAAGAAAAATGTTATGGGTCATTTCATTTGCTTCATTTTTTCTCTCTGCCGTTCTTGATAATCTAACCACAACTATTTTAATCGTATCCTTATTGCGTAAATTAATTCCTGATAGGAAGGAGAGGTTTTTGATGGTGTGTATTGTCGTTGTTGCCGCAAATGCAGGAGGCGCTTGGACGCCAATTGGAGATGTTACAACCACAATGCTCTGGATCAATGGTCAACTTTCTAGCTTTTCTGTGATAAAGGCCTTAATTATCCCATCGATAATTTCTCTGCTCATTCCTCTTATTTGGTATTCTTTAAGGTTAAAAGGAAGATTTACTTCTGCTGATCTGCAAAAAGTAGAGCCTGCTGAACCTGGAGCTAAGGTTGTTTTTTGTTTGGGAATAGGGGGATTGGTTTTTGTTCCTATTTTTAAAGGATTAACAGGACTTCCTCCTTTTATGGGAGTAATTTTAGCTTTAGCTCTTTTATGGATTGTTACAGACCTAATGCACTATCCTCATGAGGAAAGAAAGCATTTAAGGGTCCCCCATGTGCTTACTCGGGTAGATACTTCAGGGGTATTATTTTTTTTAGGAATTTTACTATCTGTAGCAGCATTGCAATCTGCCGGGATGCTAAAAATTGTGGCAGAGTGGTTAAATAAAACAATTGATAACCCAGCTTTAATTGCTACTTTATTAGGCATTTTTTCTGCAATCATAGACAACGTTCCTTTAGTTGCGGCTACAATGGGCATGTATTCCTTGGAGGTGTTCCCCATGGATTCTTCCTTTTGGCACATGATTGCTTATGCAGCTGGAACGGGGGGGAGCATTTTAATCATTGGCTCATCAGCAGGTGTTGCCATTATGGGTATCGAAAAAATTGATTTTCTCTCTTATGCTAAAAAAATGAGTATCCCTGTAGGTGTTGGTTATTTGGCAGGCATGGCAAGTTATTTAATTCTCAGACCTTTTTTGGCTTAAATTCGACGGTGTTTATATTTTTTTCCTCTATGAAAAATTGGATAAAAGAGAGAAAAGGAATTGCGAAAAAAGAGGTATATTATGTATGTTGTTTACTTCTTAAGCGTAAAGACAAGAAGCGCAAAAGGAATAGGATCAACGAGATTGGTTCAAAAGAT
>DASZIJ010000031.1:0-41342 GCA_035949155.1 Candidatus Rhabdochlamydia sp. | reverse complement strand
CCTTCTCCCGCATTAAACTTTGCTGTCCAAGACTTTAAAAACGCCTTTTATTTCGCAAGCGAAATATCGGTTCGGAGAGCTTATGAAAGGATAAGAAGAAAGAAAATTTATATTCCCCTTGTGTGCAATTAGAGAACTCATATTATTTAATATCCTTTATTTGTTAAATTATTTATATTTTTATTTTAAAAACTTTTATATATAGATTTTAATTTTTATATAATTTTGAAAACTAAATCATACCAGTTAAAGTTTTAATTAAAATTATTATAACAATAATTATAAATATTTAAATAGCTAATAATTTAATTAAGATTAGATGAGAAAATTGATTTGTTAAACCAATTAATAGTTTAACTAAATGATTGAAAATCAGTAATATACAGATTTATTTCAATTTTCTATGGCTCTTAATCCATGGGGCAGTCATCAATAAAACTTGAGCTTTATTTTAGCTAAAATCATTGATATTTAGTATCTTCGGAAGATATGCAAAATCTCTATGTTTTTATGGTTCCTCTTCGCTGCATAATGATAAAAAGAGAAGAAAAAAGCCTTGGCTCTTTTGCTATAGCATGAGTTTTTAGAATTCTTATCTATTATAAAGCATTTTCTGGAAAATCTCTGCTTACAGTTGTAGGCTATTCTTTTATTCTAAGAAGATATTAAAAATCTGGAGTAGTGCTTTCTAAAAAGCAAAGAAATTTGCTATGTTAGTTTTTTAAGAAGCTTTTTGGAGATATCTTTATGCCACGAGCACTTTTTTTAGCTTTAGTCCTTGTTACAGGTTGTAATTTAAACCTAATCCCTCAAGAAGATCATAAACAACAAACGCAAGCAACTCTAAAGCCTGTTGTTGCCATTGCTCCTGTTATTGATAGTACAGAAGAAGATAGCGCTTGGAGCTTATCCGATGAATTTACTTATTGCATTAGCCATCAACTTGCGCAAAAAAACCATCTTTCTCTAATAGATCTTGATAAAACTCGCATGATTACAAGCCAAAACCCTTTTAGACAAGATATTAGTTGGCTTAAAAAAGTATTCTCCCATCATGGATTTGTGGTGTTTCTCGAACTTGTGGAACATAACGAAATGGCAAGGCAAGATGATAAAAAAATCATTGATTTTAAAAAGTGCTCCGCTGAGCTTTTAATGACTATGCGTGTGCGCGTTTTTGATTTACGAGGAGATGAGCCTAAAATAGTTTTGCAAGAGCTAGTGCACGAATCTCATTTCATCCCTAGACCCTTTACACGTAGTAATTTTCAACAAGAAAAATGGAGCCACGAAATGTTTACAATCTCTCCAATGGGTCTTGCACATTCACAATTTATCAAACACATCTGTAATCGCCTTGAAGATTATATTCTTTTAGCAGCTCAAAACGATTAAAAAGGGCTCTTGAATGTTAACTTCTTCCATAAGTGGCGACTATTTGACAGCGATTCTGTTGTTTGGAATCATTGGATTATTTACCCTATTTATTGCTAGGTCACGTGGATTTTTTCATTATCGATCTTATATAAATGTTCCTTTTTCTTTAGCGCAGCTTTTAGGTGTTTTTGCCATCTATTTATGCATGACCCTCTTAGGGCTGCCTATTTTAATTACTCTATCTAAGCTTATTTACCTACTAATAGAGCCAGAAGCCCCTTTCCCTATGTCTATATTAAGTTGGCTACAACTTTTTATCATAATGGTTACCTTCTTCTTAATTCGAGCTGTTTTATCTAGCCAAAATAGAACTATTTGGAAGCATATTTGGAAAAAACAAAGTTGCAACCAATCTTTAGTGCAAGATATAGGGATGGGCATATTAACATGGGTAATTAGTTTTCCCGTTGTTATTGCGGTAGGTCAGCTATTTGACTTTATACTTTATCTTTTTTTTCATTTAGAAACCTATGAACAAGTAGCAGTCCGCTATCTTAAGAAATCTATTTACTCGCCCTCTCAACTTATACCCGCTTTAATCATGATCACACTTGCTGCACCCATTATTGAAGAGCTGCTTTTTCGAGGATGTTTGCAGTCTTATTTAAAAAGATATATGAAAAAAAGCTTGGCAATTGTCTTTTCTTCCATTTGCTTTTCTGCATTTCATTTCTCATTTAGCCAAGGAATTGGTAATATTTCTTTGCTATTTTCTTTATTTGTATTTGCTCTTTTCCTGGGATTTATCTATGAGCGTCAAGGTTCTTTATTTGCATCGATTAGTCTACATATGACTTTAAACATAGTAAGTGTAGCCCGCATCCTTCTATCTTCCACTGAATAAAAAAAATATTATCGATTTAAAGGAACAAAGTATGATATGTACCAGAAAAGAAAAAGAGGATCGAGAAAGAATGGCAGCCACTCGCCGTGATGTTCAGAGCTTTGGTATTTCTGATATAGGACTTTCACGCTCCAATAATGAAGATGCATGGAAAGAAATCCCAGAAAAGCGTTTTTACGCTTTAGCAGATGGAATGGGCGGTCATAATGCAGGCGAAATAGCCTCTTATACCGCAGTAGAGAGCATTTGTTCATCCATTCAAGGACTGCCTGGCATAGAATCTATCCAAGAGCTTTTAAAGCATATGAAAAAAGCTGTTTATCAAGCCAATAAAACCGTATTACAAAAAGCAAAGCAAGTTAAAGAATATAAAGGGATGGGAACCACTCTTTGCTGTTTTATGTTATTTGATGATTACTTGGTATATGCTCATGTAGGAGATAGCCGATTGTATCGCATACGTAACCGCATTGAACAATTAACCAAAGATCATAAGATTCGTCATATCCAATGGGGGCAGCCATCTGATGGTTCTAAACAGACTCGCCCTTTATTATTTCGCAATGTGATTACACGTGCCATTGGCACTCACACAGAAGTAGAACCAGATATAGGAAGTTATAGCATACAACCAGGTGATATCTACCTTTTATGCAGCGATGGACTTTCTAATTTAGTCAATGATGAAGCTATACACAGTATTTTAAAACTTCCCTGCTCTTTAGAGGTAAAAGGAAATCAACTATTGCAAAAAGCTTTAAAAAATGGAGGACATGACAATATTACTTTATTGTTAGTAAATATTCTATGATTAGCACCGCTATTTACCTAGACAATAATGCAACTACTTCGCTTGCACAAGAATCTTTAGATGCTCTCATCAAAGAGAGTACAGCACCTGTAGGAAATCCTTCTTCTATCCATCGCTTTGGACAAGCAGCTAAAAAAAGATTACAAGGTTATAGAGACACCATTGCCACTTACCTCGCGGTTGACTCCGATCAGATTATATTCACATCAGGTGGCACGGAATCCATGAACCTTTTGATCTATGGCCTATTAGAAAGTAGACTAAACGCACATATCATCACTTCTGACGTAGAACACTCTTGTATTTATAACAATTTGACCCTGTTGCAAAAAAGAGGCACTCGTGTGTCTTTTCTGCAAGCCGGGCTACATGGCAGTGTCCATCCAGACCAAATTGAAAAAGCAATCCTTCCTTCAACGCGTATGATTATTCTCTCAGCTGTAAATAGTGAAACAGGCGTAAAAACCGATATAGATGCAATTGCTCAAATAGCAAAAAAAAACGATATCGCTTTCTTAGTTGATGCAGTAGCTCTTTTAGGGAAAGAAACCTTTTCTATTCCTAGTGGTGTTTCGGCTATGGGATTTTCCGGACATAAATTACATGCTCCTAAAGGGATAGGCTGTGTTTTTATACGTCCAGAATTAAATCTATATCCTCTTATTGCCGGAGGAAACCAAGAGTTTAATCGACGCTCTGGCACACAAAACTTAAGCGGAATTGCAGCAATGGCAGCTGCAGTAGAGTGCTTATATGAACACTTACCCTCTGCTACAGAAAAAATGACTGAGCTAAGAGATCAACTAGAAGCTTACCTTATAGAGCAAGCAGCTCCTGTTATCATTAATGGCTCTGGGAAGAGAATATGCAATACAAGCAACCTTTGCTTTCCCGGGGTTCAAGGAGAAGATCTGATCATTGCACTAGATATGAGAGGCATTGCAGTAAGCCATGGAGCTGCTTGTTCATCTGGAGCTCTAGAGCCCTCTCGCATTCTTATCAATATGGGCATCTCCCATCCACTTGCCAGGTCTTCTATTCGGATCTCCTTATCTCGCATGACTACAGAAGAGGAGATCAAATCAGCAAGTTTACTTATCGCCAAAACAATTAAAGATCTTCGTTCTTAAGAAATGGTTTTTACCAACACGGTTTTAATGGCTAAAAAGGAAATCTCTTCTACAATCAATTCAAAGCGATCAATCCGCACACTATCTCCTTGAGAAGGATTGTGATTTAATGCTTTTATCACTACCTCTCCTAACGTTTCTGCACTCTGATAGGAAAGGTTCACACCAAATTGTTTATTAAATTCATCAAGACGCATTTGAGCAGGAAAACTGCGGTCTAAAATCACATGAAAAGCATTGGGCAAAATATCAGAAAAAGATTCCCAAATAGAAGATTTTCCAAAAATTTCATGTACAATGGCATCTAAGGTTAAAACCCCCCTAGCTAGACCTTTACGATCTAATACAATAGCTAAGCTCTGATTATTATGACGAAATTGTTTTAAAATATCCAAAACCGATGTTGTTTGAGCAATAAACCAAGGAGACCTTGCATACTCTTTTATCCGTTTGTTCTCAGGAATGCGAAGTAAATCTCTTAAATAAGCAATCGCAATAATATTTTGTGGATGACGATGATAGATAGGAACAAAGACTATTTGTTTGCCTTCTATAAAGCGGCGCAGTTCTTTTACCGTGCAAAAAGCGGGAACAAGTGGTATTTGCGTTAAAGGTTGGGTAATATCTTTAGCGGTTTTTGCTTTTAAAGAAAAAATATTTGCTACGATCGTATTCAATTCTTGCTTATTGGAGGGATCCGAAGGAGGGCTTTGCCTCTCTTCAATAGCATTTTGTAACTCTTCACGAGAAAGATAGGCTGTAGAAGAGATGGGGTTCCCTATTAAATGATTAATCCACCTACAAATTAGATCTAAGATAAAGATGATAGGACGCAATAATAAAGAGAAAAAGTATAAAAAAGGCACTCCAAATAATACCATATGCTCTGCATAACGCCTACCTAGAGACATAGGAGTAATCTCTGCAAAAATTAGGACAAGAATGATCTGCGATAGAGGAGCAAAATCAGGGCTTAAGCCAATAGCATCATAAAAACGACGTGAGCACTCTGAGCCAAAAAATAAAGCGGTATTCACTCCAATAAGTGTTGTTCCAAATAAAAGAGCGGGATGGTTTAACAAATAACTTAACCAAAGAGCGCTTTTTTTCTTCTTACTGACATAGTATTGCAAGCGTATTTTATTAAAAGAAACACAAGCCATTTCCGTCATAGAAAAGAATCCTTGTACAACTAAACAAAGAAGTGTCAGAAAGAGAAAAGCCTTCCAAGATTGCATCAAGAGCTTCCTTTTGAAGAAGATGCCTTTAACCGTCTTACGTATATACGACGTACACGTTTATGATCTGAGGCTAATACATGAAATAAAAAGCCATGGGCCGTATATTTAAATCCCGCTTTAGGGATGTCTCCTATCTGCTCTGTTAGCCAGCCCCCTAAGGTAATCATATTATTCATACTTGGTAGAGCTATTCCAAAGATCTTTTCAAATTCAGAGAGTTCTAGTTTGCCACTTGCTATAATAATCCCTTTGCCAGATGCAGTGTAATCAGCTTTTTCATCTCGTGCATCTGCAATCTCTCCAACAACTGTTTCTACTAAATCCTCCAAAGCAATTAAACCAGATACAGATCCATACTCATCAACTACTAAAGCTAAAAGTTCTTGTCTATCAAGCATTTGCCTTAAAAGTATAGGAGCTGAAGTCATTTCAGGAATAAAAAATGGTTTTTGTAAAATAGCTATCAAGTCTTTTGGCTGATGTAGCTTTTCCTTATGTAGAAAATAGATTTGGCTGGTCATGATACCGATCACAGAATCAAGGTTCTTTTGACAAACAGGAACTCGAGAGCATTGCTGATCCACAAACATACGCACAAGTTTTGTTAAGGGCTCTTCTAAATCAAAAAATAGGATGTCAGCCCTTGGTCTCATCAATTCTTTGACTTGAGACTCACTTAACTGTAAATAGCCTTGTACAAGTTCTGCTTCTTCTTCATTTAGTACCCCTAACTGACGAGAGGCCTTTAAAGCATATTCTAATTCATCAACTGAGATATCAGGCTCTTTTTTCAAGAAAAAAAATAATAATCTCATTAAAAATTGCGTAATGGCTACTAAAACTTTTCTAACAGGTAAAAAAAAGTTTTGTAATCGATAGATATAAGGAGCTACTCGATAAGAAATCACATCATTATTAGCAAGGCCAATCGATTTAGGAATCATTTCACCAAATACCAAAGTCAATACAAGGGGCAAGCCAATATGTAAAGCCCATGCGGAAAAAGCTCCAAATAGACTAGATATGACATTCTGAAATAAAATATTGGTGATTACATTCAATACCAGAATCGTAATGATTAGATCACGAGGAGAAGAGAGTAAATGAGCAACTAATTGCTTGCGTCGATCTAGGTCTGCTCTAAAGACCTTGACCTTCATTGAAGACAAAGAAAACAATGCTACTTCCGAGCAGGAAAAAAAAGCAGAAGAAAGAAGAAGCAAAATCAATAAAAAAACAGCAAAAGCTAATCCCAAAAAATCACTCATCTTTTGTAAAATGGACTTTTAATTGCCCCTCAGGAACTAACCCTAAACCCTTCATCAATGTTAATTCAATCCATGCCGGGTCTTTTTGAGAGTTAATTTGTAACTTTAAATCTTGTTTTTCCTCCAGTAAAAATTGTTTTTCAGATTGAAGAGCGTATAATTGACATTTAAGCACTTCTAATACCTGTCTTTTTTTTTTCATGGCATGTAAATACATAAAGCAACAGCATAGCATACACAATAGTACCCATCCATATTGAAAAAAAGCATTTTTTCTAAGAATGGGTTTATAGGTTTTATTCTTAATTCGCTTGTGTGATCGCATATAATTAGCAAAAATCCCTCTAAAATTTAATACTTAGAGTATCTGTTCTTTTTTTTCTACTTTAAGCCACGGGCAAAGTAATCCCCTTTTGTTTCATATATTTCCCATCTCGATCTCTATAAGAGACTAAGCACTCTTCTGAGCTTTGATAAAATAAAACCTGCGCTAATCCTTCATTTGCATAGATCTTAGCCGGAAGAGGTGTAGTATTAGAAATCTCCAAAGTCACATATCCTTCCCACTCTGGCTCAAAAGGCGTTACATTCACAATAATGCCACAGCGCGCATAAGTAGACTTGCCTACACAAACCGCAAGTACATTTCTTGGGATCCGAAATTTCTCCACACTACGAGCAAGCGCAAAAGAATTAGGAGGAATCATGCATTCTTCTGCTTCTATAGGAACAAAAGATTCTTCACTGAAATTTTTTGGGTCTACGATACAGTTATATATATTTGTAAAAATTTTAAATTGCCTAGCCACTCTTAAATCATAGCCATAGCTTGAAAGACCAAAACTAATCACTTTTTTTCCTTCTACATAGCGCACCTGCTCTTTTACAAAAGGATCGATCATTTCATGTTCTTCTGCCATGTAACGAATCCAACGATCTGATTGTAGAGTCATATTGATTTTCTCTCCTTGAATTTGGGTCTAATAAATTTACACTTCTTAAAAGAGATAGGTATAGCGTGTGAATTCGATTTCTTGCTAGAGTTTTCATTAGTTACTGATCACAAGGTTCAAATTATGCCCGATAGCTTTACCCATTCATCTTGGAATAAAAAGGATGATTTTGCTGAGATTCCATTAAGACCGCAAGCCTTATCGGAATTTGTGGGACAAGATACCATTGTTAAACGTCTAGAAGTATCTATCTTAGCAGCTAAGCAAAGAAATGAACCTCTTGGGCATTGCCTTTTTCACGGTCCTCCTGGTTTAGGCAAAACTACCTTAGGGACTATTTTATCCAAAGCTATGCAAACAGATCTTGTACTTACTTCAGGCCCTTCTATTGAAAAAGCAGGTGATTTAGCAGGTATTTTAACGAACCTAAAAGAAGGTGATATTTTATTTATCGATGAAATTCACCGGTTAAATAGAGCCATTGAAGAGTACCTTTATGCTGCTATGGAGGATTTTTTTCTGGATTTAATGATTGATTCTGGCCCTTCTGCTCGCAGCATTCAAGTAAAACTCAATCGCTTTACTCTAGTAGGAGCCACTACTCGCGTAGGGCTTTTAAGCAGCCCTATGCGCTCTCGTTTTACTCTAAATTTCAGACTGAATTATTATTGTTTTACATTCTTAGAGAAAATCATTATGCGTACAGGACAAATTTTAGGAATATCTCTTACAAAAGAAGCTTGTCTATCCATTGCAAGACGTGCAAGAGGAACCCCTAGAATTGCCAATAACCTCTTAAAATGGGTTCGTGATTTTGCACAAATTAAAGGTTTTAGCAAAATTGATGAGTCTCTTGCAAATGAGGCATTAAATATGTTAGAAATCGACGAACTGGGTTTAGATGAGATGGATAAAAAAATCTTGTCTACTTTAATTGAGTATTATCAAGGAGGGCCTGTTGGCATTAGTACAATAGCGGCAGCTCTTTCTGAAGAAATTCACACTCTAGAAGAAGTATATGAGCCTTATTTAATTACTCAAGGACTTTTAAAACGTACGCCAAGAGGTCGGGAAGCTACCGTGTTGGCTTATGAACATCTTAAAATCCCTTTTAAAACCTAATGGAGATCTTGTATGAATCTACTGCTTGCTTTTGTAACACTCTCATTGATTGCGCATAGCTTATGCCATAGTGAAGGAGCGTCTGTAAATACACAGACTCTAAGTGATATCTCTAAGAAATACAAACCTCAAACGATTAAAATTTTACTTCATAAAGAATTGCCTCAAGCCTTTTTAGAGGCTAAAGGTCGTTATTTCGTTTATAACCCTCAAAATGATTTCCTACTTGCAAGTGGCATTTACTCTAAAAAACAACCTATTCTCTCTCAAGAAGCAGGGCTGAAATGGGGTGAGCTCTTTCCTGGGGTTTCCCAAATTCGTCTTGTTCCAGGAGACCCTCAAAGCAGCATATTGGTTAATGGGATTGAATATAAAGGCTGCGTAGAAATATATGATATAAAAGGCAAACTTCATATTATCAATGAGATTGATATTGAAAATTACCTAAGATCTGCACTCTCTCTTCAAACTTTCTCTGAATTAGATGAAGAGGTTATGGATGCCCTAGCCATTATTGCACGGACTAAAGCCTATTATTTAGCAAATAAAGACCCTCTTTTACACTGGCATGTTACTAGCTCAGAAATTGACTACCAAGGCAGCTCTCTTGCTTGCCAGAACTCAAATATTTCAGCCTGCATCTTTCGCACACGCAATATGATTCTTACCTATCAATCAGCCCCATTTGAAGCCTCTTGGACAGAAGATAGCGCAGGCAAAACAGCTTCTTTCTCTAGCATTTTTCGTAAAAACGTCATGGCTCCTTCAGGGGTTGATTCCCCTATTGCATCTGCACAAAGAGAGGATCATAATTGGTCTTTTGTCATTTCAAAACAACAATTAGCTCATCTACTAGATGCTAAAAACATACAGGCATTAGACCTTTATCAAGATGTAGATTCACACAAGGTTTACGCTATTCGTTATAAAGATGGCAATGAGCTAAAACAGATGGATTTTTTTACACTACAAAAAAAATTAGGCGCAAAACTCAAAAGCAATGACTTTACCATTGATGTAGATGAAAAAACAATACACTTTACAGGCCATGGAAAAGGACATGGCGTTGGATTATGTCTATTTAGTGCTATCTGTATGGCAAAAAACGCAAAAACAACCCCTGAAATTTTAAGTCATTTTTTCCCTAATACTAAGTTAGAACATGTGGAAAGGCTGTAAAGAACTTCCAAATAAAAATTATTGATACCCAAGTCGTCATTTCCCAAAGGAGAAGGTTATGCGCTTAGAAGAGCTTCAACAACTAATAAAAAAAGGCGAGTCAGAATATGTAGAATTCAAAAAAACAACAGGACAAAGAACAGAAGCGACTAAAACAATTTGTGCATTGCTTAATGGTCTTGGTGGATTCATCTTTTTTGGGATCTCTGATAAAAAAAAAAGAGAAATAATTGGTCAGCAAGTGACAGCAAAAACCTTAGAGGACATTACTCATGAATTACGCAGAATTGAGCCTCCTGTGTTTCCTGAAATTGAAACTATCTCTATCGGCAATGATAAAGTAGTCATTGCTATTCATATTTCTGGGAAAATGGGAACTTATTGCTATGATGGCCGCCCTTATATTCGACATGGACCCACCACGCAAATTATGCCCCGTGGAGAATATGAAAAGCGTATTTTACATAAATTTCATGCTCATCGCCGATGGGAAAACGAATTTGCTCCTAAGTGGGTATCAGTCCAAGATCTAGATGAGGAAGAGATTCATGCAACTCTTCAAAATGCCGTAAAATTAGGGCGAATGAAAAATCCTACTCATACTGACTCAGAATCTATTCTCTGTGGATTTAAGACTCTTTGATGATGGACACCTTATTAATGCCGCTGTTGCATTATATGGTAAAAGTGAAAGACTTTTTTCAAACTATCCTCAGTTGGCTCTTAGACTTGCTCGTTTTAGAGGCTCGGATCGACTAACCGGTTTTATGGATAACCGTGATTATTGGGGCAATGCTTTTAATCTATTAAGACGAAGCGAGCTATTTTTATTGGATCACGTGCTCATTGCAGGTCGTATGATACCAGGAAAAATCATTCGCGAGGACTATCCTCTTTACCCTCCTCTTGGAACTCGAGAAGCTATAGCAAATGCAGTATGTCATAGAGATTACACTCTTCCAGGAGGAGCTGTTGCAATTGCCATGTATTATTAAATTTTCTCCAAAAAGGGCCTCTATCTAAAGCGGAAATATCTAGAAATCTGGGGCATAAACACATTTCTGGAGGATAAAAAAAAGCGCTTTGCAATCTACTTGAGAAGGGAATCATTATCTATACTATTCCTGAAAAATCTAATAGCAGACTGCAGAAATACAAATTGAAGAAAAACTAGAAGAATAGGTCCTTTTTTTCTAATATATCATATTTTTAAAGTTGCTCAGAATTTCAACTTAATGCTACGATGCCCTTTGCCGGGGATCTTTTGGAACTGCAGAGTCTGAACCAGGTCAGAACTGGAAAGTAGCAGCCTTAAGGAATTTCTGTTGTGCTAGAAATTAATCTCCGGCATTTATTTAAAAAGTAAAAGCCATTCCACCAAATACAGCTTGAAAGATCGTCTGGCTGTCATGATGTATACAACTTCTTCTTTGAGATATCTGTTCTGGTGCTGTTCCAATGCCATATAAAAAGACCATTTGGTATCCCAGATAAAACTTTATCCATGAAGCTGGAGTCCAACCCACTTGTGCAGAAGCTTCGGTAAAAAGCCCTGCCCTTACTCGCTCTTTCTTGCCTTGTAGGGACTTTTCCAATCTTAAATTATTTGCCATGCCACCTGCTTTGGCAGCTATATTCCAATAGGTGACATCTGTTGGATTAGATTGCAAAAGACAGCCTAGTTGTAGTCCAAACATATCGTTACGCATATTTACAAAATAAGGGTTCACAACAGCATTAGTAATCGATAAAAGTTTTAGCTTCTCTTCCAGGCGAAAGTAGTGAAAGCCAAACAAGGTAGCAAAGGAAAAATAGTTTTGTGCCCTTGGAGTCAAATAATACCAATAATTTGCTTCTCCTGCACAAAAAGCCACACGGTATTTTTCCCGAACCAGATCAGCTGCTGGGAAACTAGCAGCATTTTGCTTTAAAGGAATAAGTAGGTTTTGATTACCGGAAACCGATTTATTAAAACCCCAGGAATTAACATGTAAGTAATTAATTTCTAAGCTATTAGTGCAGTCGGCTGTATAAATAACTCCTACACGATAGCCCGATTTAAAATCAAACTTGCGCACATTGGATAAAGCACCTGTCTGGCTCGTCGTGTTTTTAACAAGTGTTGTTTTCTCTATATCATTGCGTTTCAAGTAGATATATTCACCATAAAAATCTAAATTACTCTCTGCGGAAGTAGTGGAGGCATAAACTAGTGCCCCACAAGCAATACTAATCATCCATTGTTTTCTTTTCATAAGACCCATCTTTTTTATAAAAAACATTTTGTAAATATATCACTCACGCCTTATAAACTTAAGCAAAAAAATCCTTTCTTACTGTATTTAACGCACTTACAAGAACCTTATAAAGCAAGAAAGTGATGCATTCAATCATAAATTAAAAATTTATTAACTTTAAATTAATAAATAAGGGGATTTTTAAACAAAATAAATAAATGTATGGTAAAATAGGATATTAAAATGAGACTTATATATGCCTATTAATACATCACTATTTTCTTCTTGTCCTAATAATACAAGAATATCCTCCCTGTCCTTAATAGAGAAGATATCTTGCCCTACAGTGCTATCTAGTTTTTTTTCCTCCTTTTTTAGTCCTTTTAATCCTCTTTCCAATGAACCCCTTGTACCCCCCATCTTTTTAAATGAAGAAAATAAAGGGATCGTTAATCAAATAGCAAACTTTGGCAAGATCCTAGAACAGTATCACCCTGGGAAAATAAGAAAATTACTTGATGATTTTGCAGAAAAATATACAGAAGCTAGAGAAAACTTAAATTCTTTAAAGGATACACACACCAAGACACTAGAAGAATTTACTAAGAAATATGATAAGCTTCTTCTCATAGAATTGCCTGAAGAGCAAAAGAATAAAATAAGGGCTTCTTTTGGCCAATTTTCTGAAAAATTTAATACACTCATAAACAGCCATAATGATAACAACGCCTATGATACCAATGGGTTAAAAGAGGCTTATGATTTGCTCGATGCATTTAATGAAACTGTCATGCAATCTCAAAGGTTATATATCGGATTGAGTAAAGTAGTTAGCTATATTGAAAGCAAATATCAATTTTCCAAAGAAAAACTCGATTCTATTCTTTTGTTAAAAGAACAATTTAACCCTAATCTAGAAGATCAAGGTTTTAACCAAGTTACTAAAAAAGGGGCTAAACGGACTGGATTACTCGATTTAATTGCGGATGTTAATACTATTCTTAAAACACTTCTCCCGAAAACCAACTCTCAGACAATTGGTAAGAATGGCAACGCTAAAAATGAGGTGCTTAAAACAATACTGGAAGAAAGTGAAAAAGTTCTTTTTTTTATGCAAAGACATATAGAAAAGCATAGAAAATCCGTATTCAAAAAAATAAGAGCCCATCTTAATGATGACACCTCCTCCTTTGATGACCTACAAAACAAATTAGAACGCTTACCTAATGACAAAAAAGCTCAAGGTTTATTATTAGATCTTAAAAAAATGAGATTCTATCTTAAGGACGCTGCTTTGCTCTCTTCTTGTAACACTCTAATAGAAGAGTTAGGGCTTCTATTAAAGGAGCAACCTTATCTTTTTACTAAAAGAGAGAAAATAGCTCTGGATTGTCTTTTAGAGAATTTATCTGTTATTTCTAATGGACGACATTTTAATGAAGAAGATTTACAAGCGCAATTGAATCAATGCAGAGCGATCATTCAAGAATTAGTCCCCAAAAAAACCATTTTTTCGCAAATAATCGATGCACTTTCTATTCTAGAAATAAACGGCATAACACCTGATAATTTAATCAATCTCTTAGATAAATTTATCAATGATCCCAAAGTCCCTTTTCAAAATGTTGAAAAAGAAGAATTTTCAAATTTAAAAGAGGCGCTTTTATTGTTTGATCTTAGACAACCTATACCTCAAGAAAGAATATCCGCTTTACAACTTGAGAAGCATCTTAAACTCATAGAGGAAATTGAAAAACGCCCTCCTCTTAAAGAAGGAACTAAATTAGCGATCGAACAAGAACTACAAAAACTAGCCAAGCATGCAACAAATCTTGGCTTTATGATGTTCATCGATAAAACTTTCTTTAACTCAGCTAGAGACTCTCTATTTTATCGCAATATCATACAAAAATCTGAAGAGTTGAATAGCTGCCCTAAACAATTATTCCTTGATGAACTTAAAATGCAGGGGTTTTCTACATGGAAAATCGTTTCAGCAAAGGTTTGTTTTTTTGTTACTAAGCACTTAAGAATAGAAAACTATATCCATAACACGGTCTCTCGCACAATAAGCAACTACTCTAAAATGATTTATCAAAAATTAGATCAAGAATGCACTCACGATCAATTTCATGCTTTAAGCCAGAAAACAGTAGAAAATGCAACGACCTACTTTCATCTATTGGGCTCTGCTATCTTAAAAGCTAAAGCAGATGCACAAAGATTTCCTAATCCAGAACAAATTACTAATCTGATTGTAGAGCAGCTTCTATCTTTAAAACCAGGAGACAATGAACCCACTCTCAAAGAACTTGATCTTCACGATCTATATAGTAAGTTAGTAGATAATCTTGCAGAAAGATCCGAATCCTCTCTATTAAAATGGGTTGTATCTTATCTAGATAAACCCGCTCTTGTTTCTTCTATTATTGAAACAAGCATAGATTCTCTCATCAAGCCAGCTCCTAATGGCAATGCCTCTACATTAAATCTTCTAATCCGCGATGGTCTCAGAATACTCTATAAAAAACTGCAACAATTAGAAGCAGAAGGATCTCAAAAAGAGCAAGTTCTGCCTTCTAGTCCCCTTGCAGAGGCGTTTGCCGAAAACCTTATGCGCTCCCTTAATGAATACAGAGATACTCAACAAATGGCTTCTTCTACAAAGATTGCCTCTGCCAGGAAGAGGTTCCTGCATGAATTGCGTGAACACTCTCCAAAATTAGAAGGAATACTTGACAAACAAGTAAAAAATTATGAACAGATTGATTATAATGCAGCGCTACTTTTAGATGCTAAAACAACTCAAGCTCTAAAAGAAGAAAAAGACAAAGAAGCTATCTTTATTTTACCTGTTCTTCAAAGTAAAATAATGAAACCTTTAAAAATGCTTGATCGTCTTTTTCCTCAGATATCTTCAGAAAATATAGCGCAAGAAAATACTGTATCCACAACTGAAGTTATCAGCGATAAAACAAATGCTTTTATAAGAACCAAGACCAATCATGTAATTAAAGAAAAAATCACACTTGCACTCACAAAACTATTAGAAACTCCTCCTTCTGAAGAAGTCTTGCATGATTGGATCTATCAAGGCTTAGCGTTAACCAATCAATCCATTGAGCGTCCTAAAGAAAATAAAGAGACACAAGATGCTGTAAAAGAAGAAATTACAGAACTTTTACATGATATTAGCATCTCTATTGCTAATACAGTCCCTGCAACTGTTTTTAGGGATTTCACAAAGATAGAGCGTTTATCATCAAAGCTAGCAGAGAAAATTCCTTATGATGCAGCATCGCTGATTTCCCCTGTAATCCAGGGGCGTTTACAGAATATAGTAGACTTAGCAACAGAAAAAGCCTTGTATCAGCCGGAGCTTCTAGCACAATTAGGCAGAAGAATTATTTTACCTATAACTGCTCTTTAAGAGCTTTCCCAGCTTTCAAATTGTCCTTGTAAATGGGTAAGTTTTCTTCTTAAAGCACCTTCCACATCGATCCCTTTACGATCTGCTGTCAGTAAAATATCGATTAAAGAGCTAGCGATTTGCTCTTCTGTATCTAATGGTAAAAGTTCTGATTTGAGTCCAGGAAACCCATTTGTCTTAAGACGATGTAGGATCTTTTGCGCTCGAGTTAAACTGGAGAGATTTTCTGAAATACCACTAAGCGCTCCTTTAGATTGCTTTTCTCTTTTTTTGATCTTCTGCCAGTTTTCTGCAATCTCTTCTAAGCTACTTACTTTTAAGTTATCAAAAACATGCGGATGCCGACGAATTAGCTTCTGATTTATATTCGATAAAATATGGGTTAAATCAAATCGTTTATCTTTTTCTGCAATTTTAGCACAAAAAAGAAGAGTATAAAACATATCCCCTAATTCTTCTACAATCTGCTCATCTAGATCCAGATCAATAGCCTCTATTACCTCATGTACTTCTTCGAGAAGGTAAGGCTGTAAACTCTTTAAATTTTGCTTGCAAGACCATTCGCAGTTGTTTAAAAGCTTGTCTATTGTTTCTATCAAATCCATAAATTCTTTCATAAGTCCCTTATAAAAATGGGTTTTCTAAAGGATCCTATCATTTTTTCAGTGTTTTATTTAAGCTAAATAAAAACCCTTTAAGAGGCTTTATGCAACGACAATTCACAGCAACTGTATATATTATCAAAGGTGATAAAATTCTTCTGCTACTACATCCTAAATTCCATAAATGGCTTCCTCCAGGAGGACACTTAGAAGAGAATGAAACCCCTCATGAATGCGCTTTGAGAGAAGTGCTAGAGGAAACAGGCTTAAAAGTCGGTTTTTACCAAGATGAATATTTTCAGGTATCTCATAAAAATGCTTGTAGCATCCCGCGTCCTTTTTTATGCTTATTGGAAGAAATCCCAGCTTGGAATCAGATCCTCAAGCATCAACATATAGATTTTGTATTTGTCGGATATCCCATTGAAGAGGGTCTAGCCAAAGAATTCCCTTATAGGTGGTTTTCTAAAGAGCAAGTTTTAGAGTTAAGAGAAGAAGAGATTTTTCCTGATGTCAAGCAAATTATTTGTGAACTATTTAATGCAAATCTCTTTTCAATCAAGGTTTAATATGCAAGGGCTTTTTATCGCTTCTACTGGTCAGCATATTGGCAAAACCACAGCCTGTTTAGGCCTTTTCTCTGGGCTGGATAAGCTTTTTTCTCATTTAGGCTATATGAAACCCATTGGACAGCAACACATCATCACAAAACAGGGTATACAGGTAGATAAAGACGTACTAGTTTTTAAAAAATATTTTGGATTGACCGATTCTTTAGAATCTATGAGCCCTATTTTAATTCCCTCTGGTTTCACTCGTGATTTTTTAGATAAAAAAATTCATATTGATGATTTGCGTAAAAAAATAATTAGCTCCTTCAAAATAATCCAAGAAAACAAGCAATTGGTTCTTGTAGAAGGTACTGGACATTGTGGAGTAGGTTCTATCATTCATTTAAATAACGCCCAAGTAGCAAAAGAATTAAAACTTCCCCTAGTTTTAATCTCCTCCGGAGGCTTGGGCTCTAGCTTTGATGATCTCATGCTGAATATTACTCTATGCGATCAATACAAGCTATCTATTCTAGGAGTGATTCTGAATCGTGTATTACCTGAAAAGCAAGAAATGATCCAGCATTATATGAGAAAAGCACTTAAACGTTGGAATCTGCCCTTGTTAGGATGTATCCCTTTTGATCCTTTCTTAAGCACTTTTTCTATGGGTGATTTTGAGTTGTTATTTCGAACCTCTATTATTACAGGGTCTAATTATAGATTTCGTCACTTTGATCGTATTCGATTGGTCGCAACCTCGGTGGAGAGCTACCGTGAAATGATTCTACCTAATCAACTCATTATTACACCATCTAATCGTGAAGATATTATTTTAGCCACCCTTAACAAGCATTTAGAATTACTAGACATCCATAAAGAAGGCCTTTGTGCAGGGATGATTTTAACAGGAGATTTTGCTCCCCGCCATTATTTAATAGAACAATTGGCAAAAGCTGATATTCCCGTTCTTTATACGCCTTTACACAGTTATACAGCGATGCAAAAAATTTCTGCTTTCACCGCAAAAATTTCGACAGAAGATATCGATAAGATTAAAGAGGCCATTTCCATTGCAGAAAGCCATATCGATTTTTCTTTATTGCAATCTGCTCTTAATGGTAGCTAACCATGCAGAACAAGCACTTATTAAATGCATGGAATCAAGATTTTTTAAACAAGCTCCCGTGGCACATTTTCTTAAAAGAGGACAGCGAGACCAAAACTGCATTCCATAAGGACAACTACCCTGCACAGAAAAATGTTGATCCCCAAGCGGTCGATAGCGATCTGCCAACGAGGGTCCAAATATACTAAAAGAAGGAGTATTTGTGGTTGCGCATAAATGAAGAGCCGCTGAATCTACACAAATAACCCCATCCATTTTGCTCATTAAATTCTGCCATAAAGGCAAACTCAACTCTCCTATACTCAGAGATTGAGATTTAAACCTCTGAACCATATAATCAACTTGTTGTTTTTCAGATTTAGTATGATATACAAAAATAAAACATATGGAGTATTGAGTGCTAATATGAGCTAGTAAAGAACATAATGTCTCTACTTGTATCTCTTTGTTTGACCAACGAGAATGCGTTGCTATCATTAGGCGCATTGGTGCTCTAAGAGACCTATTTGCTAATAAAATTTCTAATCTATTTTTTTCTAAGAATGTTAAATTCATAGAAATTGGCTGCGGAAAAAAAACCGCGTCATCGCTAAAATAATGTTGAATCAATTGCAAATATTTCATTTGCGCATTGAGCGTTTTAGCAAGGGATATTCTTTTTGTAGTGACTAAAAGGTTGATTTTCTCTTGTACATGAGTAGAGTCAAAACCAACTTTTTCCTTAGCCCTTGCTAAGAGGGTTACACAAGCGGATTTAGCATTTCCCTGTAAATCGAATAATAGATCGTATTTTTTAGAACGCAGGTTTTTAAGAATAGTTAGAAGATTTTTCCAAGAACCTAAAGAAGAGCGCCAAGCCTTGGTATCGATGATGATAATATTAGAAAGCAAAGGTAGGGCTGATAATAAAGAAGCATTTGTCTCTTCCACTACCCAGTCAATCGTTGCTTCTGGAAATCGAGCACGTAAATATTGCAGTGTTGGCAATGTTTGAATAACATCTCCAATGGAAGAGGTTTTAACTAAAAGAATAGAAAAAGATGAACTTTGCATATCAAAACAGAATATCCTTCAGTAAAATATAGCCAAAGTAAAAAAATCATGATAAAATTAAAAATTTATTTTATGTGAGTATATAAACAATGAAATATATAGGATCTTCACGACAACCAACAGCACTCTATTGCATTGCTTTAACAGAAATTTGTAGGCGTATTGCCTTTGGAGCTATTGCTTATTTATTTTTCTTGTATATCGCCGATTTTCAATATTTTACAGAACATGCTTCCGGTCAAATAGGAACTGTATTTCTATCAACTACTATTTTTCTACCTATATTAGGTGGATTTATAGTAGAGCGTATTCAATATCGTCTCTCTGTAATTTGGGGTGTTTTATTAAATGCAATAGGCTGTTTTCTGATTTTAACTAGCTCCTTACCTTTTTTGTTTATTGCTCTTGTTTTGGTAGCTTTTGGAAATGCTTTATTTCAACCAGGCAGCTATGCTCTCTTGGGTACATTTTATCAACAAAGACCTCATTTAAGAGACGCCGGATTTTCTATTTACTATGCTCTCATAAGCTTAGGGCCGTTTTTGGCATTTTGGATCTTAAACTCTTTAGCCGATTTAAAAAACCTGCATGCAGCTTTTGCAATAGCAGGCAGCATTGGACTAATTGGTTTAATCCCATTAGGTATAGCTTTAAAACAATATAACAGGCTTAAACTCCAGGCAGCAGAAAATGCTTTTTCCCCTCTTCACAAGCAAGAAAAAGATAGAATTTGGGTAGCAGTTATCCTCATCCTATTTTCCATTATCTTTTGGATAGCTCAAGATTTAAGCCATACGGCGTTAAATCCACTATTGGTTGAGCATAGCCCCACTATAGCTAAAATCCTTCCCTTTGATATGCAACTTTTTTGCATACAGAGCTTATATTTCATCTTAATTGCACTCATTCTAGCGAAGATCTATCTTTTTTCTTATAAAAAACGCTCTTATAGCAATGCTATCTTAAAAATTTCTCTAGCTTTTTTCATCTTGAGCATTTGCTTTGCTATGCTCACTTTAGATAGTTTCGAGTTAAATCTCGGCTCATTTGTAACTAGTTCGGTATTTACCGTGTATTTTTTTGTTGTTTTAGCAGAATTGCTCTTAGCTCCTATCGGTCTTTCCTTAATTACGCGCCTATCCCCACGCCGTTACACAGCTGTTTTAATCGGTATTTGGATTACCTGTTTTAATGCTGCTTTTTATTTAAAAGATTTAGCTTTTTTATTTATTCCAAGTTCCATTTCCTCACATACGCTTTTTGAAACAACAGCGATACTATTAATTATAATAGGTCTACTTGTATTTGCTCTTTCCAAAAAATTAAATCGCATGTGTCATTTTGAGCTCTTTTAAGTACTCTTGGAAATCCTCTGGAACTTTTGCTTTGACTGTTATTATCTGGCGAGAAACGGGATGTGGAAAACGCAAAATATATGCATGCAATAAATGACGTATGGGAGAGGCCCTGCAAAAAAAATGCTTTGCATAGAGAGTATCTCCTAAAATAGGATGTCCTATATAATTCAAATGCACACGAAGCTGATGCGTTCTACCAGTCATTGGTTGGCATAAAAGAAGAGAAGCGCTTTTGCTACACTTTAAAGAGCGCCATAAAGTAACAGCTCTTTTTGCATCAGGTGTAGCAGCTACCCCATATAGACTCTGACCTTGATAACTCTTTAATTTTGCAATAGGCCGATCTATTTTTCCTTTCTCTTGCAAAACCTGCTTATCTACTAAGGCTAGATAGAATTTCTCCACAGAGTGCTCTTTAAATAGAGCAATCAATTTTTGTAAAATAGGCTTATTTTTCACGAAAATTAAAGCACCTGAGGTCTCTTTATCCAAACGATGGCCAAGTAACCACTTATCTTTTAATAAAGGCTGTAAAACCTTCATATCACTTGTTAACATTGCAGGTTTATTACAGATAAGTAGATATTCATCTTGATATAAAATCTCTAAGTGCTTTGGATGCAGCATTTGGGTGTAATATAAAATTACCACATCCCCTATCTTTAGAGGATGGGTAGAAAAGCTCTCAACTATTCCATTTACAGTGCACAATTTTGTATCAATTGCAGATTTTAGGGATTTAACCGAGATGTCTTTGCATTGCAGTTTTAAAAATGCAAGTAAAGACATCCCTTCATGTTCTTTTTTGAATTGAGCTTTACATAGAATCTTTTTCATCAAAATGCTCAAGAAAATCTATCGTGACTCTTACTCCAGCTCCTGTAGCTAAAGTAGGGTGATAAGATTTAGACTTTGATAAATAAGCCACTCCTGCAATATCAAGGTGCGCCCAAGCTGCTTTTTTAATAAACTGCTGCAAAAAAGCTGCAGCCGTGCAAGAAGATGCAGGACGGCCGCCTATATTTTTTAAATCAGCAATCTCTGATTTTAGCATATCAGTGTACTCTGGGTATAAGGGAAGGCGCCAAAGTCGTTCATCTGTTCTAAGCGCTGCTTTTTGCAAACCCCTTACAAGAGAATCATCGTTAGAAAAAAGACCCGCGGCCTCTTCTCCAAGTGCAATCACAATTGCACCTGTTAAGGTAGCAAAATCAATTACAACAGTTGGGACATATATGTCTTCAACATAAGAGAGGGCATCTGCTAAAACAAGTCTTCCTTCCGCATCTGTATTTCCAATTTCTACTGTTTTTCCTAAGCGACTGGTATATACGTCTCCCGGCTTATAGCTACTAGGGCCTATTGCATTTTCTGCTAAAGCAAGCACCCCAATGACATTTTTTTTAACCCTTAAGCTGCAAAGGCTCTGCATGACACCCAATACACAAGCGCCACCGGCCATATCGCACTTCATTGTCTCTATGTGACCTGTTGTCTTTAGATTAAGACCACCTGTATCAAAAGTAATTCCTTTTCCTACAAGAGCTATTTTTTCTTTAGAAGAAGGATCTCCCATATATTCTAAAACAACTAAAGCAGGAGGATGAACGCTTCCTTTTCCCACAGCTAACAATAAGTTCATCCGCTCTTTTTCTAATTGTTTTTCACGCAAGACCTCTACTTTGAGCTTTTTACAGTCTTTACTTAAGTCCTTTGCTGCTTTGATTAAGCCTTCCACATTAGAATCATCTGCATTTCTATTCACTAAATCACGTGCAAGATACACACCCTGCATAATCTGTTCCACTTTCTTTAGTAAAGAAGCATGGGATAGATCTATACCGCAAATGCATGCATGCTCTAAAGGCTCATTAAAGGGGGTGCTTTTAAAGCAATCAAAGGAGTAATTAGCTAATATTAATCCTTCCAAAGCAGCTCGAATGATAGAAAGGGCCTCTTTCTCTTCAAAGGAGGGCAAAAGCACATTGCAACTCTTGATTTTTTTAGCTCTTAGCTGTTTGATTACGCTTGCATAAGCTTGCCGCAACGTTTCTGTCTGACAGGCAGCTTTTTCCCCTAACCCTAATAAAAGAACCCTCTTTTCTACTCCTTTTTCACGGTATAATAAAAGGGTTTCCCCTTTTTTCCCGGAAAAATCATCAAGAGGGATCTTAATAAGATCATCAAATTCTTTTAACTCAAGAGCTACCAGAGCTTGTGTCTTCGTTTTCCACACAGGACATATAACAACATCAGCGTGTTTTCTTTTTTTTGGATCAGCAATATGGGTAATTTTAATCATAGTAATTAAAAAGGAATCTCCTCTTCTGCATCAAATGGTTCATTGCTTAAAAGTGGCTCAGTATGAATACCTTCTTCTTTTGATTGAGCATCTCTTTTTTGACGCCCTCCTTCTACTCCTGCTTGGTCTGTGCGACCAAAAGGACTAAACATGATATTATGAGCCGTAATTCCTGCTGAAATCTGAGGCTTCCCTTCTCGATTAGTAAAGATTTCTAGGTCCATTTCTCCTTGAACTATAATAGGGCTGCCCTTTTTAAAATAGCCCATCATTTTATCAAATTGTTCCCCCCAAATAGTAACTTTCCACCAGATTGTCTCATCTTTTCCACCTTTACGCACACGTGCAGCTACACGCAAAGTGGTAACCTTTCGACCTGATGGGGTAGACCTAATCTCTGGATCAGAACCTAAATGTCCAGCAACTGTAGCTTGATTCATAAAAAATATCCTCTTAATTTTTAAAAGTGACGCTACAAAGAGTATTTCTTGTAACTACTAAAATAAGCAAGCAGTTTTCTTCTAGATCAAACAAGCTCGAAATATTTAAGTTTGCTTAGGGAAACTAGTTAGTTGCTCAATTTCAGTTATTACAGGCTGTAAAAGTTTAATAAATAGTTTAAAAGCAGTGTTTAATCTCTTAAATATTTTTCCTGTTTCCAACTTTAAATCTTGATAAGAAATTTTGTGCCCTTTACTAATAAGAATAAAATCTCTTGTAGAAAGTAGGTTTAACCTATAAGCCAAATCCCAAACATTTTTATAGTCTCTTTTTAAAGAAGCATTAGAATTTTTATGCAGGTAGTGATGCGTGATGCTTATATTAAGATCTTTAAGATCAAATTTATCCTGCTCTGTGATTAAACCTTTTTCATAGAAGTTTTCTGCCGATTGAAGAAGGGCTGATAAATTATGAGAATGGTTATTGTCTCCTGTTTGCAAGAAAATAATCGCTCTAAACAAATGCTTAAATAATTTATCCATATTTGCCATTGTTTCTATTTGGATAAATTCTTGTAGAGAATGAGATTTTTGAGGAAGAGTTAAGGAAACTTCCATCAATTCCAGGTATTCTTTTATTGTATTAATAGGCACTAACAACTGTTTAAAATTTTGGATATTCTCTAATTTATTCACAGATTTAAGAAGATCTAATGCTTGGCTGCATTTTTTTGAAATAGGTGCTTTATTTCTATTAAAGACCTTATTAAAACTCCCGCTTTCTATTTTACTTTGGATTTTCTCTTGTACTTCACCCATTTTTTTTAAAAATTTATTAGGCTCTTCCGCAGGAAAAGAAGAGGATTCTGTAATAAACTTTATAGTTCGACTATACATGTTAAAACACAATTGAACTGCTTCTTTTAACAAAGCTATATCTAACTTTCCCTCTTTATTGAGATGTAATAGCTTTTGTAAAACGATAAAAGATTTTGGATGAGCACTTTCTTCTAGATGAAAAGATCGATAGTCTTCTGGATAACAAAACCAAAGATGGATTCCTATATCCTTTAAAAATTCTCTTAGTTCTTCCAATCTATCTATATGAGCTTTTTCTGCTAGCTCGATTAAGTCATGGGTATTTGTAATTTCTGTATTTTCTGTTAAAGCTTTTAGAGAAAGCATTTGCTCTATGGCAAAATGACAGTGGATTAAGCCACTGCGAAATCCTAAAACCAATCTATCAGATCTTTGATCCCCTATTGCTTGTATAATTAGCTCAAGAGCTGCTGTTGCAACGACTAACTGAGCATGTATTTCGTTTATCTTCTCTTTTCGTACAATGTTTAACTCATCTGAAAGATGGACCTGTATTTTTGAAAGATATGTTTTTAACTGTTTTAGCATGCCATCAATGCTCTTACTTAAGAATCCGCTTACCTGGCCACCATTTTTTAAAAACGTATCGATTTCGACAAAGGATACTTCGGACAATGTTGGTGTATGATGGGAAGCAGTTATTGATTCGCTATCTGAAGAACTTGAATCCTTTATGTTTTCATGATCGCTATCAGATGCTTTTGCAGGAGCAGTAAATGCCTTTTTTTGAGAAGAAAGATATTCTTCATATTCTGCTCGTATAAGTTCTTCCTGATTTTTTTCTATAATTGCAATTTGTTCTTCTGTAATCTCTTGTTCGAGTTTTTTCACTTGGAAAGAATCGTTTAATTCTTTCATTAAATATTCAATATGAGAAATATCTTCTCGAAATCCTATAGACTTTACAAGATCGATTTGTAAGAAATTTTCTTTTTCTTTCCAGTTCTCTAGATAAGTTTCAATTTGTTCTTTTGATATGGGCTTGTTTGTTGTGTCTCTCTTTGCTTTTTCTTCAGAAACCGTCTTCATTCCTTCTACATTTGAACTTCCATAAACAGGAATACCTTCTTGAATCTGCTTTAGGATATATTCTAATTCTTTTATCTTTTGCTTTGCTTCTTCTAAATCTTTTGTTAAAGACTCAATCTTTCCATTAAAAACCTCTACAAGTGGTTTGAGATCTTCTTGATAAAAAGGAAATATGTTTTTAGCTCTCCAGATAAGAATTTTAGAGGAAACTTCTCTAGGGGTGTTTAAGAGCTGATATTCCCATGAATTTTCTGTAAAACCTAAAGCACCAAGTCCATAAGAGTAGACTACCTCGCTCAAAAAAGCATTAATAGCCTTAGCCCATAACACATATTGATTAAGATATTTTCTAGGTGTTCTTGTAGATGCTGGGATTCCTAAGTTCTCCGGAGTAGATTCGGCTTCTAATTTAATAATTTGCAGAGCCTTATGATTTTTATTGATAAAATTCTGCTTTGACTGAAACAGTGCTAGCTCTTTTCTATGTGAACTATTCAAGCCAGGCAAGGATAATAGTGCCTTCCAGATTTGATCTATAGACTGATCAAAATTTCGCCAAATTTTCAATAATAATAAGATAGAATCACAAGACAGATCATAAATTTCATTTTGAACCCAAGTCAAAAACTCTGCTGGATAACGCTTAGCACAAATTTGATTAAGATCTATTCCCGGATTTTCTATTAAGAAAGTATATATCTGTTGAGTGTCCTCTTCAGAGAAACCAGGAGCCGCTTGAATGGCAGCACGAAAAATATCTTTAAGAGAAGATTGGCGAAAATTAGGATAAATAGCAAAAATCATGCGCCATTGTTGTTCAGTAGACAAATTATTTTGCAGAAAAGCTTTCTTCTGCTCTTTATCTTCTATAAATTTTTTAAAAACCTGACTTGTATTTTCTAACGATTTACTTACTATAAAAGGTTCTATTAAGGACTCTAATGAATTTTGTAAATCATTGAAAGTAAATCGATTATTTAATTCGCCGAAATTTTTTAAAAGCAAAAGAGCTTTATTATTGTTTACAGAACTTGGAATAGACATATTTTTATCTTAATTTAAAAAATATAATAAATATTCACATATAGTTACTTGTATAATACAAATACTGCTACTTAAAATAAATATAATATTTTTATTGAAAATAAGAATAAATAATAGGCTTTCTATGAAATAGAAATGCTATTATTTTAAGAGAGAGATCTTTAACTTTTAAGCTGCTTTTTAATCCGTTTAGCTATCTTCTTAGCTCGAGGTTTTTTAGCTTCTTTAAATATCTTATTTAGAACGTCTTTCTGAAGCCTCTTTCCTCCATTGGTACCTAAATACAGAGTAGTAAGTGCTCCTACAGCAATCCCTAAGAAGGTCCCCAAAAATAGATTTTTACATGAATGATCTGAGTGAAACATATTTTACCTTCATTTTGTCAGTTTTTTCCATAGCTGCATTCCTGAGGCTGCCAATTCTAAAATATCAGCTAGCTTGTCCTCGTTTTTGGCAATCTTCTTATCTAGCTCTTTGAGTAAGCTTTCAGGATCTTCAATTTTGTCTTTGACTACTTCTCCTGCATTAGCAAGAGCTTTTCCTATAAAATTCAAGGTAGATTTCCTATCTTTATAAGAAGAGCTTTTTAAAAGAATAATGATACTAGCTCCAATAGCGCTTCCAATAAGGGCCCCTAGAAGGATATTCTTTGTATCTTTATGTAAATTTGACATATTACTTGTCCTTTATTTTTTTCAGCAGAATCACTGCATCTGTCACATAATTAATTACTTCCGTAAGTTTTTTATAAGTATTTGTTTTATGGGATTTCCCATGAGAGAGCTTAAGCAATGGAGCAAATAGAAAATTTAACGACTCTAATTTCTCTTTTATATCTACGGTTAAATCATTTACATTTTTAAGCAATATAGTGCTTTCAGCGGAAATCTCCTTTAATTCCCCTTCAACTTTAGTTAGGGTATGTTTGGTTTTTTTTAAAGTTGCACAAGAGTTGCGCAGCGTCATCACTAAAAAAATGACTAAAACCACAAAGGCTATGGTACTTACCGCTATGCAAACCTCAATAATCATAGGAGTCCTCTATCAAAAAAATAGACTGTAATAGTTTCTTATTCTTAATTTACATTGTGCAACTATTTATAATAATATGTAAATAAAAAGTATATTATATATTACAAAACTATAACTATTAATTATATAAAATGAGTTTTTTTGATTTGTATAATTATTTAAAAATTTATGAGTATACTTCTAAGGCTGGAGAGCTCCAGCCTTGATTAGCAGAAAAAATTAAGGCTTTATAGAGGCTTTGATAATTTTAATTTCTTCTAAGGGTTTATCAGATCTATCTGTTTTGCTTCTCTCAATTTTTTCGACCGTTTCATAACCACTTACCACCTCGCCAAAAATAGTATGTTTCATATCCAGCCAATGCGTATCTTTTGTGGTAATAAAGAATTGACTGCCATTTGAGTTGGGTCCTGAATTGGCCATTGCAAGTAGACCTTTTTTATTGAATGTTTTTTCTGGAGTTACTTCATCTTCAAACTTTTTGCCCCAAATGGATTCTCCTCCCGTACCATTTCCTTTAGGATCTCCACCTTGAATCATAAATTCTTTAATAACACGATGAAAAATAGTTCCATCGTACTTTTTTTCCTTTACAAGACCTAAAAAGTTCTCGCAGGCTTTGGGAGCAATATTAGGAAAGAGCTTTAATTCAATTATACCGAGGCTTGTTTCAAAAATAACAATGGGTGATTTAAGATTCACTTGTTCCACTTCTAAAGATTGTTTGTGTTCCACTTTTTGTACCTCTAAAGATTGTATGGGGTTTAAGAAAGCAAAATTGGTTAATAAAATGATAAAATATTTAAAAGAGCTAGACATTTTAGTCCTCCTTTTTAGACCGATAGTTTATCAGAAATTTCTACAAAAGCAACCAAATGCTTCTTAAGCCAAAAGAAAATTTATTACAGCCCATTTTTACTCCAATTACTTCCTAAAATAGAAAATAAACTATTATCTTTCGATTTTTAATAAAATTTAAATAGAAGTATAAAATTAGTTAAAATATAGACGAGAGTAAACTCTCATCGAGATTTTTTGTTTAAATTTATTAAAATTCATTCATTTTTTTGTTATTTATTTTAAAATTTTATTAGACAAAAAAAAATCAACTCAGCTAGATAAGAAAATACACATTATAAAAAAACAGTTTACTTGTTGTAAGAAATTCATGACTAAACTAACAAAATCTAATGACAATTTATTTGGTTCTTTAAATCGATCTACAAAAAGAAAAACAAATAAAGAATGCTCTTGTCCCTATCTGATTCCGATTGATGAAGTACCCGAATTATATCACCCTTATTCTGAAGTAAATTTATTCTTATCTCGAAGAATGAAACAAGAGATGCAAAATGCCCCAACTAAAGCCTGGTCCATGCAATTAGAGCAGTATCTTTTAGAAAAAATGACTCCTGAATTTCAAAAAAAATTTCCTCAATTTCGAATTAGTGTTTCCGCTATAAAAAAAACATGGGAAAAACTTGTTTTATATACAAAACAAATTCAAGACCAACCTGAAGCTATCACTGACGAAGGCAAAGTAAATATCCCTTTTTTAATTAAGCAAAATCTCAAAAATCACCTGCATTTAAAAAGACCTAATTTTTCTGTTCCTTATTATCCTGCTTATCAAATGGCAAGCAGAATCAGTGAATGTATTGCAGCAATTGATGGCGAAGAACCTCAGCTGGAAGAATTGACAAAAATGATCTGGACTACTCAATGCCAGCTAGACCCTCATTTAAATTATCATATAAGTCCTTACTATGAATACAACCAAGCAGATGAACTAATAGTAAAAACCATTTTAGAAGAAACCGCAAAGCATCCTAATATAACGCACCGTCAGTTAGAATATAACGTACTAATGAACCTACGAGCTCTTTATGCTTTCCCTTTTTCCATTTCTGAAGAAATCATGTATGATTATATTTCTCTGTTACTTGCAGATAAATTATATCCTACTATTTCTTTTGAAACATTCTCTTCAAAAGAACAAAAAGTATATTTGGAAAATTTTCTACATAGACATAGTTTATATAAAAAATCAAAGAGTGCTTTATGTGATCAACTCAAACGGATTATAACCCTTTATGCTTTGGCTACTCAAATGCCAAAAACTTTAAGTCAATTTGAATTAAAAGAAGCTATTTTAGCTGTATATCCTATAAATAAAGAAAAAAAACCTAACTTACCACAGGTAGTGTATATTTTTATCATGGCAGAGCTTGCCTTAATGGAAAATGATCGACTTTGCCATTCTATAGAACATGTACTATCCACAATCTGGAATATCTATCAAGAAGCTATTCTTCTGCCTAATTTAGCAGAGAAAAAAGAACTTTTAGAAATTCTTATTTGGAAAAATCTTACCCTTGATGAAGATCTATTACAAAAGATCCCTTCTTGTATTGCAGGAAAAATAGAAGAGGAAATTGCTAATGCATTCATTGATAACCCCAAACAAGGTTTTTATCATCTACTGCAAGTAACCAACCAATTCTTTAAAAAGGTAAAAGAGTTGATAAAAAACAAACAATGGATGGAAATCGAAAAAAAAATCTACCCTTGGGTTATTCAGGGGGATATGCTTTGTCAACGTATTGAAATCGGTATAGATCTTTTTTTATTGCAATTTATTTACCAAAAGTGGAATCAAGCAACTTTTAAAAATCACGAACAATTTGTAAATCAAGTTTATGAAGAATACTTACAAAAACATCCTAAATTAGCTATATATGCAGACCATCTCTCCAGGCGCATATGGACGTTATATAAATATGCTTGGTATAATCTATTTTCTTATTCAACAGAGTCTTGCATAGAAAGATTTATTAAATGGCATATCATTCATATAAAGCCTCTTTCCTCTCAAGAGTTACATAATCAAATAAATAAGCTAAGCCAAGATATTCTTCCTTTAATTCCTATCGATGCTAAGCTCTGCGAAAAGCTTTTTTATAAGATCGACAAAGAAGCCAAATCCCAAATAAAATAAAAGGGATGCTTAAGATTTGTCCCATTTTAAGGGGCAAATACATGAGATAAGCACTTTGTTCTTCTTTAAAAAATTCTAAGATAAATCGAACGCTAAACACAGAAATGAAAAACCAACCAGTTATTCTTCCTCTATGCGTTAAAGATGGCTCTTTTTTCCATAAGAAAAACAAACAAACAGTTAAAAGTGCATAACTAAATGCTTCATATAATTGCACAGGATGGCGCGCAACAACAGCTGCGGATCCTACCGGGTGTAAAAAAACCACTCCCCAAGGAAGATCTGTTGGAATACCTAAAATCTCTTGATTGATAAAATTTCCTAAACGAATAAAAGATCCAACTAAAGGAGTAGGAATAACCACTAAATCAACTATATGTAAAGTGATGAGCTTATACCTATAACAAAATAGCCATAGAGCAGCTAGAATCCCTAAAGCAGCACCATGACTGGCAAGACCTGCTTCCCAAAAAGCAAAAATCGCTTGAGGATTTTGATAAATAACCATCCAGTTTTGGTAAAAAATAAAATCACCAAGTTTAGCCCCAACAAGCATCCCTATAATCAAATAAGTGGTTAATCTTTCTATAATAACCGTATTGCGCTTTCTGAAAGATAAGACCCAAGGCTGCAGATAAGTATCCACTTTAAAAAAAGATTGCACTCTCTCTAATGAAGAAGCGCTCATGTATTTTTTTGCAAAACATATAAGAGATGATTCTATTTTAGGAGAATTAGGAAGATCGATTGGATGATTAATTGTATGATTTATGGCTTGAATCACCTCTTTCTTAATTTCCTCAGGAACATTTTCCTGACACGACTTTTGTTGACAAAATCGCTTTACTTTTTGAGAAAATGTTTCAAAAAGCATCTGTAGATAGGCGGATTTATGTTTTTTTTGTAAGAATAAAGACCAGCAAATAATATCTTGTTTAGAAAATTTCAAAAAAAATAGAAGATAGCGCAGCCAACAATAACGAAAAATAAAGTACCCTATGATAAACCCTAATGCAAATAAAACACCATACCACATTAATGGCCTGTGGATAAGAGGAAGCAGGAAGTGAAATACCGCTGGATTAGGGTCCCAATATAAGAATCCAAACATATAAGATTTAAGTTATCTTTGTTTCTTTAATACATAGGCCGATTGAAAGTAAACCTTAGAGGCATTTATTAAAGCAAATCCCACTGCCACATCGATTACACCTCGAATATAAGAGGCTATTTCTAACCATTTTAAGCCTATTCCCAGCATCATCATACACACAATTAAACCTAAATATATAGGAGGATATACCTGTAAAATAGAAATAGGCTCTGAAATTAGTAGCACCTTTTTCACTGCTTTTTGCGCGGTTTTAGAAAGAATAAAACGTCCTTTTATAAATCCTAAAACCAAACCTAAACCAATCAAGGCCATGGCGTATTCTTGTCTTTGTAAAGAGGGCTGCGAAATAAGCAAATAAAGCCCCATTGATAACAAAAAAAACCCTATAACTAGCCATATTACCCCACTTATCACAATCCACCCAAATCGACCTAAGTGCATATTGATGCTCCTGTTAGTTTGTCTAGCGAGTCTAACAGAATAATCTGTTAAACTAATAGTCTAAATTCAAAGCTAAGCTTATCGACAAAAAAGGTATTGCTATCTAGAATGAGCATAAACATTTTAGTAAAAACAAAAAATTTATTCGACGTTTTACGTCATCTTAGGAGAACCTCATGAATCTCTCTGTTGCTTTTATGCGCATCCTCTTTGTAGTCCTAAGCGTATTTTTCATGACAACCTTTATGATCTCCAATACCTCTGGAAGCATACAGACCAATATCCTTATCGGTGTGTTAATAGGTTTTGTCTTTGGGTTATTTCTCATTAGCTTTGATATCTTATTTAAGAGATTTAATTTACGTTCTTTCAACATCGCGGTTATTGGCATCTTTCTTGGATATTTAATGGGACAAGCTCTAGTACTGGTATTCGATGCTATTTTAGATATCAGTCGCGCATCGATTTCCTTGCAACCACAAACTTTAGAAATGTTAAAAATTGCCTTGTTCCTATTTGGTACCTATTTGGGTACAATTATGACATTAAGAGCTGCAGATGAACTCTACGTAAGCATCCCTTTCATTAAGTTTGCTCCTACAGTAGAAAAGAAAAAAGATTTAATCATTGATAGCTCTGTTCTCTCAGATGCTCGAATCATCGATCTTGCCGCCACTGGTTTATTAGATAACCAAATTATTATTCCACGCTTTATTATTAAAGAGCTATACACTCAAGCAGAAATCGGCGATGAATTTTCTAAGCTTAAAGCTAAAAAATGCTTAGAGGTGCTTAAAAAAATTGAGTTGATTGCTGAATTAGGCCTGCGCTTCAATGATACAGATTTTCCAGATGTTAAAGACGTACAAGGCAAGCTGCTACGCTTAGCTCGTCTCTTAGATGCAAACTTACTCACAGCAGATATTAGTCGCGTACAGATTGCTGAGATTGAAGATATTCGTGTCATTAACATCCATACTCTTTCCAATTCCTTAAAACCCTTAATGCAGGCAGGAGAATTCATAAAGATTAAAGTACAGCGCTATGGCAAGGAGCCCAGACAAGGGGTTGGTTACCTAGATGATGGGACAATGGTCGTTATAAATGGTGGCGGCAATTATATAGGTGATATAGTTGATGCAAAAGTTCTCTCTGTTAAACATACTAGCTCAGGACGCATGGTATTCTGTAATGCAATGGATAGTGAATCCGATCAAGAGTATGAGCATGAAGAGAGCCATGAATAGCCATATTTTAGGACTTGGAACAGATATTATTGAAATTGAAAGAATTAGACAGAGCATTGACAATCATGGATATCGTCTTATCTCTCGAATATTTACGCCTAAAGAACAAGACTACTGCTTAAAACACAAAGACCCTATTCCTCATTTTGCCGCGCGCTTTTCTGCAAAAGAAGCCGTTGTAAAAGCACTAGGAACAGGCTTTACAGACCATATCACTTGGCAAGATATAGAAATTATCAATGATGCTTCTGGAAAGCCGGTTGTCTATTTCAGTACAAAACTTCAAAAAAAAACCAAGGGAACATGCATGCTTCTTTCTGTTAGTCACTGTAAATTGTATGCAACAGCTACCGCCCTATGGAGTTATGGCTCTTAAATTCCAGAGTAACTTAGTAAAGCGCGTTGCATGGCAAGAAAGACATCACTCTTTCCTTAAATAGGCATATCGCCCACGGAAAGGAATTTCTTGGGGATAATCGAGCCTTTCAATTCCCGTATCAAACAGATAGTCCGGCCCTACATCTGCTATTGATTTCGTAATAGCATATTCCCAACTCTCAAGGATCTCATGAGAAATTCCTTTGTCATAATAAAAGCGAATATATAGCTCTTGGTCTTGAATATCTGCTACAATGCTCCTTAACTCAGGTGTAGCAAGGCCAAGAAGGGCCCTTTGTATTGCAAGCAAAGCGTAGGCAATGGGAGTTATTTCTTTAATCTGATAAGATGTGGGTCTTGCTGGAATAATATGGCGTTCATCTTTTGCAGCATGAATAACCCCCCAGCTTGTGCTTACTTTTTCTTCAGAAACAGGACTGATAAAAACACCGATCTTTTCATGAAAGTTCTTTATTTCTCTTGTGATAATTGCAGGAGTCTCAGAAAAATTTTGTGTTAGTAGTAGACTAGACTCTCTTCTAAGGTATGCATACCGCCCACGAGAGGGAATTTCTTGAGGATAGTCGAGCCTTTCGACTTCATTATCAAGTATGCAATCCGGCCCCAAATCTGCACTTGCCTCGGTAATAACACAGTCCCAAAGATCTATGCGTTCTTCAGAAGCCTCTCCTTCATAATAAATGCGCATGTATAATAGCTTCTCTTTCTTGCAAACATCTATAACTACTGCTCTCAATTCGGGAGTAATCATATCTAGTAAAGCGCATTGTGTAGCTAATAAAGCATATCCTGTTGAAAAAACTTCCATTTTTATAACCTTGGCTTTGTGGGAACGATATGAATACCATCTTGAGCATAGTGAATCTTGCCCCAACTTGTAGCAAATTTCTTCTTGGTGTCACGATCCACCACATAGCCTATGAATTCTTTAAAATCGACTATTTCCTGATATCCCGCTGTTCCTGCTTCTCGGGTTCCCATTTTTATTCCTTTTCCGCAAAAATCATGGGCAAGTCTCTGAGGATCTGGATGCTCTAATATGCTTTTGCTTTTTTGAAAATTTTTGTGTGTCTGAATATGCTTTCCTTGCTTATCCCACTGAATCTTCAAATTTGCATTTGTAAGAATCTCTTTTCTTGTCCGCGCTCTTTTTGCAGCTTCTAAGGCGATAAGGGATTTATTTTTTTGACTGGTTGCTAGAGCTTCGAGAGTCAAAAGATTATTTGCTTTTTTAAGCTCTCTATACAGCTTCATTCCTTTTATGAGGCCGGTTCCTGCAAAGATATCGACTCCATATTTTCCGATGATATGCCCTGTAATTTCACCTCGCTTATTATCTGCTAGTTTATCCCAAGTTTCAATCAGCTCTTTGAGCTCTGGTCAAGAGATGTTAAAACTTCTGTAGATGTGTGATTCTTTACGAATTGAATGCAAGCTTGCGTAGCATTCAACAAATGCAACGGACACTTGCACTGGATCTTGAGCAAAAGCCCATAATCCATGCCCAAGGCCGTACATAGAGGATAATAGAGATGGAATAAACTCAGCTCCAGCTTGTATCCCTCCTTTTAGGATTCCTTGTGTCAAGCCTAAAGAAAATGACATCAGTTCTAACGAATCTGGTGAAATCGGTTGGAGTTTTATTTTGGATGAAAAATAGTCTTCTAGCGATAAATCAAACTGACCTAGCTCAAAATAAGCGACTGCTCGTTCAAAATAAGCTTGTTTATTATTTGGATCTCTGTGGATTGCCTCGCTAAGGCTCACAACAGCTTTATCATATAGGCCCAGTTCTGCATAAACAGTTCCCTCTTGAAGATATAGCTTAGAAGTTAATAAGTCTTGATGGTTTTGTTGGGCAAGGCCAATGAGGGCACGGATATCATCTAATGAATCTAAGGCTTTCCCTTGATGGAAAAGAACCATTCCTCTTTCGTAATAGATTTTAGGATGAGGGTGTTTTTCGAGACATTGTGAGTACAGATTTAAAAAATGAGGTTGTGCTGCATCAAGAGTTGTATAAATGGAATCTATTGTTGCTGCACTTCTTGCAATATTTGGATCATGAGACTCCTCCCATTGTGCAAGCTGAAGCAAAACTTGCCTGTATTGGGAATAGAAGAAGGAATGGGTAAACAAAGCAGCTAAGATGCCATAGGTATTTAAAGAAGCAAAATCTAACGAATTAAACTCTGGGCTATTTAATTTTCCCAAAAATGAATTTTCAACTAATGGATACCCTTTCGTATAAATGGTATCACTTATATCACAAGCTATTTTAGAGAGATAAGGCCAGTAGCACAAACAACTAAAGTTTTCTTTGCAATACTTCAAGTGTTGTTCAAGAAAGCAAACAAATGGCTTTGCTTGAATAGTAAAATAGCTGTGCGGAATAGCTTTGTTACTGCAAGTATCCCAATATTCATCGACGATTTCTTCATCTTTTAAATCTTCTTCATCCGCGTCTAGATTATTTGGATTATACCAGTTTTTTAAACATCTACATTTATAACAGAGAATTTCATAACCATTTTCCTCTTCGTCTGTCCAGTCCTCATCTATACATAATCTTCTTGTAGCAGGAGCCTGACACTGTAGACAAAAACGAAAATCACAGCTATTTTAAAGTCGTAGGAATCCGATTTGAATCATAGGACAATCGAGCAATGAGCTCTTTATCAATATGCTGTTCGTTACATTCATTAGGAAGCTCCTTAAGATGCTCTAAACAAAAATCAGTCCATGTGTTTTCATACAGCATTGGGAAAAAATAAGCATATCCTTTGTTTGCTTGCACAAATAAATTCATGAAAATATATAGAGCTAAAAAAAGCGAAAAGAATTTGTTCATAATCACCCTAACTTTAAGAAAATAAGGATGTTCTATGATTTAAATCTTAATGACAATAAAAAAATTTATATCTTGAAAGATATGTTTTTCAGAATCACTAGATGCGGATTAAAATAAGCAAAAAGGAAAACAATACATTACAGTTAGACAATGTACTCTCTCAGGAAACGTTCTTGCAAACACACGATAGGCGTAACTTACACTAAAGGTACCGTAATAATCTAGCTGGCATCTATAGCAGATGCCTAAATCAATAGATTGATGATGATATTTCCCCCAGCCATCAAAATGATCTACTATCACCTGCCGAAGATCTCCAAAACCAAAATCTCCTTGTAAAAACAGCTTTAAATTGTGACGATTACACCAATTGTTCTCATAGGAGATCTCTTGCCTTGTCCACCAAGAGCCTCGATTAGCAATTCCTATTGCAACCCAAGCATAGATACGGGTATTCCAGTTAATACCGTCAGAGAACTCTTTACCAATAGCTGAAAATAATTCCCCATTTATGCGCGCAGCATAGGGACAGCTCACATCACGCAAATTTCGTTTAGAAACATCGCGCAAACTAAGCCCTGTAATGAAACTGATAGGATCCCCTGCAACATCGTTTAACCACAAATAGCGCATCTGCATAGCACCACTGCGTATCCCCCAAGATTGCTGAGTTGTATCAGCAACTTCTAACTCTAGCTCAAGATCAAACTGGGTAGATAAAGTAGCTCCTAATCCAAGTGATAAAATTTGATCGTTTGAAGCAAAAGGTTTAGTTGCTCCTTGCACATTGGGATAATGCCGATAGGTGTATCCTGGTATTAAATCTGCTTCAAACAGATCAGCTAGCCAAGGTTTTGTTGTTAAAGAAAGACAGCTTAAAGGAAGAAGAACAGCAATTAGCAAACGCATCTTAAAAGTGTCCTTTTTCAGATAACCACTTTTCTGCGTCCATTGCTGCCATACACCCGTATCCAGCCGCTGTAATTGCCTGACGATAAACATGATCATGTACATCTCCAGATGCAAATACTCCTTCTATGTTGGTCTTGGGAGTCCCCTGATCTACGTGAATATAGTTATTTTCTTTCAACTTCAGCTGTCCTCCTAAAAATTTGGTATTGGGATCATGTCCAATAGCAAAAAACACACCTCCTGCTGAGAAAGTACTCTCTTGATGGGTTTTAACATTTTTTAAAACCACTCTGCGTACAACGGTATCTCCTTCAATTCGTACTAATTCATGGTTCCAAAGAATTTCTATTTTAGGATGTTTCTTTACTCGATCAGCCATAATTTCAGAAGCACGTAATTCTTCTCTGCGATGCACCAAAAAGACCTTCTTCCCATATTTTGTTAAAAAGATAGCCTCTTCTACAGCAGTATCTCCTCCTCCAATCACATATAAATCTTGATTGTGAAAAATAGGAGCTGCTCCATCGCATACAGCACAGGCAGTCACCCCTTTTTGCCAAAACTCTTTAGATCCTGGCACATTAAGACGACGAGCCGTAGCTCCTGTTGCAATTACCAATGCATCTGCTTGTATTGAGGTTCGACGCCCCTTTACCACAAATGGTCTTTTTTCTAACTCTACTGTAACCACATCTTCTGTCAAAATTTCTGTTCCAAAGCGTATTGCTTGTTTACGCATACGTTCCATCAGCTCTGGACCTGTTACCCCTTCGGGAAAACCGGGAAAATTTTCTACTTCTGTTGTTGTCATTAGCTGCCCGCCAGCGGGTCCTGAAGAAAAACCCTCAAAGACAATAGGCTCTAAGTTTGCACGAGCTGCATAAATAGCGGCAGTAAGAGCAGCGGGTCCTGAGCCAATAATCACAAGCTTTGTTCTTTGTTTCATATATCTAAACTTTTGTTATGCATCTATAAAATCAACTAAAAATAAGAAAGAAGAGGTTTTATCTCAAGGAAAGATTCAATCTGACAGTTCTTTAAAATAGATAAAAAAAATTAAACAAAGGATGAAAAAGAGAGTTTAAAAAAAATATATATAGTTTAGAAAAACAAAAAATATAAGCTTTTCTCATTTGCTCTAAAAATACTATGCAGTAAAACATTTTGATCATAAAATTAAACACCTATAAAGGTTAAAGATAAACCAGGTATCGGATAACAAAAAATGACCACACAAAAAACTCGAAGCATAAGGCTAGAAGCTTTAAGAAAATCGTTAGATGGAGGAGTAATTATCCCAGAGGTCAATTTAACGATTCCAGCCGGTAAGTTTTTTGCTCTTTTAGGTCCAAGTGGTTGTGGCAAAACCACCTTACTTAGGTTGATTGCTGGATTAGAGAGTGCCGAATCGGGAAGAATCTATTTAGGAGATAATGAGATCACAAATTGGCCTATTTACAAAAGACCTATAAATATAGTATTTCAGAATTATGCCCTTTTCCCTCACTTAAATGTATTTAATAATGTTGCCTATAGTCTAAAGCTTAAAAAGCTCTCTAAAGAAATCATTCAGCAAAAAGTCATTAAGATCTTGGAATCTTTTCACTTGGAACAACATATTTATAAATATCCCAGCCAACTCTCTGGAGGTCAACAACAACGTGTTGCTTTAGCTAGGGCTATTGTAGATGAGCCAACTGTTCTGCTTTTAGATGAGCCTCTTGCTGCTTTAGATTTTAAGCTGCGTGAAAAGATGTTACTCGAATTAATCGAGCTACAAGACAAACTAAAAACTACTTTTATCTACGTTACTCATGATCAATTTGAAGCCTTAACCGTAGCTGATCAAATGGCTATTATGAACCATAAAGGAGAAATAGAGCAAATAGGTACTCCTAAAGAAATTTATGAATTCCCTATCTCTTCTTTTGTTGCAAAATTTGTAGGAACTACAAACATTTTAAGCGGTCAATTGCGTTACCTAAATCAGGGCTCAGAAATCGATATTCCTAATCTAGGCCAATTTAAAATTGATATTCCACAAAAAAAAGAATGGATGAGTGAAGGACGTCAGATCATGATGAGCCTGCGACCTGAGAAGATTTTTATCTCTAAAAAAGCAGTCCCAAATTTTTCTAATACTCTAAGAGGCTCTGTTCAATCCATTGTTTATCATGGAAGGTCTACTCAGTATAATATTCTCATAAAAAATGGGATGCGTATTCAAGTGTTTGAACAAAATGAAGAGCATTTTCCACAAGAGGTCATTGATTATGATAACGAGGTGTTTTTGTATTGGCAAAAAGAGAATGTGGTGATTTTAGAAAAATGAAACAAAAACTATCTTCTGATTTGCCATTTTCCATAGGATCACCTGCAATGATATGGCAGGTGTTGTTTTTCTATGTACCACTTGTCATAATCTTTATTTCTAGTTTTTTATACATAACGGATGCAGATGCTATTGCAGGTGTGACACTGCAAAAAATTACCTTTTTTTTACGCCCTGTATATTTAAAAGTGATTCTCAACTCTTTAATCTTAGCTTTGAGCAATGCTTGCATTTGCTTAAGCATTGCTTATCCCCTTGCTTATTTTTTGACTTTTAATAGTAAGAAATTTAAAAATGTGCTGCTTTTTCTATTAATTGTGCCTTTCTGGACTAATTTTCTTTTACATGTATACGCTTGGTTCTTCGTATTAGAAAAAAAAGGGCTCGTTAATCAATTCTTACAATTAATAGGGATTATAGACTCTCCCTTGCATATGCTAAATACCCCTTTTGCAATTATGATCATGATGGTCTATTACTATTTACCTTTCATGGTTATGCCTCTTTACTCAGCTATGGAACAAATCGATAATCGTCTGATTGAAGCCTCTTATGACTTAGGTGCAAGTTGGTTTCACACTCTACGCCGTGTGATACTGCCTTTAACTAAACGAGGGTTGGAGGCAGGATTTTTCTTAGTATTTATTCCTTCTTTTGGCGAGTTTGCGATTCCAGAACTAATGGGGGGGGATAAATGGATGTTTGTAGGAACTGTAATCTCTAGCTTTATTCTTGATGAGCAAACAAGCTCATTAGGAGCTGCTTTTACAGCAGTAGCTTCGGTTTGTCTGTTAATAAGTGCTATTCTTCTCTATTTTTTCATCGATCGTATGATCCCAGGACGCGCCTATGAAACAAAAAAATAGCTTGGCAAAAACCATCTCTCTTCTATCTATTGCATCGGTTTATTTATTCCTCTACGTTCCCTTAGTGGTTCTTCTTGTTTTTTCTTTTAACACGGCTTCTTTCCCCTCTCCCTGGCAAGGGTTTACTTGGAATTGGTATACAGAGTTATTTCAAACCCAACATCTTTGGCAAGCTTTTCTTAACTCCTTAATCGTAGCCTTTTCTGCAACTCTTTTAAGTCTATTAATGGGTGTTTTTTTGATTTTTTATTGCTCTCAAGGAGGAAGAATCCGTACTTTTTTAACGCTTTTCTATGGAAATCTCATCATCCCTGAAACGGTATTAGCCATCGGATTGCTTGGCTTCTTTACTATCATTAAGATCTCTTTAGGGCTTAGCACTTTAATTGTCGCCCATACAGTCTTAGGATTAGGATTTGTTATCCCTATTGTTTATGCTCGATTCTTAGAATTGGATGATCGCATGACAGAGGCATCTTTAGCACTAGGAGCTACACCTATTCAAACATTTTTACGAGTAATACTACCCCTACTGCGTCCCTCTCTTATTGCAACAGGGCTACTGGTTTTTATTCTCTCTTTCGATGACTTTATTCTTTCTTACTTTTGCGCTGGCAGTAATAGCCAAACCCTTTCTCTCTACATATTGTCCATGTTACGCTCAGGCATTTCCCCGATCGTCAATGCTCTTTCAGCAATCCTGCTCACATTAAGCAGCTTTCTTGTGTTTCTCTTTTTTTCCATTAAATCCAGGACTAAAATCTTTTAAAGAGTTTAAATACCTTTTATTTCAAAAGTATTTAGATCTTTAAACTCAGAGGCTAAAAACTTCAACTTTGGGTTTTTCTCTTTGATTTTAAAATAGATAGGTATTCATCGGGCCATCTTAAGTTACGAATTTTGCAATAGTTTGAACAAATAAGAAAAATCTAGATGGAAAATATTGGTTCTAAGCAAGTTATATAGTAATTTTAACTTTAAACTTTCATGATAAAGAAGTATAATACTTACATATGGCATATTCCTATGATTTAAGAAAAAAAGCACTCGACTATATAGAGAAAGGCTATTCAAAAGAGGAAGCAAGTCAAATTTTTGGCGTGACAGCTCG
>DASZIJ010000030.1:0-18872 GCA_035949155.1 Candidatus Rhabdochlamydia sp. | reverse complement strand
CCTTCTCCCGCATTAAACTTTGCTGTCCAAGACTTTAAAAACGCCTTTTATTTCGCAAGCGAAATATCGGTTCGGAGAGCTTATGAAAGGATAAGAAGAAAGAAAATTTATATTCCCCTTGTGTGCAATTAGAGAACTCATTCCATTTCAAATTAAGAATTAAACTGTATAAGATTCTAGCTAAAAAGAGCAATCACTCCTCGCAAAATTTAGGAGCTTTTGTAAAAAATGACTTCATGCAATTCTTAATTTGAAAGCAAACGAGTATATCAAGCTCATTTGATCGAATGTGCTACGTTTTACTCCGGTTAATCTTCGGAATTTCTCGTTGTCTAAACTTTTTGCTTTTTCAAATTTCATCATGCCCTTACCTACTTTTAAGGGCATTATTTTATACAAGGGCTTTTTTATTTCCTAGTTTTGAAAGAGCTCTACTATATGGGAAAGTTGTACAGCTGGAAAAGTGATGGGTAAAGAAAGGTTTAATGAAGATATCGCAGGCAAGCCCCGCATAGCTTGAAGAGACGATATGAATGGAAATGGAAAATTTATGCTCTAAGCGTCTAAAAAGGTGGCAATAGGTATTCTTGTCCTTCAAGATAAGGTTGAAGAGCTAAAGGGATATAAATGCTTCCATCTTTCTGTTGATGATTTTCAAGGAAAGGAACTAAAATTCGCGGTGTAGCAATAGCTGTATTATTTAATGTATGACAGAACTTAACTACACCATCTGATGTACGATAACGGACATTGGATCTACGAGATTGCCAATCGTGAAGGGAAGAGCAGCTGTGTGTCTCTCGATACTTAGCTTCACTAGCCACCCAAGCTTCAATATCAAACATTCTTACCTTACCAAGCCCCATATCCCCTGTACAACATTCAATAACTCTATAGGGCAACCTTAAGTCTTGCATAAGCTCCTCAGCAATTTGCAGCAATTTATACAACCAAGAAAGTGACTCTTCCCTATCATTTTTACAAATGACAAATAGTTCGACTTTATAAAACTGATGTACGCGAATAAGTCCTTTTACATCACGTCCTGCGCTACCAGATTCTCTCCTAAAGCAAGGAGAAAAACCTGCGTAAAGTATAGGTAATTGTTCCTCTTGTAGAATTTCCCCTGAATGCAAACTATTGATAGGCACTTCAGCTGTACCTGAGAGATAGAGATTATCTTTGGGTAGAAAGTAGACCTGCTCTTTCCCTTCGGGGAAATGCCCTGTACCATAAAGAGCAAAATCTCGCACAAGCGATGGAACGGTGATGAGTTCAAACCCCTTGGACCGTGCTTTGCGCAAAGCAAATTGCAAAAGGGCCATTTCAAGCAAAACCATCTCATTTTTTAACGCATAGGTTCGAGACCCACAAACCTGTGAGATTCTCTCTTCTGCCCATTGATTTTTCTGTAGAATTTCTGTATGGCTAAGAAAAGGAAAATCAAAAACAGGCGCCTTTCCCCATTTTTTAACTTCTATGTTAAAATCCTCATTTTCCCCAATAGGAGATTCCTTGGCAGGAATATTGGGAACCAGCAGAAGATAATCTCTTAAGCGGTGTTCTAAGGTATTTAAGGTGGGCTTTAATTGTTCAATCTCAGATGCAATCTCTCTTCCTTTTACTATGAATCCCTCTCTTTCTTCTTTAGGACTTTGAGATACCCTTTTAGCATTAGCATTACGCTCTGCCTGCAGGGTCTCTATTTTTCTTTTACAATCTGCAACTTGGGCTTCGCACAGCAATAATTCCTGTAAATTCAGGCTAGCATTCTTAAGTCGTATTGCTTCTTGTACAAGTTCTTGATTGTCTTTAATAAATTTCAGATCGAGCATAGGATTACTTAATAAGTTTGTTTTTAACACTTAAACTTAGCACACCTTTGAAAATTGTGCACTAAAGCTTTTTCTTCTCCTATTTAAACTTTTATTTTATAAGCAATTCAAAGCCTCCAGTGAATAACATTGAATTTTAACTCTGTTTAAGATTAAAATGGCTCTTTTTAGGATATTGAATATGCATAAAACAAAATACGTATTTATTACTGGTGGAGTTGTTTCTTCTCTAGGAAAAGGCCTAACTTCTGCTTCAATTGCTATGTTATTGGAGAGTCGTGGTCTAAAGATTGGGATGCTTAAACTCGACCCCTATTTAAATGTTGATCCTGGGACAATGAATCCTTTGCAACATGGAGAGGTTTACGTTACAGACGATGGAGCTGAAACAGACTTAGATCTAGGACATTACTTTCGCTATACACATGCCGCTCTCTCTAGATTGTCTAATGCTACTTCGGGACAGATTTACGAAACTGTAATAAGGCGAGAGCGCAAGGGTGATTATTCAGGAAAAACGGTTCAGGTTGTCCCCCATATCACAGATGAAATTAAACAGCGTATTTTGCATTGTGGAAAGGATTCTTTAGATGTAATTTTAATAGAGGTAGGAGGAACTGTTGGTGATATTGAATCTTTACCTTTTCTAGAGGCAATTCGTCAATTTCGCCATGAACGCCCCAATCAATGCATGAACATTCATCTAACCTACGTCCCTTATTTAAAGGCCGCTGGAGAAGTTAAGACAAAACCTACACAACATTCTGTACAGGTCTTAAGAGAGATTGGAATTATACCCGATATTATTCTTTGTCGTGCTGAAAAAGCTTTAAAAGAGGAAATTAAGGATAAAATCAGCTTGTTTTGTAGTGTACCAAAGACAGGCGTTGTAGATATCATCGATGTAGAGAGCATTTATGAAGTACCTATTCATTTACATCAGCAATGTTTAGATGAAAAAATTTGCCAAATGCTGGGATTAAAAACCCCACCCTCTAATTTGACAAAGTGGAAAAAGATGCTACATAACCTATATAATCCTAAAGGTAAAGTAGTGATTGGCATTGTCGCTAAATACCTCCAACATCAAGATGCTTATAAGTCGGTTTTTGAAGCTTTAAAGCATGGAGCGTTAGCTAATCAACTCGATCTTGAGCTTCGCCTATTTGATGCAGAGAAAATTCTAGATAGTTCGTTTTTTAAAGAAGAAAACTGTGATGGATATCTTGTGCCTGGCGGGTTTGGAGAAAGAGGATGGGAAGGAAAGATTCACATTGCTAAGCACTGTCGTGAAAAGCAAATTCCTTACTTCGGTATTTGTCTTGGCATGCAAGTGTTATGCACAGAGTTTGTTCGCAATGTAGTCGGCTTAAAACAAGCAAATTCTACGGAAATCGACCCTGACACTAAAGATCCTGTTATTTCTCTTTTAAGCGAACAAAAAGAGGTTACTAATTTAGGCGGCACTATGCGCCTAGGAGCTTTTGCTTGTCATCTTCTCTCCTCTACTAAAGCGGAAAAAGCTTATGACACGCGTAATATTTCAGAAAGACATCGCCACAGATTTGAATTTAATAATGCCTATAAAGAAATCTGCGAAGAAAAAGGATTGATTTTCTCTGGGATTTTTGAAGAGGGAAATCTTTGTGAGATCGCAGAGATCAAACGCCATCCTTGGATGATTGGTGTCCAGTTCCATCCTGAGTTTAAATCAAAACCCACAGCTCCCCATCCTCTTTTTAAAGAGTTTATTAAAGCTGCATATAGGAATAAGGAATAACCCTTGGGCAGGCTTTTAGGAATTGATTTTGGCTTAACCCGTATAGGAATTGCCATTTCTGATGAGCGAAAAATTATTGCTACAGCTCTTGGAAGCATCAAGGCAAAAGACAAACCCTTGGATGCCCTAGAAAATCTTTTAGCAAAATATTCTTCTATAGAAGCTATTATAGTAGGGCTTCCTTTATTACTAAATGGGCAAGAAGGAGATATGGCTCTACGCGCACGCGAGTTTGCCGCTCTTTTAGAAAGTCATTTTCAAGTGCCTATTATTTTTTGGGATGAAAGATTAAGCTCTGCTCAAGTGGAAAGATTCTTAACAGAATGTGGGGTAAATCGAAAAAAACGTGCACAAATCAGCGATGAACAAGCTGCTGCTCTCATCTTACAAGATTATCTTAATTGTCATTCAAAAAGAATTTAAGTATATTTTACTAAAGACCCGGTAAGATTTTATGTTTTATAAAAATGAAATAAATAGCAAAAGTATATGCCTGACTTCCCTCTTCAAGAACCTGGAATAACAACTCGATTTGTAAATCCCTGTATTCTGGTTATTTTTGGCGCTACAGGCGATCTAACCGCTAGAAAACTGCTTCCTGCTCTTTATAACTTAGCAAGAGAAGGACAACTCCCTCCCCAATTTGCTTGTGTGGGTTTTGCTAGAAAAGAAAAAACAAATGAGCAGTTCCGCAAAGAAGTAAAAGAGGCTCTTAATCAATTTTCTAGAGTGAAACCTATTGATGAAACTCTTTGGCTGCATTTTCAAGAACAGCTTTTTTACTATCAATCAGAATTTCACGATGAACAAGGATATAAACGTCTGCAAGACTTTCTGCAAGGCTTAGATGCAAAGTTAGATACGAGGGGCAACCGCGTTTTTTATCTTGCTACGCAACCTAGTTTCTTTCCCTTGGTTTGTGAAAATTTACATAAAGCAGATCTTATCTACAAGACCCAAGAAACAAAGAAGTTTTCTAGACTCATCATAGAAAAACCTTTTGGCCATGATTTATCTTCAGCTCAAGATCTGCAACAAAAACTGCTTTGTTTTTTACAAGAGGATCAAATCTATCGAATTGATCATTACTTAGGCAAAGAAACCGTACAAAACATCTTAGTCTTTCGTTTTGCGAATTCCTTGTTTGAATCTCTGTGGAATAGACGTTACATAGATCATGTACAGATCACCGTTGCTGAAGACCTAGGAATCGGCACTAGAGGAACTTTTTGGGAAGAAGCGGGACTGCTTCGTGATATTGTACAAAATCACATGATGCAATTACTCTCTCTTATGGCTATGGAGCCTCCCATTAACCTAGAAGCAGATTCTATTCGCAATGAGAAGGTAAAAGTATTACAGGCAATCCGCCCTTTTAATGAAGAAGATATGCATCAACATGTGATACGCGGACAATACAGTGCAGGCTATATCAATGCAGAATCGGTAGTTGGCTACCGACAAGAAAAAAACGTCTCTGCTACATCAAATAGGGAAACATTTGCTGCTTTGCGTTTATTTATTGATAATTGGCGCTGGTCAGGAGTTCCTTTTTATTTACGAGCTGGAAAACGATTGCCTAAAAGGGCTACGGAAATTGCCCTTGTTTTTAAGCACCCTCCGGGAATTTTATTTCAAAATCTTTCAAAAAAAAATGAAGCAAATGTTCTTGCATTACGTATTCAACCCGATGAAGGAACTTCATTAAAAATCAATTGTAAAGTTCCTGGACTAACAGGTCCTATTCAACCGGTAAAAATGGATTTTCGTTACGGTTCTTATTTTGGTATAAACCCTCCTGAAGCATATGAGAGACTTATTTTGGATTGCATGCTCGGAGATAATACCCTCTTTGCAAGACAAGATGAGGTGTATAATTCTTGGAAGTTTATTACACCGATTTTAGAGTACTTCTCATCTAATATAGATAAAGATTTCCCTAATTATGCGGCAGGCAGCTGGGGACCAAAAACTGCAGATCAGCTTTTATTACAAGATGGAAGAAAGTGGAGGTTAATTTAAATGTCCTCTGCTCCTTACCCTGTGTCCCCTGCTCAGATTGAGCAAGAATTAAAAAGAATCTGGGAATCTCTAGAAACGAAGAATATTACAAGAGCCTGTCTCTTTAATTTAATCTTTTTTACTTATGATAATCCTCGTAAAGCCTACTTTCAAAAAGTTGCCCACTTAGTAGTAGAAAAATTTCCCTCTCGTGTGCTTTTTATTACCATTGATCAAACTTCTCAAAAAGAAGAATTGATGACACAGGTTTCTATGCTTTTTTCAGGGAAAGCAGAGTATGATGTAGCTTGTGACTATATCGAAGTTCAATCATCTCATTCTTCTCAAGAACGCATTCCTTTTCTGATTCTCCCCCATATTTTACCTGATTTACCAGTCTATTTAGTCTGGGCAGAGGATTTAGGCCAAAATGAACTTCTCTTGCAATCTCTAGAGCCTTTAGCAAACCGGATCATTTTTGATTCTGAAGCGACCTGCAATCTTTCCTTGTTTGCAAGATATTGCTTACAACATCAAAGCATTCATTACGATATAGCAGATTTAAATTGGGCTCGAATAGAAAGCTGGCGAGATATCCTATCGGCTGTTTTCTCTTCCGAAGAAAAATTAGAAAGAGTGCAACAAACACAAAATCTACATATTTTTTATAATGCACAACAAAGTACATTTTTCTGCCATGCAAAAATTCAATCCTTATACTTACAAGCTTGGCTTGCCTGTCAGCTAAAATGGGAGTTTAAAAGTTTGGAAGAACAAAAGGAGCGAATCATTTGTACCTATCAAGGAAAAGCAGGGCCTATCCAAATTTTTATTGCACCAGTTGTTCATACCCATTTACCTACAGGCCTAATCGTTTCTATAGAAATTCTGCTTAAAGACACCTCTTCTTTTATTTTTTCTAGAGATATAGAGCAACAAAATCATATTACTGTGCAAGAGACCACTCTTAAACAATGCGCTCTTCCAGCTCGTTATATTTTCCCTAAAGGAGGAGCTGGTCATTCTCTTGTTCAAGAAATTTGCCGTCGAGGCAATTCCTCTCACTATTTACAAGTATTAAATCTTCTACAAAACATCCATTTAAAAAATCCATGCTAATAGAAACTCTAAAACCTCGTTCTTTAGATGAATCTAAAAATCTCATCGTTCCTGGTAACTATCAAAAAACTCTCATTTTTTGCGTAGAGCATTTTATTGCCCTTTCTAAGCAAGCCTTAAGCGACCATGGATTTTTTGCGGTTGCTTTGTCTGGAGGTAGTACTCCAAAGGCCATTTTTGAAAAGCTTTGCTCTTCTCCTTATAGAGAACAGATGAATTGGAACAATATCCATATTTTTTTCAGCGATGAGCGTGCATTGCCCCCTGATGATCTTAACAGTAATTTCCATATGGCTATGCAAGCAGGTTTTGATAAAATGCCTATCCCCTCTGAACAAATTTATCGCATGGAGGCAGAGGTCGACATCAAAAAAAATGCTTTAAAATACGAAGAGACTATCCATAGAGTACTAGGAAAACGCTCTTTTGATTTAATCATGCTAGGGATGGGAGAAGATGGACACACCGCTTCTTTATTTCCCTTTACAGAAGGATTAAAAGTCACAGATAGATTGTGTATAGCCAATTATGTACCACAGAAAAAATGCTGGCGGATGACCTTAACTTTTCGTTGTATCAATCAAGCATCCAACATTTGTATCTACGTATTAGGGGCAAATAAAAGAGAAATGCTAGCTCAGGTGCTTTTTCATCCCAGTCAAAAAACTTTGCCTGTAGAACAAGTGGGCACGCCTCAATCCAAGGCACTGTGGATTGCAGATGAAGCAGCAGCGGTTAGATGAGCTTCTAAAAAATCTACCTTTCCAGTTTCTAGGTGATAATAGCCACCGACTATTTTCAATTTTTTACTATCAATAAGTTTAATAAGCACAGGAGTTTGTTGTATTTGCTCAACTACTTGGTTTATATTTGCTGTAATTGCATTGACCAAATGGTTCCCTTTTAGATTACGTGTCTTCTCCACAGCAGGCTCAATCAACTTGGCAATGGTTGGTATATCAGAGGCTTGGTTAGCAACAACTGCAGATACAGCTCCACACTTTTCATGACCTAGAACTAACACAATAGATGAGCCCAAGTGGTTCACTGCATATTCAATGCTATCTATACCAACAGCATCGATGACATTACCAGCTACTCGTATAATAAATAGATCTCCCAATCCTTGATCAAAGATAATCTCTGGAGGGACCCTCGAATCAGAACAACCTAAAATAATCGCAAAAGGTTTTTGTGTGGTTTTTATAGCTTCCCTACGCATACCGGTTCTATTAGGATGCTTCAATTTATCAGAAGTAAACCTCTTATTACCCTGAACCAAGCGATCTAGTGCTTTTTCAGGAGAAACTGCATGGACTATAGACATAAAAATACAGCAAAAAAATAGTAAATAATACATAGATCAATCTCCTTTATTCAGCATCTCACAAGAGTCTTTTAAATATTTGCTTGTATATTAGTTAAAACAACATTTGTCAAACGTTTTAAAACTTATGCCTTATAAAGGTTTAAGACGACCTACTGCCTGTTAATGTTTTTTTTATAAAAAAAAGAAAATATAATGGTAAAAGATAAAATAAGCAAGATAATAATTAGAGAAAGTCCGGCAGAAATAGAGAAAATAGGAGTAAATAGTATTTTCAATGCAATAAAAAGTAAAATACCCGCTAATCCAAAACGTAAGTAATGTAGCTTTTTAATCGATTGATAAAGGGCAAAATATAAAGAACGCAAGCCTAAAATTGCAAAGATGTTAGAGGTGTAAACAATAAAAGGATCTGTTGTAATAGCAAAGACAGCAGGAATAGAGTCCATAGCAAAAATAATATCAGAGCTTTCAATAAGCAACAGAGCTAAAAAAAGAGAAGTAATCTTTAATTTGCCCTTCTCTCTTATTACAAAAAAATCTATATTTTTCTCCTCAGAAATAGGTAATATTTTTTTTAATCCTTTTAGGATAAAAGAGCCATGCGGATCAAAAACTACCTTTTTTTTAAGTAACTTATATGCTGTAAAGGTTAAGATAACTGCAAAAATATAGAGTATCCAATTGAATGAATGAACGAGTTCCGCGGCTAGTAAAATATATCCCATTCGGAAAAATATAGCTCCTAATATCCCCCAGAACAAAATCCTTTGCTGCTGGTTTTTTGGAATTTGAAAAGCTTGAAAAATCAATAGAAAAACAAATAAATTATCCACGCTTAAAGATTTTTCTACCAAATACCCTGAAAAAAATTGTAGTGCTACCTCAGAACCTTGCCAAAAATAGATGCCCAGATTAAAGAGCAAAGCCAGTGAGACCCAAAAACCGGTTACTATCCAAGCAGTTTTAAACTTTGTAGAATCTAAATGGCGTTGAAACAACTTTAGATCTAGGAACAGAAACCCTATAATTAAAACATGAAAAGCAATCCAAAACCAAATTGATAATCCCATATTGTAGAAAATAAGCCTTCCATAAGATTCTAATCAAGAAAGACCGATAACGGTCTTTCTTGAAATGACTACTTTAGTGAATAGATAAACGAGAAACTAACTCTCGACGGCTATCTTCTGGAAATCCTTCCCGTGCATGTAAAATACGTGTATTATCAAAAATTAAAATATCGTTTTTTTGCCATCTAACAGCCATTTTAATTTCTGCAATAATTTGTTGAATTTGATCTATTACTTCTCTTGGAATTTCTGTATCATCTTCAAAAGTTACACAAATGGTTTCTTGGGTTTTTTCCAAATTACGTCTTGGATGCATCTCTTGCATATCTTCTAAAATCTCTAAGGCATTATTAATGAAGATGGGAGAGTTGGCCCATTTTTCTTGCTGAATTGCTTCTGTTACATAGGTCGTATGAAGATTAGATTCTTCATCAATAAAGTAGTTAATCGATTGCTTACTTAAAATCGGCTCTAGTTCTTCCTCAGAAGTAACTTGATAAATTTTTTGCCATCTTGCTTGAGGAAAACATCTCGTGTATTTAATTTTTTTATCTCTAAACAGTTGTTTAATTTCTTCTGGTAACCTTGCATAAAGCTCTCTGCCATCACAAAGCAGTGTAGCCCCATCAGCTACTGGGGGAACAAAGGCATACATCCAAAAAGTTGTCGCATGAATCTTTTGATAGTATTGCTCACCATGAAAATAAACGGAGTGGTTTCCATCTTTTTCAGTAATGATTATAGCAGTTGGATCTCCATCTACATTAGGTCTGACAGACCCACCTTGATAGGGTAAAAAAGTATCAGGAAATTGATTGGAAAATGTGATAAAATCACGAGTAGAAACATCAAATCCTCGTAATAAAACAATCCCCTCTTTTTTTAATCGCTCATAAATTTCATCTGTAGAAAAGTCATAAATACTCCCTTCCGAGGATTCTATAGTAAATTGTTCTAAGTCATTTACTACTTGTGCGGATAAAAAGTTACTTAGCAATAGAGCTGCTAAAGTTGTTTTTAAGAATTTGCGCTGTGCATTGAATATGTTCATATATCGTTCCTATTTTTCGGTTAAAGCTAAAAAAAATTTTAGCTATGTCAAAAAATAATAATGATTATATGTTTTTTGTCTAAATAAAATTTTAATTTTGTTTAAAGAATTTTAAGCCATGCAAAAATACTTCTTGTTTTGCTATAGTTGATCGCATGTTGGTCTTAGGAATAGAAACCAGTTGTGATGAAACAGCCTGCGCTATTGTGCGTAATGGGACTGAAATTTTAGCTAATGTCATCTATTCACAAATAGAGTTACACAGGCCCTATGGCGGTGTATTCCCAGAACTCGCCTGCCGTCGACATGTAGATGTAATCATTCCTGTTATCGAGCAAGCTCTAACCCAAGCAAAATTGCAACCTTCCTTTCTTGATGGAATTGCTGCAACTAAAGGTCCCGGGTTGATTGGCGCCCTACTTATTGGTCTTAACGCTGCTAAAGCTCTGTCTCTTGCTTGGCAAATACCTTTTGTAGGAATAAACCATGTAGAAGCTCATCTTTATGCTGCTATGATGCCTCCTAACAGCCCTCCACCTTTCCCTAGCTTAGGACTTGTCATTTCAGGTGGACATACTTTTATGGTAAAAATCGAAGATATTGGTTCCTATCGATTTATAGGAACAACCCAAGATGATGCTATCGGAGAGGCCTTTGATAAAGTAGCGCAAATGCTTTCCCTTCCCTATCCCGGAGGACCCTCTATTGAGGCTTTAGCCAAAACAGGGAACCCCAAGGCTTTTGCTTTTAAACCTGGCCGTATTAAAGGATCTCCTTGGGACTTTTCCTTCTCTGGGCTTAAAACAAGTGTTCTCTATGCTATCAAAGGGCAAAATCCAGCAAAAACTTCACCTTTAATCATCTCTGAGACTCAAAAAAAAGATGTAGCTGCGTCTTTTCAAGAAACCGCGCTTAATGACGTTGTACAAAAAGCTATCCAAGCAGCCGATGCTTTTCATTGCAAAGCTATTGTATGTGGAGGCGGTGTTACTAATAATCAAAGATTTAGAGACATCTTTTATGAAAAAAACTGTGGTTTTCCTCTTTTTTTTCCCTCTAAAGAGCTCACAGTAGATAACGCTGCTATGATTGCGGGTTTAGGCTACCATCATTTTCTCGCAAACCAAGCAGATGATTTATCGCTCGAGCCTATGATTCGCATCCCTCTCTGGAAAAACTTATAATTATAGATCCTTCTTAATATACAATTAATATTTCAATTAATTAAATCTAAATAGTTAAATGGTAAAATAGAAACAAAAACCTTAATATATTACCTATAACCCATAAAATAATATGAGCTTAGAAACACCTTTATATCTTTACCGTAATCTAAATCAAGCTCCAGACTTAGCTCTGAACGCAGTAGCTCCCTATACCCAGGGTATTGGTTATTTCAAAACAAAAACCGCTCATTTTTTTAACACCTGTAATAATCAACTACAAACTACCATTAACGTGGCTTATCCCATCTTGCGCCATCCAAGAAGTTCAATCATCTCTGCTGTTTTGTCCTCGACAAAATACACAGCAAATTTGACAGGAGTGGGATTTATTTACCAAAAAAGTTGCTCTGTTCTCTCTAGAAGATCTGGCCGAATAGCCTCCATAGAGAATCAGCTTTTATTACAGCTCAAAAAACTCTCTGAGTATTGCAAAAAACTTTATACAAGCGACATACCTTGGCAAAAAATCCCAGAATTGCAAGCTCTTGAAGAGCTTAAAGAAGAACTATTAATAATAGATCCTAGCTCAGAGCAAATTGCAGAAGCTATTTCTTATTGTAATGAGATACATGCATTAGTAACGCTACATCGCTCTATAAGCAGCACAGAAGACTTAAATCCGGAAGAAATACGTGCCATAGAAGAAAACGCTGATACAATACTCTCAGCTGTTGAGGAGAATGCAGGAGAGGCTCTTGGTGGTTATACTCCTTCAATATTAGCTCCTATTTTCAATGACTTATTAAATAGTATCCCTGAATCATACAATCCCCTTACTTTAGCCAGTAATTCTTTAATAACTACATTGAAAAAAATCTCAGTGACTGTTGGCAGCTCCTCTCTCTTAACCATAACGTCTAGTAATTACTTTGTATCATCTAACGCTCAAAAAACACTACTACAGCTATCTGCTATATCAGGAATGTCAGCTGTTGGTCTGTATTATCAAGAGCAAGTTGAAGAAACCGCAAAGGGTATTTTGCAAACGTTTTTAGAGATTACTTGTGCTTACGCAGGGATGCTGCTTTTTAAAACAGACGAGCCTTTCAAAGATTATGTTCGTAAAATCATTCCTGCAACAATTGCATCAAGAGCTACTGAATCTTATTTAGATTATAGAGAAAGTTATGCAGTTACCTCTTTTGCTCTTCCTCTTCTTGTATCCTCTTTGGTGTATAATCAAGCCGATATCCGAGAAGCCTATCAGCAACTTAAACGATCAACTATTAATATTTTAAATGGAGAAGCAGAAAAACAGCTCTTAAAACCAGTTTCTTCTTTAGTTATAGATTACATAATCACTTATTCCTCTAATAAACTCAGTCAGGCGGTATTGAAAGAAACCCTTCACAGGACTAGGTTTTCTTCCATGATATCATCTACTTCACAATTACATTCTTTATTGGAGATTATCAATTCTTCATTAGAGAGCAATGATCGTATTAGTTCTTCCAATACACCCTCTACTGCTTCATATGTATCTAATATAGTATTAAAGGCCTCCAATCGCATTAACCCATATCAATTGATATCTGCTGCTTCAGAGATATTTACCCCTATACTTCATCCTGTGATCAATCAGTTTTTAGCTCAACCAATAGAGCAACAGATACTGCAAATCTTAAATACCTCAAAAGAGTATCTTGCCATTTTACAACAAGATGACATACAAGAGCTTTTACTTAAGATACAGCACAAGCTAAATAGACTAGATCCAGAGGTAGGAGAGCTAAAGAATCAATTCTTAGGAAAGGTTTTTTTAAAGAAAACAGGAATGCGGCTGCCTTTAAACAATACCATATTCAATCTGTTGAAAAAATCTTCTGGTCTAGATATCCAAGCTGCCTTGTTTACAAGCTTTAAAAATGCTCCTCTTGCTATCCGTATGTTATGAATAGCTATTCTTACCATAAAAAAGTAGATCAGACTCTAACGCTAGAGCTCCTATTACAAGGTTTTATTATCAGCACCTTATCAGATCTAGTGCTAGGATCTAATACTGCGGAGTTACCCTCTTTTTCTTATTTAAAAACAGCTGGCCTTGGAATAAGTCTTGCTCTATAACCCTTTAAGCTTAATCTGCCAAGAGATCTTTACCTATTTTTCTTGTTGATTAATAAGCGCTTGTTTTAAAATGAGTCTCTTAAAAAAAGAGGTATAGTATGGCTAAATCAGCTCGTGAAACCATCAAAATGAAAAGTACGGAAAGTAGTGAATGTTATTGGACTACCAAAAATAAGCGTACTTCTACAGCACGTATGGAATTAAAAAAGTACGATAAGAAATGTAAAAAGCACGTCATTTTCAAAGAAGCAAAGTAATTTTTTAATCTATGGGTATTAATGTTTGAGCTAAAAATTGCTTTCAAATACTTAATACCCCGTAAAAAGTATCTATCCTCTGCACTTATTTCCGTTTTATCCGTTTTTGTTCTTTCTCTGGTCGTTTGGTTGATTGTAGTTTTTTTATCAGTAACCGATGGCATTGAAAATAATTGGAAAAAAAAGTTAACAACTGTTCACTCCGCTATAAGGATCACTCCTACCGATGACTATTTTTCTTCTTACTATTACCAAGTAGATGCCTTAGCTCACAAATCGCAATATCGCTATAAAACAATTAGGGAAAAAGTTCTTTCTTTAAAGACAGATCCCTATGACGAAAATTATGATAAAGAGATTCCCTTTCCTATTAAAGCCAAGGAACAAACAAAAGATTTAGCCAAAGAGCTCTATGCTATTTTAGGAAGACTAGAAAATATGCATAAGATTGCTTATCAGGATTTTGAACTAAGCGGAGCAATGCTGCGTCTGCAAATGATTAGAAAAAAACCAAAAGAACAGGTGACTCAGAGCTATTTAACGCAAGCTTCCTACTTAAGTTCTTTTCCTGAAAAAAATCCTTTCTTAGATACATTGCTTGTTCCTTTAAAAACCGATGAGCTCACTCGCCTATTCTCTCAATCTCCAATCAATGACGCACTGCACGTAGTTGCTATTGAGTCTCTTAAGCCAAAATATAGTTGGGAAATTCCGATAGCTATGATTCCTGAAGGGGTATCGTTGCCTGCACAGGCATCTATTTCAGATCTCTCTTATGTTCTACTAACGGAAAATGAAGAGTCTTTTCCTAATTTCCAAAAAGGAATGATAAAAAAAACACAACAAGGAATTTACTTTACAGAGAAAAATAAAGCTCCCTATTTGATAGATAAACCCATTTTCCTAGAGAAATCTTGTTTGCTTCGTGTAGTAAAAACAGAAGTTTTACCGCAAGCAAAAACCTTAAAAGATCTATATTTTACTATTGAAATTCCCTTTAAGAATCATATATTGCAAGGCAAGGTATCTGGTGATGGATTGGAAATCGCAGAAGGCAGCTGGCGTAGATCTTCTGTTAGCTCAAGAGAAGAAAACGGCGTGTTTTTAGCCAAAAGCTTCCAAGAGCAAGGGGTTAGGGTAGCAGATCGCGGCTATTTATCTTATTCGAGCCTAAGCATGAGTGCTGTTCAAGAACAACGCTTACCCATTTTTGTAGCAGGATTTTATGATCCAGGGCCTCTATTTTCTGGCTATAAAAGCATCTTAGTTCCTCCTTGTATCACTCAAACAATTAACGCTTCCAACGCCTCTTTTCACTTAAATAAAACAGAATCAAATGGAATATGTGTTTGGGTTGCTAATCTTGCAGATACAGATTTCATTAAAAAGGAATTAGAAAAGCAGCTAGAAGAAGAAGGAATAGCTACTTATTGGAAAGTAACTCCTTTCACAGAATATGATTTTGCAAAAGATATGCTGCAGCAGTTTGCAAGCGATCGCTATTTATTTACTTTAGTGGGAGTTATTATCTTAATGGTAGCTTGTTGCAATATCATTTCGCAACTTGTGATTTTAGTTGATAATAAAAAAAAGGAAATCGGTATTTTATTAGCTATGGGAGCTAGTAAAAAAAGCATTCTTTTCATTTTTGGTTTCTGTGGGATGATCATGGGACTCATGAGTAGCTGTATTGGAATTGCAGCTGGAATATTTACGTTAAAACATCTAGATCTTGTTATTTCTGCTTTAAGCTTTTTACAAGGACAGGCCTTATTAAATCCTGTTTTTTTCGGGCAAACAATCCCTTCTGAGTTTAGTTCTCAAGCCATCCAATTTGTACTTATCGCAACTCCTATTCTATCTTTGCTTGCGGCTCTTGCACCTGCCATAAAAACATGTTACTTAAATGTAAGTGCTATTTTGAGGTCTGAATAATGACTGTTTTAATAGCTAAGAATATAAAGAAGTCGTTTTCTTCTCCCTACAAAATAGAATTGCTAAAAGGCATTGATTTAACCATTGGTCATGAAGAGTCTTTAGCAATTGTAGGGAACTCTGGCACTGGGAAGAGCACGCTACTGCATATTTTAGGTACGCTAGATATACCATCTGAGGGTGAGCTAATCATCAATGGTATAAATGTAAAAGAAACCAATTGTTATGCCATACGCAAAAAAAAACTTGGATTTGTTTTTCAATCTCATTATCTTTTAGAAAACTATAGCGTAATTGATAATGTGATTATGCCAGCAAAAATTGCACGTATACGTTTTCATAAACAAAAACTTGGCTTACACTTATTATCTGCTGTTGGATTGCAAGAACGTGCTTACCTGCCTGTTAAATTTCTCTCTGGGGGAGAAAAGCAAAGGCTTGCTATTGCACGCGCTTTATGCAACAATCCCGATCTTATTTTAGCAGATGAACCAACCGGTAGCCTTGACTCTTTTCACGCAGAAATGATTTATGATCTACTTCTTCGTTTAGTTAAAGAACAGGGAAAAAGTATAATTATTGTAACTCACGATCTAAAAGCAGCTCATTTATGTGATCGAATGCTCATTTTAAAAGATGGCTTTTTATCCGAGGTTGGAAATACAATAAATTTTTAAAAAGACTATAATAAAATATGGATATTGCGATTATTGGCGCTGGGTATGTTGGACTAGTAACAGCAGCTTGTTTTGCTGAAATGGGACATCATGTCATTTGCTTAGATATTAATAAGCAAAAAATTCAAAATTTACAAAAAGGCATAATCCCTATCTATGAGCCTGGTCTGAAAGAATTAATCGAACGCAATGTGGAAGATTGTAGACTAAGCTTTACTACAGATTATCAGCTAGCTACTGCAATCTCTCAAGTTTGTTTCATTGCTGTGGCAACTCCTTCTAAAGTAGATGGTAGCTGTGATCTTTCTTATGTCTTTTCCGCTGCTTCTTCTATAGCTGAGCATATGAAACATCAGCTCCTCATTGTCAATAAATCAACAGTACCTGTAGGTACTGCTTCTTTGGTTAAGCAACATATTGCACAAATTCTTCAAGAGAAAAATAAGCTTATCGGCTTTGATGTCGTTTCTAATCCTGAGTTCTTAAAAGAGGGTAATGCAATCAATGACTGCATGAAGCCTGATCGTATTATTATTGGAGTGGACAATCTCGATAGCGCTAAAATCATGCGTGAGATTTACTCTGCTTTTACTATTAACCACGATCGAATCTTAATTATGGCACCTTCTTCTGCAGAACTAGCAAAATATGCAGCAAATGCTATGCTTGCCTTGCGAATCTCTTTTATGAATGAGCTCTCTAGTCTATGTGAAAAAACAGGCGCTAGCATTAATGATATACGAATAGCCATTGGTGCAGATCAAAGGATTGGATACCATTTCTTATATGCCGGAATGGGTTATGGAGGCTCCTGTTTTCCCAAAGATATCAGAGCTCTTTGTGCTACAGCAGAAACCTATGATTTAGATTTATCATTAATGCGGGCCACCGAAAATGTGAATATACAGCAAAAAAAAGTGCTTGCAGATAAAATTCGTCGTTATTTCAATCAATTTAATGGGGTTTTTAATAAAACAATTGCAATCTGGGGTCTTTCTTTTAAACCTCATACAGATGATATTCGAGAATCCCCTGCGCTTTCTCTTATTGAAATCCTATTACTACAAGGGGCTAATTTACGCTTATTTGACCCTGTAGCTATGCCAACTATGCGTAAACGTTTAGGAGATTGTCCTCTGGTAACTTTTTGCAAAGACGAATATGAAGCCGCGCAAGGAGCTGATGCCATTGTGCTTGCCACAGAATGGCGACAGTTTCGCTACATTGACTTTACTAAAATCATTCCTTTTTTGCGCCATCTAGCTTTTTTTGATGGCCGTAATCAATATCAACCAAAAGAAATGGAAAAATTAGGTTTTGCTTATTTTGGAATTGGCATACCAACAAATTACTCCCATGAGCAACTAAACACTCAAAAAATAAATGAGCAAAATATCATTCCTATCTCAAGCACAAACTGAACTTGAAGAAGCATTAGAAAGGCTAGTTACGCCTAAGTTAACTAGAGCGTATGCACCTCTTTTTTCCTCTGCACGCTATTCTCTTTTAACTCCTGCTAAGCGCTTGCGACCTTTATTGTTAATAGCAACAGCATCTACTTTTATGGTTCCCCTTTCTCAAACTATCCTGCCTGCTTGTGCTATTGAGTTCATACATACTTATTCTCTTATTCATGATGATTTACCCTGTATTGACAATGATGACATGCGAAGAGGAAAGCCTACATTGCATAAAGCATATCCAGAATGGCAGGCCTTGATTACAGGAGACTATCTGCTTACCTATGCCTTTGAAATCCTCTCCTCCCTTCCCTCTTACTCCGCTGAGCAAAAAATCAACTTAGTTCAACTCTTTGCAAAAAGATCTGGTGCAGATGGATTAATTGGCGGACAAGTAATCGATCTTTTAATAGAGGGAAAAAGGATTTCCTGGTCGATATTGCAACAAATGCATCATGGGAAAACAGCGGCTTTGATTTCTGCTGCTCTCGAAGCTGGTGGAATCCTTGGCAACGCTTCCGATCAAGATATGCAACTTTTATATAAATGTGGGCAAAAAATTGGACTTGGGTTTCAAATAGTTGATGATTTACTCGATATAGAAGAAGAAAACAAAACCACAGCCGTTACTCTTTTAGGTAAGATCCAAGCTAAACAACTCGCAGAAAACCTACTTAAAGAAGCGCTAGAACAGCTTGATCAATTAAGCCGTCCAGCGCCTTTAATCCAAGAGCTTCTACATAAGATGATTCATCGCTCAATCTAATATTATCAACCCCTACCGGCAAGCCATAAATAAGTTTCATATGTGGAATTCATTACCGCATTCCCAGCACCTGCAACTGCTGTAAATACACGACCTGTATATTAGATCTCTTGCATAACCAATAGAAGATCTGTAAAATGATTAAAATTTTAACAGGCTTTAATAGAGCTCTTTCAAAACTAGGAAATAAAAAACCCATTCTATAAAATAATGCCCGTAAAAACATTCCAGGGGCATGATGAAATTTGAAAAAGCAAAAAGTTTAGCCAACGAGAAATTCCGAAGATTAACCGGAGTAAAA
>DASZIJ010000029.1:0-1626 GCA_035949155.1 Candidatus Rhabdochlamydia sp. | reverse complement strand
TATTGATTCTCTAGCTTTTAAAGTATACAACTGGCACCTTTGGTCTCTGGTTAGATGATGGTAGCCCTTGGGCATTTGCTCCTCCTTTGGTATTTTTTTGTCTTAAAAACACCATAGAAGTTGCAGCCATCTCTGACCACTTTAAATTTTAATCTATTTGTCGCACTTCTCTATTGAATGGGCCGGATATATAACTCCAAAAGTAGGGGTGAGAGCAGCAATCTTTAAATTCGATCAAATACTATTAATTAAAGAAAAAAGCGATAACTTATGGTCTTTGCCTGGAGGATGGGCAGATGTTAACCTATCCCCTAAAGAAAATGTATTAAGAGAAATAAAAGAAGAAACAGGTTATGTATGTAGCGTGGTTAAATTAATATCTATGTGCGATAAAAGAAAAGATCCTACTTTATCAAAGTGGCCTCATATTTATGATTTATTTTTTTTATGCTCTATAGTTAGTGGTGAAGCAAAAATTAAAACCCTTGAGACCAGTGATTTACAATTTTTTTCCGAAGACAATATCCCCCCTTTATCAGCTAATAGAGTGAATAATTTACAAATAAAAAAATGCTTTCATCATTATTTCTCTCCATTGCTTCCTACTGAAATTGACTAAAACCAAAGACTGCCCTAAAGCTAGATTGCTATATCAGTTTAAGAAGATCATTAGATAATCCTATTGCTGTTGCTTGAGCGTTTTGACTAATGAGATAGTCTGTGTATATGTCAAGAAGCTATTTGGACATGCTTTTTCTCCTTATACTTGGCTATTTGCTTTTTTCAAATCCTTCTTTTGCGTAACGTGAGTTAATAAAAATATTTTATTAGGTTTTCTTTTAATAAACTGCTCTTCAATATGCGCTAATGCAGCTCTTTGTCCTGAAAATTCCAATAAAGTTAAAGCCTCAGGAATATCAAGCCATTTGTATTCATCATGTTCATGAGGAGAGAGTGTGACATTTTGATTTTGATCAATAAATGCAACAAAAACAGGAGAGTGGCAAATGATATCATATTTTTCGAGATAGAAACTCTCAAGAAAATCAGCAGTATAAAATCGATCGGGACGCAGGCCTGTCTCTTCAAACAATTCTCGCAGGGCGCCAGTTGTAGTTGACTCTCCTTCATGAACCTTACCTGCTACCATCTGCCAATTTCCTGGAAGAAATTTACTGCATCTCCGCAAGAGCAAACACTTTACTTGCCCATCAACAACCTTAAAGACATAAACAATAACAATAAAAGGTTTCATTCTTTTTTTAACATGATAAGCGTGATTTTTGTCGCTAAACCCAGCAGCAATCTCTTGTGGAAAGGTAAAATATCCCTGTTGACTTTCTGCTATTTCAAAAAGTTCCAATTCTGGCGCCTTCATATATCCCCTAATATTTAAGGGTTTTGTACAATAAAAATCTCGTAATGTCAATATTCAGAGCTAAAATGGTCGCCTTTAAATAAGGAGCAAGAAGCAAATGAGATCCCTTGATATACATGCCATAATTGCATACCAAGAAGGGGGTTGCTCCTTAAACGGAGTAGTATAAACTCTCCAATATGAACGAGATTTTTTCAAATCTCAAAACTGCTCATTAAAGAGCAAAAAAATTAGGAGCAACCCATGAA
>DASZIJ010000028.1:0-14551 GCA_035949155.1 Candidatus Rhabdochlamydia sp. | reverse complement strand
TAGCTATAGGGCCTTGCTCTTTAAGAAGCTGTTCTAAGTTTCCTGTTTCTTTCTTGATTAAGTGAGCTGCTATCAATACTTTTTGAGCCGCTCTATTAACTTTTATAGAGCCCAATACACATCCACCACCAGTAACCCCTGCGGCTCCAAGCCCACCAAGTATAAAAGGAGCTACAATAGGAATAGCAAGCCCACCTGTAGCAATCCCTACTAATGCAATACCTGTTAGTAAAGATGCTCCCCCTAGTACAATACCAGACACTGCTGCTGTTTTTTTTATAGTGTATGCTAGTGAATGTTTGTTTATCTTTTGATTAAAACTTTGCGAATCATATTGAGACACAGAAGTTGATGAACTATGTACCGCTTGTGTTGACATAAACCACCCTTATATTGTGTGTAATTAATCACCTTACGCTTAAGACTAAAAAATACATTTAAAATCGAAAACATAAGGTGAGTTAGTTATTTAAATAACCGTTCTAGCTGGGTTATTCTTGATCAACTTTATCTTTCATTTTATTAAAGAGCTTATTGCCTTGCATGCCTGCTAATAACCCCTCAAACTTTTTTTTTATGCCTTTCTTCTTTACCTGCGGGCTAGCATTAGATTCATTATTACTTCGCTCTTCTATTTCAGGATGAGAATCTTCATGTAATGATGAGTGTCTAGGATTAGTACCATCTTCTAATGTGTTATTATCTTCTTCTAGGAAACACTGTGTAGAATTAGTGCTAGATCTTACATTAAGTGAGCCATTCAGAGCTTCTGAAGCAGAACCTTGAAATGGTAGATTTTGCTCTTTTGCAATGGAGGACCTATTACATGATGTTCCATCTAGATTCTCTGGAGTAGTAGGAGGAAGAGGAGGAAGAGAAAGAGGAGGAGGAGGTGGTGGTGGTGGTGGTGGTGGTGCAGATCGCATCGGTGAATTGCTAGAAGCGGTTGGTTCTTTATTTTCTAAAGCCGTTTGGTTTGAAAAGAGATACTTTAAACTATCTAAATTATAACGCCCAAATGACACTATCCATATGCATTTGGATAATACTGATTGGGCAATGTTATTTATAGACTGGATAATAACCTTTCCACCATCAGAAATTTTATGAAAAGCTCTTCCATGCAAAGAGGTACTCTTTTGAAGATCTTGTGTAGAATTTACATTGCTAATTTCTTGGGAATTCTGAACTGTCATACTCATAAATTTATGCCTACATAATTTAGTTTAATAAAAAACAAATATATAAATTTCAGCTAATTGATTAAATTTGTAATAAAAAAAGCATTAGATCTAAAAGCTTGAAGACTTTTAGTTTATCTTTCATGTAAACAAAATATTAATATTTTATTATTTAGTGGAAGCTAAGAAGGATTCCAGAAAGCAATAACTCCTCTGAATTTTCTTTGTAACCAAAGCGTCTTTCTTCTCTTAGAGTATTTTTTTAAACGAGCTTTAAAATAATTTATCGGATTATTTGTTTTCTTTTTTCGACTAGGAATAAATGAAGAGATTTTTTTAATAAATATACTTAATCTTGCCATATTTTTATTTACCTCTGTTAATTGCAGATTCTTCCATTTCAGCAAGCCTTTCTTTGGGATTCTTTGGATGAGTGGAGAGCTTAACTGTATCTTCTAGATTTGGATAAAGTGATGAACATGAAGAATCAGAATCACGCGGTGAACGAATTCTTCTCAAAGTAGTAGAATTCACAGACATTTTACTATCATGCCTTCTAAGCTTAGATTTGGTCTCTTTTAGAGCTCTATCAGACTCACTAACGCTTGCCTCTTCTATAGCGTCCCCTTTAGAAGAAACAGCCGATATATCTTCTAAAGAATCTGTAGTAGAAAAATAATCTTTTAGATCATCTAGTGTATAGCGCCCTAATGTCCCTACAGATATGCAACTAGACAATATGAACTGCGCTACAGAACTTATAGAAGAGATCGCATAATTTGTAGTTGTATGCACCTTAGTAACAACTTTTCCTAGCAAAGAACCGCTTTCTTGTAAGGGAGGCTCTAAATGATTAAGGAGCCTATTGGGAATATTTTCTGGAATACTCATAATCCTCTAAAATTTAATCTAATTGTTAAAGAAGATAAGCTAACTTTTTGTGTAAATAGAACAAAAAGACTTTGCATTGTTTGGCAACAAATTTGGCGGATTTATGTTTGCGCTTTTTAGAACTACGATCATGACTAAAATAGGGTGGAATTCTTTTTTTAAGAGGAAAATATTTTCTCTTAAAATTGATAAAACAGCATTTTTTTTTATCATGAAATTCCAATATAAAGTAATTTAACTTATTATTAAAATTAGAATAACATAACAGATTAACACTGGTTTATAATTTATATTATGATTCTAAATATAATTAAAATCAACAGTTTTTATTTTAATAAAGAAACATTTGTTAAAAAAGATTGTACATTTTCTCTCTTGTTTTTTGTCACTCTAGATTTTAACATGAAGTAATTTTTTCTTGAATTTTATACCTCGATACGCGAAAAATTTTTTTATAGTAAAAAATAAATTTAAATGAGGTTTATGAAAAGCAATCCATTAGCCATGCAAGAGAGTGTATTCCAAGAGGACGCATTGCTTCCTTTAAGCCCAACTCATGTGATTTGGCAGGGGAAAAAAATGCTCGATTTTTCTTCTCAAGATTTTTTAGGATTATCCAATCATCCAGACCTTAAAAAACATACGATTAAATATTTATTACATTACGGCAATGGAATCTGTCATCCGGAGATCCCAGGGAGTTTTATCGAATGTCAAAAAACGCTGGAAACGAAAATTGCAGAATTAATCAACATGCCTTATTTGTATTTTTTTTCTAATCGTTATTTGGCTCTATGGCATTTACTCTCTTCGTTAAGTTCTGATGTCCTTTTACTGCTTGCTGATGATCTAGATCCGGGTTTAAGTAAAATTCTCTGCAGTTTTCCTTTGAAAATCCTCACTTACAATCAAGGATCTTTAGCTACTCTAGAAGCTATTTTAAAAAAAGAGGGACAATCCATCTGCTCTGTTAAAATGATTTTTTGTGAATCTATTAGCAGTGGCAGTGGATCTTTAACAGACTTAAATTATATTACCTCTTTATCTCAAGCTTATAATGCTCTATTGGTAGTTGATGATTCACTAGCTTTTGGCGTTAAAGGAGACAGAGGTTTAGGTCTTACAGCTAAACGAGGGGATATCGATTTAATCTTATGTTCTCTAAGTAACTCTGCAAGCGCAGATGCGGCTTTTCTTGGCTGTTCTTCTTGGATTAAAAACCTCATTAAAAAAAATGCTTTTTACCGAGAATCCAGTGTGACCTATGCTTCTTTAGGTGCCATAGAAATGGCTTTGGATCTCATCCCTTCTTTAGAAGGGGAAAGATATCAACTAGAGCAGAGATGTCATTGGATAAAAAAACAATTGCAAGGATATGAAATTAGCTCCTCTACCCATGTAATTTGTCTACATTTTTCTCAAGAAGAAGAACTTTGTTACTTTTGGGAATCTCTTTTGCAAAGAGGTATTCTCACCCAATGGATGGTCTCCCATCAAAAAAGATCTTATACTCTACGGCTTTTTATCAATATCCATCACACTCCTGATGACTTAAGAATGTTAGTAGAAGAGATAAAAGAACTAAAAAGTGGATAAGCTTGTGTGCCAATTTTGTACTGCTTCTTTAGAACAGCGAATGCAACAGTCAACACTTACCCCTATTCGATAATTACCTAGCAAATGACACCGGGGTGCTTTCTGTTGAAATTCAGGATATAGGCTTTCCATTCTTTCTAGGTGACCTACTGTATATTGAGGAATAGCAGAAAGAACTTTTTTAAAAGAAACAACATCTGGCTGCATAGAAATTTTCAAATGCCTACGAATACTTAAGAGAGCTGTTTGAATAGCTTCTTCTTCTGATTGTCCTAAATCTTTGAGTTTAATGGTAAGTCGGGTTTCCTGAGGATAGTTATTGTGTTGTTTAAAAACAGAAGAATCAAATACAACACCTAAGATGTCTTCTCTAGTACAATGAGGGGTTAAATATCCAAATCCCTCAACAGGTAAAACATCTTCTTTGTATCCGAAATTAAGAACTATAATCCCTTCGCTTTTCAAAGAGGTGAGTTCCTTTCCAAGAGATGGTATGTCTTTGATAAAAAGATTTCCTGCTTGCAACGCAGGTAGAGCACAAAATATATAATCTGCTGTAAATTTCCCTTGATTGGTTTTAACAACTATTTTTTTTTCTGTTTGTACAACTTCTCGTACTTCATGTTGATAATAAATAGAAGCTGGTGTTTTAGTTAAAAGTGTAGAAGTTAATTGTTCTATCCCTTCGCGAAAGGAAAACATAGCAGATAAAGGTGCATTTGGAAGATAAGAAGATCTTTTAGGTTCTTTTTTTTTTTGTAACCAATTCTTCAAAAACCCTTTGGTTATGCTCCCATATTTCTCTTCCCATTCTTTTAGTATAGGAAATAGAGCTCGAATAGAGATAAGACGAGGATCTCCTCCAAAAACACCTACAACCATCGGATCGAACAACCTTTGGGCAACATCGTAATTAAAACGACGTATCACAAATTCCCAAACGGTTTCATCCCCTTTTTTAACAGGGTGCTTCCACTCTGCAATTAATGCTTTAATAAACCCTTTTGTTAATGGAGACCACAAAAAGGAAATAAGATTAGTAGGAAATTTATGTAACTCTTCATTCCACCATAAATATCGATTATGAGCAGATGTTTCTGACCAAATTATTTCCTTTAAAAGTCCTAATTCTTCCGCTAATTGCAGAGTTGCAGGGCATCGATCTATTTTAAATGTACGTGGTCCTTTTTCAAAATGAAATCCTGTTGTATGATCTGTATGAAATAAGCCTCCTATCCGATTTGATTTTTCTAGAACCAAGATATCTAGCGGTAAGGAACTTTGGCTTAAATACCAAGCAGCAGATAAACCAGAAATACCCGCTCCTAAAATAATGATCTTCTTTTTCTCCATAATAACCTTAAGATTCTAGCTATGAAAACAAAAAACATAAGGGATTGCCCAGATAAAATAAAACATGAGATCATCTGTTATCTAAAAATATTACAAAAAAGATTTATGAGTGCTTTTGAAATATTTGAACCTCAGGCCGCTTTTATTAAAACTCCTTGGAATTATGTAAAAGGTAGCGGAGGAGGAGAAATTGGCTTATTGCGCGGCGAAGTATTTGAAAAAGCTGCAGTAAATTGGTCTGGAATACAAGGAGATCGTTTCCCCATGGCAGATGCAGATGGAACCTTTTTTGCAACAGGTATTAGCCTAATTACACATATGCTAAATCCGCACGCTCCAACAGCACATTTTAATATTCGCTTTATTCAAACACAAAAAGACTTTTGGTTTGGAGGAGGATATGATCTAACTCCTATGGGATTTATCTATCCAGAAGATACTCTACATTTTCATACCACCACTCAAGAAGCACTAGATGCAATAGATAAAGAGCTTTATCCTCTTTTTTCTCAGCAGGCAAAAGAGTACTTTTTTATCCCTCATCGAAATAAAGAAAGAGGAATAGGGGGTATTTTCTTTGATCATTATCATACAGAAGATTTAGAAAAAGATCTGCATTTCTTAAAAGCAGTTGGAGATACTTTCTTAAAAGCTATTTTGCCAATCTATGAAAAACGTATCCAGATGGACTACCAACCTCAAGACAAGCAAAAACAATTAGAGATGCGTGCTCATTATGTAGAATTTAATTTGCTTTATGATAGAGGTACAAAATTTGGGTTCCTTTCAGGAGGTAACGTAGATGCTATTTTATGTTCCATGCCTCCACTTGTTAAGTGGTAGCTGATTTTACCATATCAACAAATAATTTTACATTCTCAAAAGGGATATCGGGAAGAACTCCATGTCCTAAGTTGGCAATAAATCCCTTAGTTCCCTTCATAGAGTTTAGAAAAGAGTTCGCTTGCTTTTCTATTTCATGAGAAGATTGTTTTAAGAACTCCGGTCTTAAATTTCCTTGCACGGCAATAGATAATGGAATTTTTTCTCTTAAAACTTTCATAGGCAGATGCCAGTCTAAACTAATAGCTGCAGGTGCAAGATCTGCTAACTGTGCATAACGCATACTCGAATCACGACAAAAGAGAATAACAGGAACTACTAATCGCAGCTCTTTTACCATTTGTTGCAAATGAGGCAAGCAAAACTGCTGAAACTCCTCTTCAGAAAGAATATTGGCCCAGGAATCAAAAATTTGAACTACCTCAGCGCCTGCTTGCACTTGAGCCTTTAGATAGATAATCGAGGCTTTGGTTAAAATAGCAAGAAGATCCATAAAGCTTTTTGGATCTTTTTTCATCCACTGTTTTGTGTAAAAAAACGGTTCTTTACTAGTAGAATCGATCAAATAAGTAGCAAGGGTAAAAGGGCCTCCGCAGAAGCCGATTAAAGGCACTTGAATCTGCTTTTTTACAAGTCGCAATGTCTCAAAGACAAAGATCAGCTTTTCTTCAACTGCGTGAATAGACAATTGCTCTACTTGCTGCTTAGAACGAATGGGGGGATAAATGCGAGGTCCGCCTTTATCTGGGAATTCCAATTTAAGTCCAAGCCCTTCTGCAAGAACCAAAATATCTGAAAAAACAATCGCTGCATCTACATCTAAAAGATCAATAGGTAGATAACTAACCTCTGCTGCTAGCTCAGGAATATGAAAGAGCTGCCAAAGAGAGTATTTTGTACGTAAAAGTTGATATTGGGGCATATAGCGCCCTGCTTGTCGCATCAACCAAACAGGGACTCTTTCTACTTTTTCACAGCGCAATGCTCTAAGGAGCAAATCATTCATGTTAACAATCGATTTAAAATAGCATCAACGGTAAATCCAAATTCAGCTGCTAGGTCACCTATTGGAGCAGATTCTCCAAAAGATTCAATACTAATACAGATGCCCTCAGGCCCAACCCACTTAGCCCAACCAAAACTTACTCCCGCTTCAATACTCACTCTTATTCCCAAATCTCCGCCGATGACCTTCTTCTTATATTCATCATCTTGAAGCTCAAAAATCTGCCAGCAAGGCATAGAGATCACCCTGACTTTTTTACCTACTTTTTCTAAAGCGATGGCTACATCCAATGCTAAGGAAACTTCTGATCCTGTTGCAATTAAAGTAAAATCTGGTTTGCTCTGTTCTTTTTTAATAATATAGGCACCCTTACTCATTCCCTCTTCATAAGATACATTGCACACATCTAGCTCAGGCAAAGCTTGTCTTGATAAAACAAGTATGGAAGGTCCTCGGTAGCGAAGAGCTGCCATCCAGGCCATCTTCACCTCCCAATTATCTGCAGGTCGGATTAAATGCACATTGGGTATGGCTCTTAGAGATGCTAAATGTTCAACAGGCTGATGAGTCGGCCCATCTTCTCCTAAAAAAACAGAATCGTGTGTAAATATATAAATTACCTGAATTTTAGAAAGAGCCGCTAAACGAATAGCGTTACGCATATAATCAGAAAAGGTAAGAAAAGTTCCTACATAAGGAACAATCATATTTGTTTCAGCAAGTCCAGTAGCAATTGTTGCCATTCCAAACTCTCTAATCCCATATTTAATATTCCTACCCGTATATTGATCTTTTTCAATAATAGGGAATCTTTTCATCATAGTCATATCAGAAGATGAAAGATCAGCAGAGCCTCCGATTAATTGAGGTACTAAATCTGCTAAAATATTCAAAACCACTTGCGAACCTAAACGAGTAGCTAAAGGAGATTTCATTTCAATTGCACGCAATTTCTCTTCCAAATCATTGGGCAATCTTTTTTCTGCCATTTGAAGAAATAATTTGTAAAGATCTGGATATTCTTCCGACCATGCACGAAACATCTCTTTCCATTTTTGTTCTAAAGTCACACATTTAACAAGCTTTGTTTCAAAAAATTGATAGACCGCTTGAGGAACATAAAAATCTTTTTCAGGTAACCCAAGTGCTTTCTTCGTCTCTTCAATCTCTTCTGCACCCAAAGGAGAACCGTGTGCTTTTGAGGTTCCTGCTTTATGCGGAGATCCTTTGCCAATAATGGTTCGCATCATGATAAAACAAGGTTTTGTTTGATGATCGCGAATATGCGTAAACACTTCTTGCATCCTATCAAAATCATAACCATCTATTTCGAATACATCCCACCCATAAGCTAGATATCGCATTTTCACATCTTCTGAGAATGATTCTGCTAAAAACCCATCTAAAGTTACTTGATTAGCGTCGTAGATCAATACCAGGTTGTCTAAGCCTAAATGTCCTGCAAAAGAGCTTACCTCAGAAGAAACCCCTTCCATAATACAGCCATCTCCAGCTAAGCAATAAACCTTACCTGTAAATAGTGGATAATCATCTCGATTAAATCGCTCTGCTAATATTTTAAGTCCAAGGGCTTGACCGACAGCATTCCCAACTCCCTGACCTAAAGGACCAGTAGTTGCCTCTACACCATCTGTAATATGATATTCTGGATGACCCGGAGTTTTAGAATGAAGTTGGCGAAAATTCTTAATATCGTCTAAGGAAAGACCAAATCCCGATAAATGCAATAAGGAGTATAACCACATAGAACCGTGACCTGCAGATAAAACTACACGATCGCGATTGAGCCATTTAGGGTTTTTTGGGTTATGTCGCAGAAGAGATCCATATAAAAAAGCTCCAAATTCCGCACAGCCCATCGGAAGCCCGGGATGTCCAGAGTTCGCTTTTTGAACTGCCTCCATGGAAAGAGAACGCACTGTATTAGCAATTTTACTTAAAGTTTTTTTTAAATCCGCATCCATTTAAAACAACTCCTTAGAGCCTTAGTAGATGGGATTAAGGTTAGCAAACAGCATAAAGAAGAGCAATAGCAAAAAAGGAGTTTTATCATTAAAATACAATGCATTTATTTAAAATGATAGGCTAGCTGCCCTCTTTTTTTAAAAGTAAGAATTGAGCAAATGTATTTTCTCAAGAACAAAACTTTTGTTGACTTATCTTCTTCTTTGCTATTAACTTAATTTTTTAAACATGAGGAGTTGATGCAAGCCATGTTTTTATGATCTAATCTAGAACCATATCCTCCAAAAATACGGTAAGACAGATTAAGTAGTTACTATTTGTGGTTTCATCAACTCCCTCTTTTAGAAAGTAGTTTCGATTTCAAGTTTCATGAAAATGTTTTTTTAATCTAAATGAATTTAGAAAAATGCAAGCCTTCATAAAAACAGAGTTTCTGTTATTTTAAAAGACAACAGAAACTCTTTAAAGCTTAATACAGCTTTTATTGTATGACTTTTTGATTACCTATCTTTTCATCATTGCTAAGGATTTTAATAACCCCTTCTGTGTAGTTCTTCGTTTCTTCCATTTCTTTTTCTACGGTTTTCAAGGTATCATCGTTATTCCTCTGTAAAGTGGTAGTACACACTTTATCTTTTTGTATATTAGCTTTTTTCTCGCTACTCGTAGCCTCTAATATGCCTTGGGTTCCACCAAGCACCCCTTGAATGATTTGCGTAGAGCCTTCTGCTCCAGCTACCACTGCTTCGCTAAACAAAAACGCTCCTCCCGATGCTAAAACTCCGCCGAGCACTAGAAGAGGTCCTAAGAAAAGAGTAGCCATTTGTACATAACCCGCTATCTTTGAAATGAGAGCCATTTCTTCTGCTTCTGAAAGGCTATGATTAGCTAAAAGTTGTAGCGCCTGTGTCAACTTATTAACCGTGTCCATTTGGGTTACTTGCACTTTGGTACTAGCCCCTTGAAGATGCTGCAATAACGAACTTGTATCTAAAATGGATAGTGACATGATTTACTCCTATCTAGGTTCCATGATTTTGCCCATGTCAGTAATCGCTTGGCCTGCTTGCTGACCTAATTGGGTAGATCTATCGGAGTTGTTTTCTACAAACATTTTTTCCGTAGAGCCAAGTTGAGAAGAGAGCTTTTGCGTTTGTGTATTACAATAAGCTAGCAGACCTTGCAACTTGCTCATTAGACCTTGATCGGGTCCTTCATCTACTATCCCTCCAATTCCTGGAGCATTAGGATTGTTTTTTGCTACACCAGCAACAGTTCCTATGGATGCAGCGCCAACAGCGGCTCCAATACAAGCTCCTACCACGAGGCTAGCTCCTCCTGTAAAAAATGCTAATAGTCCACCAAGAACTGCAGCAAGGACTCCAAAAACAATCGCTTTTGTCGTATTGAAGTGACTTCCCTGAGTCGATTGGCCAGCTAAGTCTTTTTGTTTTTCAGCTTGTAATTCTAACTCAGTCGTTTTTACTTTAGTTTGTGCGATCCCAGTTAACATAGCCTTGTCGTTTTGATCCATTTGAGCTTTTGCAAAAGCTAAAAAAAGAATTAAGACATTGGCTTCTTCAGGTTCTATTTGTTTATTGTTAATCAGATCGGTTACTTTTCCTTTTAGAGCATCAAGAGTATTGCTTAATTTCTGCTTATCATCTTTTGAAAGATTTTGTAGGTCTTTGGAACTGAGAGTATCTATAGTATCTAAAATAAGGTCTGCTTTTTCAGGATCTATTTTTTTTTGTTTTTTTAACTCAGTCAAGGTTGCTTGTAATTGACTTAAGTTTTTTTTTAACTGATTGATTAAATCTTCTAATTGTTTGGGTGATAGACTAGCGATCTCTTGTTTAAGTTTTTGTAGATCTTTTTTACTATTAAATTCATTGAGAACCGTAGCATGTCTCTCTAGTTGTTTTGATTGATGTTGGATCTGTTTTGGTGAATGTAAATGGGCAAGATCTTGTTCGATCTGATTTTTTAGATCCAGTGAGATTGGATCTGTTGAACCTGCATAAGGTGATTCTTGTTGTTGCTGCGAAAGCTGCTGTGGCTTTGTTACTTGTTTAACAGGCTCTGAGCTAGGCTGTATTATTTTTTCAGAAGAGGCAGTTGTTGTTATTATGTCCGACATAAATTCCTCCTTGTTAGTTTTGACTGATTTGCTCCCTCACCATTTTTTGTAATTCTTTCTTACAAGCTTGTAAGGATGCCTTCATTGTATTATTGTAAGAAGTGATTAGGGTCATATAGGATTTCATTTCAATGGAACTTTGTTGAGACTGCCCAATGAGCATTTGCATGCTAGCATTGTCATCTGCATTCCAATCTTCTAATGGATTTTCCGCTTTTGGATCTTTTATTTCCCCTTGACTAATTAGATAACCTTGAGTCATTGCCCAAGCAATCATGCGATTAAATTGAGTAGGATCTTTTTTTTGAGCATTAGGCTGAAAATGTAAATCCGTACCATGAAAATTAAGATCTTGGTTCTCTTTCCAATCGGAAATAGCATCTATCATGCTACGGCTATCTATAGGGTTAAATCTTTTGCTAAAGCATGTAAAAAGATCTTGCGTGGTTGCCAAAAGAGTTTCGAGATCAGGATATTTTTTTACACGCTTTTTAAGCTCTGTAATATTTTTCTGAAGATCCAAAATCCCATTTGCAAACTCTTTGATAACATTGCCTATTTGATCTTCTTCCCAAGTCTGAGCGGTAGGCTTTTTCTCTGCAGACAATTGAAATTTACCCATCTTTTCATTGAGCATGATTAGGTTGTTTTGCAAACTTCTTAGCTCTTCTGCTGTGCATGTTGCTTCTTCCATTTTTTTAGCAACTCGATCAAGAGCTCCTGTCCCTTTAGGATTTGTAACCAAAAAAAGAATAGCAAGCACCAATAAAAGATTCATATCATAATCTTTTTCCTTTTCCGTAAAAAGATGATTGGGGCTTGCTTCTTCTATAAATGGTATTTGTTGTATCTGTAGGGACATAAGAAAAGCCTTAAGATTGAACCCAGCTGGATTTCTGGGCATATTTTTTTAATGTAGCTCGCTTTTTTTTCTGAGGTATTTTCGCATCGAGAAGTTTTTCTACCTCCTCGGTATTTTTTTCAAACTCTTGTTGAAAAACCACAAGTTTATCTCGATGTGGTGAAGCTGTATTTAAAAAGTAAGATAAAATCAATTGCAGTTGATCTTGTTCTAAACCTAATTTCTCCGTTGCTGATTCAAGGTAATCATATAACAAATGTCTTGCTTGTTCTAATTTCTCAGCAGCTATTTTCTGCTGTTCTTGACTTCCTTTAGAAACAGCTTCTTTTAGATCCACCATCAACTTGTTAATCAAATTTAGCAGCTCTTCAAAATGAACGTCTTTATACTCCACATCCTCTTCTAAAAATGTTTCGATTTTTTCGATCTCTTTGTTTTTTTTCATAAAATTCCTTATCTTTGAAGAATTGCTTTTGCCATAGATCCAACATTTTCTTGCGTTTGTGTCCAACGATTCAACTGTATTCTATCTTGAGTTAGCTCTTGATTATTCTCTGATTGCAGCTGGGTAAGTTTGCTATTTACACACGCTTTAATTTTTCTCACATTATCAATGAGCGTAGAATCTCCGGGAGAGCTTTTTGACGCTTCTTCTGCGCTGCAGAGCTTATCTATTTTTGGCATAAGCGTCTCCAAACAACCACGCACACGATCACTAAGCTCTTTTGTTTCTGCAAGGTTTGTTAGGATGCGTTTTAGCTCCTGAGGATTGTGAATCTGAGACAATGCATTATTTAAGATGCTTTTTATGTACGCCTCATCTTTAGATGTAGAGCGCTGTTCCTCACTCAAATTAGAGAGAGTAGCCATTACTTCTGCTGCTGCTGCTAAAGAATTTTCTGCCATGATTAGATCTCTCTTTAGAGTTTGTACTAATTTAATCGACCTTAATTTTATTAAAACATAAAAACGAATTAATTTCATAACTTTTTAATTCATTTTTTGATTTTAAATGAAATTAACAGACAATAAAATCATTTCAAAACTTAAAGCAAAGGAGTGGGAATAAAAGGAATTGCTTTAGCTATTACCTCTCTCTTTTTGACAACTTAATTAATCAAAAACTATTAAAAAAAATTTACTTTTATTTAATGAAAAACTTAAAATGCTTTTTCTTTTTCCAGAAGAAAATGACGAGCTTTGCATAACCTTTCATCTATATTCTTCTTGGAAATAGATTTTTAGGTTTTTAAATAAAATAGGAGGTAAATTGTGGCAGCAGTCTTTCTTTACGGTTTGAATGTATTAACTTATGGGCATAGCATTTATCAATTTTGCTCTGATAAAGATCTAACTATTAAACAAAAATTTTGGGGCATTCTACCAAGAACCCTTGGTATAGGAGTAGATGCTGCCCTACTTGGTAAAGCAGGTTGGATAGATTTTTTCAAAAAAACTTCTCCTTATGTCAACGGACTAGTAATACCTTTATGCGATGTAGTCGCTAAGGAGGAGTCTTGTGAAGATACGGTTTGCACAGTATTCTCTAATTTGGTTCGTTTAAATGGAGATCAAGACAGTGCGATGTTAGTCAGTTCTTTGGTAGATAAAAAACAACTTTTCAAAAAACAATACACGGAAAGCATAGAAAAACTTTATAACTACTATAAATTAACGACAATTTCTCTTTCTAATGTAGAAAGAGTTCCAGAACGTATACAAGAAGAAAAGGCAAAATTCTTAAAATATCTCAAAAAAACGCAAGAAAATCAGCTAGGTGTTATCAACCAAACCATACAGGACTATCAAAATATTATAAATAATGCTGCAGCGGAATCCTTTGGATCGATCCCTTACTATTATATTAATAGACCAGAATTTACAAAAAGAAAATGCAGCATTTCTGGAGAACTTGTTCGCGAAGCTGTTGTAATAAAAGAAATAAGTCTGCCTACCTATTATGAATGCGATAATCTTTCAGGATGGTATAAGCGTGAACGAAGGGTTCCTCCTCCTGCATGGCCTAAATCTATACCTTTTAATCGCGATGTAATTGTAGTAGATAAAGTAGAAACCGCTCAAATAACAAAAGATCTTCAAAAAGCCCTAGATCAGACCCAAAATAATCCTGAAGAATTAGAGGCGATTAAAATAGGATTCTTAGCTGTACGAGAAGCGTTAAAAGATTTTATACTACAGAAAAAAGTTAAGGAATAACTTATGTCATCAATTGTTACAATCATGAGTCTTACAAGTTATAATCCTTATAAAGAAGCTATATCGATGGGGCTTGCAAAAGTTGGACCTTACTTAATAGATAAACTCACCCTTGAACCTATAAACGTTGTTTCTAAAATTGACCGTATTAGAGAAACTCTTTTTGGAATAAGAACACAATTTCTTCTATTTACTCAAAAAAATAGTCTTACTAAATATACTTGGGTTTTTCTAAAGAGTATTCCTAATAGCTTAGTAATATCTCGGGGGTTTGCCTTGTCTTTTTATCTTATGACAAGGATGCACGGAGTAGAGTTTATTAAAGATGATGTTCTTATGAACCTATCTTGAATTGAATATTAATTTTTGCTATGATGCCTGATCTTTTTATTTTTTAACCAAAGACACATGACATGAGCAAACAAGGATTAAACGAAGAGCAATTTAAAATTCTTGAACCTCAAATGGGAAAATGG
>DASZIJ010000027.1:0-33132 GCA_035949155.1 Candidatus Rhabdochlamydia sp. | reverse complement strand
GGAACTGAAACAGCTTCTTTCTTATGGATGCTTGATTATGTAGCTTCACAAAAATTTTCCGATCAGACGATTATCTATTTTTTGGAAGATGATTATATCCATCTGTCTCATTGGTGTAGGGTATTGCGAGAATCTTTTACTCTACCAGGAGTTGACTACGTCACCTTATATGATCATAAGGATAAGTACTTTCTACCTGAGTATCAGAACCTATCTGCAAAAATTTTTCATACCAAAACTTGTCATTGGCGCACTACCCCCTCTACTACTAATACCTATGCAATGAGGTATAAAACCTTAATCAGAGACATAGAGGTTCATAGGAATTTTTCTTTGAATCGAAGCATTAGCGATGATCATGGTAAATTTCTTAAACTAAATGAGCAAGGATCTATTTTAATTTCAGCTATCCCTGGGTGGGCAACTCATGCTGAGCCTAAATACGCTTCTCCCTGCACTGATTGGGAACAGGTTTTATCAGACGTACTAAAAAGTCAAATTAGGAGGCCTCTATGAATACAATGAGCTTACAGCTTGAAACAAAAACTTATCCACAAGAAGCACTTATTGTATTAGGAATGAGTTTCCTTATAGCCTTAGCTGCGCCTATTTCTATCCCTCTTCCCTTTACTCCCGTTCCTATCGCATTAGGTAATACTCTGATTTTGTCTCTTTCTGTATTACTTGGGGCTAAAAGAACAATGCTTGCTGTAATAGGGTTTTTATTGCAAGGAGCTTTAGGAATTCCCGTATTTGCAACTTGTATAGGAGGGTTCTCTCATTTACTAGGTCCCACTGCCGGATACCTCTTAGGCTATATAATAGCCGCAGGAGTAGTGGGTTTTTTGAGTCGCTCAGCTTCTAAAGATAAGTTTTTTTGGATCCTATCTTTAGGGGATGGAATTATCTATTTATTTGGGGCTATTTGGCTTGCAGCTTTTATAGGATGGACGCAGGCTATAATCTTAGGTGTGCTTCCTTTTGTATGTGGAGATCTACTTAAGCGCTTGCTAGCGATTAAATGTATTCATTTTTTGCGCAAATAAGCGACTAGCTTTTTTAGAGGCCTTATTGGTGGCTGTAAGTTTGGAAAAGTGCACTTTCCCTGCTGTAAAAGCATGGGGGATTTTTCTAGTAACTTTCCTAACTTTATCTCTTGTTTGCATAAGAGAAGAGCTTGCTTCTCTATGGTAATCATTTGGTTTAGAAGGGCCTTTAGGTCCTATTTTCATATAAACTCCGGGTTTTAAGTATGTAATCTTTACTTAACTTAATTCAGGAGTTTTTTTAAATGATTTTTTTTTAAGATATAAAAGGTTTGAAAAGATCTTTGAAATCTCAGCAGTATTTTTAGATGAAGGTATAGGGATTTCGATAGCTTAATCAAATATTTTTTTTAAAGATCTAAGTAAAGAAGAAGCAGAAATTGTAAAAGTAGAATTCCTGGATAGTTGTTGGAAAGGCGTTTTATTGATTTTTATATAGCTATCTTTTAAGTATATACAAGTTTTAAACTAAGTTAATATTAAAAAACACCCAATTGTATTTTCTTTTTTTATTGTATATTTTGTCAATAAAGTTGATTGTTTTTCACTTCTTTTATTAATATTACTGATCTTAAAACAAAGCAAGTGTATTTTTTTTATTTAAGTTCTTAGGCTCAAGGAGATTTTATGAAGCAGAATAGGGTAACTACTTGGGTTTTAAATGGTTTTTGTTGGATTACTCGCAAATTGCTCTCCTTGCGCTATCGCATTGAGGTCTGTGGTTGGGAGGGCATTAAAAACCATTCTTTTAAAAAACCAGGTGGAATTTTATTTTTACCTAATCATCCCGCTGAAATAGACCCTGTGATTGTAGAGAGCCTTTTATGGCCTTTATTCCAACCCAGACCCCTTGTGGTTGAGCATTTTTATTATCTTAAAGGATTTCGTTGGTTTATAGATCTGGTTAAGGCAATTCCACTACCGACAATGGATGCATTGGCTAGTAAGTGGCGTGGGAAAAAAGTAGATCAATGTATGCAAGAAATTGTTAAAGGCCTTAAGGAAAAAAATCATTTCATGATTTATCCTTCCGGTCGCTTAAAAATTTCCGGTTTTGAAATCATTGGTGGAGCTTCTTTTGTGCATCGTTTATTACAGCTCTGCCCTGAGCTCAATATAGTATTAGTGCGAACAACCGGGCTTTGGGGAAGTCAATTCTCGCGTGCAATAACTGGAATATCTCCTAATTTTGGTCAAATTTTAAGAAGGTGCGCTAAGCTTTTATGTAAAAGTGGATTTTTCTTTATGCCTAAGCGCAGGGTAAAAGTAGAATTCTCTCTACCACCTTTAGATTTTCCTTGGGACACAACACGTGTAGATTTTAATAAGTATCTAGAAGAATGGTATAATCGCTATCCTGAACCGGGCGCAGAACCGTTAGCGCTTATCTCCTATTCTCGCTGGAGAAAAATAGTTCCAAAGATTACTCAGCAGCAGACTCCTACCGAGCTAATCGCAAATCAGGTAGTGGCCTCTGATGTGCAAAAAACGATTTTTGCCCATTTAAGCAAACTATCAGGACATTTGGAAGAGAAAATTACCAGGGAAATGGATTTATCCCGTGATCTAGGTCTTGATTCATTAGATATCGCAGGTCTATGTGTGTTTTTGGAGGAGCAATATTCGGTTGTCGGGGTAAATCCAGAAAAATTGCAAATTGTTGAAGATCTTTTACAAAGTGCTTCTAACCAGGAAAAAGAAAAGGATAAAAATCATATATTGCCGCCATTGCCAGAAGCTTGGGTAGAAAAGAAGAATCGTCCAAGCATAAAGATTCCGGAAGGGGAAACGATGGGACAAGTTTTATTGCGCAGTTTGGATAGAATGTCTTCCTCTGTTGCTTGTGCAGATCATATAGCAGGAGTGTTTTCCTATTCTAGTTTTAAGCGCTCTTCCTTAGCGCTTAGCATATATTTTCGCTCTCTTCCAGGAGAATATATAGGGGTTCTTTTACCCTCTTCTTTTGCCGCATATCTTGTGATCTCTGCAATTTGGCTGTCTAATAAGATCCCTGTTATGCTGAATTGGACAATGGGGACTCGCTTTTTAGATCACGCAGTGGATCTTGTTAAGTTGCAATTTGTGATTACCTCTCATCGTTTTTTAGATCGTTTAAATGAAGTGGACTTTGGTAAATTAGAAGAAAAACAAATGCTCTTTTTAGAGGATATTAAACAAGAGATAGGAATTGCAACTAAATTAAAGGCAGCAGTTTGTTCTTTGCTATCTAGTGAATTTTTAATTAGCTATCTTGGTTTAGATAAAATAAAAAAGGATCAGAATGCAGTCATTTTATTTACTAGCGGAACAGAGTCTTTTCCAAAGACTGTTGGTCTATCGCATGAGAACCTGCTCACTAATCAAAGGGATTGCATAGCACTCAATATTATAGAGTTTGGATCCTGTCTTTATGCAGTATTGCCTCCTTTTCACTCTATGGGATTTTCTCTTACAGGAATGATGCCGCTTTTAGCTGGAATTAAAACCTGTTATGCTCCTGATCCAACGGATAGTTATGGGATGGCACAAGATATAGCATATTGGAAGCCAACGATATTTTGCTGCTCACCAAGTTTTATCCAGGGGCTTTTTCGAGTGGCAAAGCCAAAAGAATTGGATTCCTTGCGTTTTATTTTATCAGGAGCAGAAAGAGCTCCTGAGGAATTGTTCACTTATGTGAAGCGTTTCTTACCAAAAACTCAGGTTGTTGAAGGGTATGGGGCTACAGAATGTAGTCCTTTAGTTACAAGCAATCTCCCTAGTAAGGGTAGAAATGGGGTTGGTTTCCCTTTGAATCATACAGAGATTTGTATTTTGGATGTAAAAACAAAGGAACCTAAACCACCAGGACAAGAAGGGGAAATCTATGTCTCAGGCCTAAACGTGTTTAAAGGATATCTTGATTCTAGCTCTAATCCTTTTATTGTTTTTCAAGGAAAAAAATGGTATGGTTCAGGGGATTTAGGCTATATTACTCCTGAAGGAGCACTTATTTTATCTGGTAGATTAAAAAGAGTGATTAAAATTGGCGGTGAGATGATTGGCTTAGATGGTATAGAAGAAGAGTTAATAGAGATAGCGCATCGTAAACAGTGGTTAACAGGTCAAAAAGAAGGAGCTGGTTTAGCAATTAGTATGCGTGAGATAGAAGCAGAAAAACCTCAATTGATTCTATTTACTACCTTTTCTGTTTCTAAAGAGGAAATTAACGCTATTTTGAAAGAAGAAGGATTTGGAAAAATTGTAAAGGTTTCTGAAGTGCGCATGATTTCGCAAATACCTTTAACGGGCACTGGAAAAAAGAATTATCGCTTATTAGACGAATTGAGTAAGAAACAATGATGCATTTAAAGATCTACAATACAGAAAGTAGAAAAAAAGAAGAGGTGCTGCCTTTAGACGGTAAAACAATCCACATGTATACATGTGGCCCCACTATTTATCATTACGCGCATATTGGGAATTTTCGTACTTATGTTGCAGAAGATCTGCTGCGTAGAAGTTTGAAGCTTTTAGGGTATCAGGTCATACAAGCCATGAATATCACTGATATCGACGATAAGACGATTAGAGCAGCAATTGCAAAAAAAGTGTCTTTGCATGAATACACAAGACCTTACGAAGAGGCTTTTTTCGAAGATCTTCATTCTCTGAATATAGAGCCTGTCGAATATTACCCTCGAGCTACAGAGTATATAGAAGAAATGATTTTGATCATTCAGAAGTTGCTCGAATTAAAAATAGCTTATCAAGGGATAGACAAAAGCGTTTATTTTTCCATTGCTAAGTTTCCTTCTTATGGAAGGCTTTCACACCTTTGCCTAGATCAATTAGAAGCGGGTGCTTCCAATCGAATGTCAGAAGATGAATATGAGAAAGAAAATATAGCTGATTTTGCTTTATGGAAAGCCTATGACCCAGAAAAAGAGCAGGGGATTTATTGGGATAGCCCATTTGGCTTGGGGCGTCCAGGATGGCATATAGAATGCTCTGCTATGGCTATGAAATTATTGGGATCTAGTATCGACATTCATGCTGGAGGAGTAGACAATATGTTTCCTCATCATGAAAATGAGATTGCTCAATCAGAGGCTTTTTCTTGCTCACGGTTTGTCAAATACTGGGTGCATATAGAGCATCTTTTAATCGATCATAAGAAGATGTCAAAAAGCTTAGGCAACTTCCATACTCTGCGAGATCTTATTGCAAAAGGATATGAAGGGCGTCATATTCGCTATCTTTTACTACAAACCCATTATCGCACTCAGCTCAATTTTACTTTTAGAGCTCTAGAAGCAGCGCGCTCTTCTCTGCAGAGAATAGATGATTTTATTGTACGACTGAAGACATTGGCAATGGATCTAGAGGTAGAATCTACTACAGAAATTTTGCAAACAGCAGAAGAGATGTTTTATATACACCTTGCAGATGATTTAAATATTTCCGCAGCTTTAGCTGCTCTATTTGAATTGATTCGTCAAGTGAACACTCTCTGTGATGAAAAAAAAGTCTCTTTAAGTGAAGCAAAAAAAATATTCACCTTCCTGCAAAAGATTGACACAGTATTAGGATGTATATTTGTAGAAGAAGAATGCATACCAGAAGATCTGCAAGAAGCCTTGCGTTTAAGACAACACGCTCGCAGAGAGAAAAACTGGAAATTAGCCGATAGCTACCGTGATAAAATCCAGACACGAGGGTACTGTATAGAAGATAGCCCTCAAGGCCCACGTTTAAAAAAAATGAGAACCATATGACGCAAAAAGCCATGACAAAAGATGAGATCTTTGTGCTTAAACTCTATGAATTAGCCATGCAATCAGGAACCCCTTATGAGCAAATTGATTGCTTAGAGATAGCCAAAGCCATTGGACAAAACACCAAAGGTGCACAAGTGATCGCACGTGACTTAGCCCAAGCTAATTTTATTAAGAAAGCGGAAGGAAATAGGGTTTATCTTACCGATCATGGCTTAAAACTTGTCAGTCAGATTATGGAGCAACAACAAAAAAATTAGAAAAATCTTAAGCCAATCTAAGAAGCTTGGCTTGAAATTTTACATTTAATCTGTTTTTTCACTTAGATTTTTAAAATCTTCTCTTAATTGTTCTACTTTAGTGTTAAGCTCTTCTAGCTTTAGAGGCGAAGAGCCAAAAATCATATTTTTTAAAATAGTTAACTTACCCCAAAACCCTTGAATCTTTGTTATAGTAAATACATGGTGTTGGTGCCAATGAGGTACTGTTTGTCCTGCTAGAGCCCCTGTTTTATCAAAAATATGAGCGGCAAAATCTTGTTGGTCATGATTTTTACTTTTGTAGAAATGAATTAGTTTTTGCGATAATTCTTCAACTTCTGCGTACTCTTCTTCGGTTAAATCAGAAAGTTTTTCACAATGTCTTTTGGGGACTAATAAAAAATGAAGCTTTTCAAGCCCTATAGGAGCATAATCATGAAGAATATTTATGAACCTTCCTTTAAATACCCATTGCTTTTCGATAATGCTTTGCATACAAAATGCATCATCTCTCGAGGGAGTCTCTCTTGGTTGAGAGGAGGGTAAATCTTCTGAGGATAGGGTGGTTTCAGTTTCTTTAAAAGCTTCAACGATTGATTCCCTAGACTTTTGTGAAGTACGCGTACCTCCTAGGGTAACGTTCCATAAGACTTTTAACTGCTGCCAAAACCCCCAAGTATTTCTGGAAAAAGGCACAATTTGCATATTATATTCAGAAGGATCAGATACTTTTCTATATCTAAGATAGTCAGCTGTTCCTTGTTTTCGCCAGACCTGAACAATTCTTTGAGTTTCTTGATAGACCTCTAGTGGATCAACTGCCTGATTAGATTTTCCAATAATTTGCAAAGAGCCAACAAGCAATGAACGTTTTGGCGCGATTATGTCTATAGTTGTACCTGGGACAACAGCTACCTCATCTTGCATAGATTCTCCTTGAGAGTCTGTACAATACCAAGAAAAAGGGGGAGTATGTGAAATTATAGAATATAGAGCACTCATAAACTTTATCCATAATAAATTAAAACAAATAGAGCATAGCAAGTAAGTAGAAAAGAGCTCAACATTAACATACAGAAAATACTCTATAATCATAAGTTTTGTGGTTTTTTAGCTCAAAGGATTCTCCTTTTACATAAAGAGCTCCTTTATGTCAGTACCACCAACTTCACAGTATGGTTCCATACATGTGCCTGTTTCTTTAGAAGGAGAAGGGACTCTACACACATCAGATGGATTCCACCGAATCAATCAACAAGATGCTAGTCGATTGCACAAACAGTTGGTAAAAGGTTTGTTTGCATTTGCTGCAACAAATTTAGCAATAGGAGGAGCTATGGTAGGCTTTGGAGCATCTTCTGGAAACCAAGAATTAATTTTGAGCAGTACACCTTTTTTTGCTTTTAGCGTGGCTGGTACATTTGGCCTTATCATGGTCAACAATTATTTCCAGGATAGGAATCGGGAAGCTCATGATTCTTTATCCCTTTAAAAAATGGGAGCTGTATACAGCTCCCTAAACTCTACTCTTCTGGGCGCATAATAGGAAAGAAGAGAACCTCTCGAATAGAGTTAGCTTTTGTTAAAAGCATCACTAAACGATCCATCCCCATTCCCATTCCACCGGTATTGGGAATACCTTGGCAAATCGATTCTAGGAACTCTTCATCCAAAGGAGAGGCTTCTTCATCGCCTGCAGCACGTTTTTCTGCTTGGGCTTCTAAAAGCTCTCTTTGTAAAATAGGATCATTGAGCTCTGTATAAGAATTACAAAACTCTGAACCTAGGATAAAGGTCTCAAATCTTTCTACAAAGTGCTCTTGTTTCAGTTTTGGATTGCGATGTAGTTTACAAAGAGGGGTGGTTTCAATCGGATGATCGATGATATGATGAGGTTGGATTAGATATTGTTCTACAAGCTCTTCAAACGCTAGTGCAATTAAAGCTCCTTTGCTAGCTTTCTGCAATTCTTTTGGGTCAAGGGAAGTGTTTTTAATCAGATAACCAGAGAGCTCTTTTTTGCTCATTTGATCTACATCTATTTTAGCATAGGTAAGAATGCTATCTTTCATGGAAAGGCGCTGCCAAGGGGCCTTTAAATCAATGGTTATCTCTTCTGTTTCTTTTTGAAAAATGAGCTGAGTAGTATTAAATAACTTAAGCGCTAATTCCTCAAATAGGTTTTCCACTAGACGCATCATATCGTTATAATCCCAATAAGCGGCATAGGCCTCTAGTTCGGTAAATTCTGGGTTATGAGTGCGATCGATTCCTTCGTTGCGAAATACCTTCCCCATTTCAAAGACCTTTAAAAACCCTCCTGCAATCAATTTTTTTAAAGGAATTTCTAAAGAAATCCTCAAAAACATTTCTTGATCTAGTGCAAGAAGATGGGTTGTAAAAGGTTTTGCAGAAGCGCCTCCATAGGTATTTTGTAAAACAGGTGTTTCTACTTCCATAAAACCTAATCTATGAAAATACTTACGTGTCAGCTCTAAAATGCGAGAGCGCATAACAAAAGTATGCACTACATCAGGATTTGCAATTAAATCAAGCCAGCGTTTGCGGTATCGCACACCTTTATCTGCAAGTCCACTGTGTTTATCAGGCAGTGGAAGTAAACTTTTACAAAGTATTTTTACACTATGAGCGTAAAGGGTAAGTTCTCCTTTATGGGTGTGAAATAAATACCCCTCTACTCCTAAAAAATCCCCTAAGTCGATCTTCTTTTCCAAAAACTTTAGGGAACTCATTTCCCCACTGGGCTGAAAACCATCTACACAGGTTGTATTTCTATTAAACATCACTTGGATGCGACCTGTTTCATCCTGTAATTGAGCAAAAGCATTTTTCCCCATTCCACGAAAGAGCACAAGCCTGCCAGCTACAGAGGTTTTTTCTGTTTTTGCTTGTTCTGCTTCTTCACTAGTCCCAGCCTTTTTATTTTGCCATTCTGTATGTAATTGTTGAGCGGTTTTCTCAGGAGAAAAAGTAGGAGGGTAAGGATTGATTCCTAGTTGTTTAATCTCTTCTAATTTACGTAAACGGTTTTGAAACTCTTCCTGTTCGTAGTAATCTGGTTTTTGCATAGATGGGTCTCTTTGAGAATTTTCCACTATTTTAGAGAGTTACTTGCAAAACTGCAAGCAGAGAAGACAATACCTATCAGCAAAAGAGAGGTTTTCCTCTGTTTTAAAATAAAACTAGACATACTTAATTCTTATTTTGATATCCTCAGAATCTATAATTCATTAGAACAAATCTGAATGTGTTCCAACCCTAACAAAAATAACTTGAGTTTTGGTCTTTTTAAAAATCAGTAGCCAATCTAGTTCTATATAACATTCCCAATATCCTGCATAATCTCCTTTGAGTTTATGTTTCCTATATTTGGCGGGTAGGGGTTCTTCGTTAACTAAAAGATCAATTATTTTCTTTAATTTTTCTATTTCTCTTCCGCGTTTTTTTGATTTGGTTACTTCTTTTTCAAATTGCAGTAAATAAATGGGCTCTAGCATTAAATTCCCAAATTTTCGAACATTTTTTTAGTTGTTTTACAATGTACAAGGTTTTTACCTTTCTCAATTTGTTCTATAGCTTTCAAAGTTTCTGCATTGGGCATGTTTGAGCCATATAAATGTTCTTGTATCCATTCTACAACAAGTTCCTTCATACTTTTATCTAGTAAAGCAGAAAGAGCTTTTAGCCTTCTGTGATCTTCTTGAGGGATATCTAAAGTCATGCGAGACAAATGATGTTTGGTTCGGATACGATTCTCTGATTATGAATGGGGTAACTATAGGCAATGGGGCAATTATTGCTGCCAGAGCAGTGGTTGTTAAAGATGTTCCTGCTTACTCTATCGTTGCTGGTAACCCAGCTAAAGTTGTAAAGATGCGATTCGATGATCAAACGATTGACCGTCTTTTAAAAATAGCTTGGTGGAATTGGAATATAGAGAAGATCAATCAGAACTTGAAATTGATCTGTAATCTCGATGTGGATCGTTTAGAAGAAGCAGGTCTTAGTAAGATAGATGTATGCTAAAAAAAAGTAGATAAAGGATCCACATCAATAGAGAGTTTGATCTCTTTGTGTTGTGGTATTTGATGTAGTTGAGGCAGTATGGGGATCAATTTTTTAGCTTTAATCAGAAACTGGTAGCGGAACATATCTTTAATTTTAGCATGGCCGCAGGCGATAAGTGGTAGAACTTCACAGTTATTTATCAGTTTTCTCATTAGATCTTTTCGGATCTTTTCTGCATATTCTACAACTTGAGACTCTATTTTTCCGCTAAAGATCAGTTTTACAAGCCTGGTAAAAGGGGGATAGCTAAATAGCCTGCGTGTTTGTATTTCTTGAGCAAAAAAACCTTCAAAATCTTGTTGTTGGGCTAAAGAGAGAATCATATGTTCTGGAAGAAGAGTTTGGATGATCACTTCTCCTAACAGAGATCCTCTTCCAGATCTACCAGCTACTTGAGTGAGCAATTGGAAAGTGGTTTCACTGGCTCGAAAATCAGGGATTTGCAAATTGCTATCAGCCATGAGAACGCCTACTAATGTCACTAAAGGAAAATGCAGGCCTTTTGCAATCATTTGTGTTCCGATCAATACATCAGCTTTACCCGTGCGAAACTGTTTTAATAACAGCTCGTGGCTTCCTTTGTGGCGAGTTGTATCTCTGTCAATACGTAGTGTGCGCGCTTCTGGCAGAAGGGCCTTTAAAGAACGCTCTACTAATTCTGTACCAACTCCTTTAAATTTTAGTTGTCCCTCTGCATGGCATTTGGGACAAGATTTAGGAGGAAGGAGATAAAAGTCACATAGATGACAGCGAAATTGGTTTTCTTTTAAGTAAAAGGTCAAAGAGATATCACAATGAGGACAACTTACCATGTATGAACAGTTTAAGCAGAGTTGTGAAGTGTGATAGCCTCTTCGGTTTAAAAAGAGCAGTATCTGCTCACCAAGTGCTATCTTCTGTTTGATCTTCTCAATCAGTATCTCAGAAAATAGAGTAAATCCCTTAGCTTTTTGATATTGAGGACGCATATCAATGATTTGTATTTGTGGCAAATGAGCTTTGTCTGCTCGTTTAGACAGCGTATTTAAATGGTATTTATCTAAAAAGGTATTTTGATAGCTTTCTAGACTAGGAGTTGCACTGCCGAGAATAACCGTTGCTTGGTTTAACTTAGCTCGCATAACAGCTATATCACGTGCATGGTATCTGGGAGACTCTTCTGCTTGTTTGTAAGAGCTCTCATGCTCTTCATCAACAATGATTAGGCCTAATCTACAAGCAGGGCTAAATACAGCAGATCTAGCTCCAATGACAATAGGAGTGCTATTAGCTGCAATGTTATGCCAAGCATCTCTTTTTTCCCCAACAGAGAGCTGATAGTGCAAAATGGCTAATTTTTGCAAAAATCTACTTCTTAATCTTTCAATGGTCTGAGAAGTTAAAGCAATTTCTGGAACAAGAAATATGATGCTTTTCCCTTGTTCTAGTGCATGTTGAATCGCTTGTAGATATACTTCTGTTTTTCCACTTCCTGTGACTCCATATAATAGATGTGTCTGAAACTTATTTGTATTTAAGCTGTGCTTTATGGATTCAAGCGCTTTTACTTGTTCAGAATTTAATGACTTTGGCTTAGTTCTAAAGAATTCCCATTCTAACAATTTAGAGCGATCAATGGTAATCAAAGAACTGCTTAATATGTTTTTTTTAATCAGTGTATCAATAGGGCTGCGAGAGACACGGGCTTTTTCCATCAGTTCGCTGAGCAATAATCCTTTAGGAGCTTGTAGAAGAGTTGATACTACTTCAGCTTGTGTATGAGAGGTTAGTCGCAAGCTTTCGCACAACTCTTTTAACCTTGATTTATCTAGAAGAGGTTTTATAAATAACTGCTGCTTAGCTCCTGTATCTTTGCGCACGCTAGGTGGCAAGATTACTTGCAAAACTTTGCGCAAAGGACAACAGTAATAGTGAGCCATCCACTTAGCGAGGGAGACTAGATCTTTGGGTAAAACAGGCGTATCTAAAAGTTCTATGATTTCACGTAGCTTCTTTACAGAAGTGGTTTGTTTAATCTCGATAACTGTAGCTAATCTGGTAGATCCTTGTAGAGGGACCTTTACTCGAGAGCCTACATAAACATGACCTATAAGTTCTAGGCAGACTTTATAATCAAGGGTCATATTAATGGCTTGATCTAAGATTACAGAGACGATGCTGCCGGAGTTAAGATCTGACATAGAGATTTCCAAAGAGCGGTTTTTTGATCAGGCTGTGTATATGTTTCTAATGTCTTAAGAACAATCAGAGGAACGGTTGCTAAAAAATGCTGGTTTTTCTCCTGTTTATGATACAGCATCAATTCAGTGTATTGTTTTGCTGCTTGTGTGATAATCACCAATTTAAGACTATTTTTTTTGAAGAAGGATTCCCAGCCTTTTTCTTTTTCTAATTTTGTACCAGGAATTAATTTGGTAGTAGATAAACGTTCATGAATAGCTCTTGCAAGATCTTTTAAGAAAAGCAGCTCTTCATGAGAAGCTGGACCTGTAATGATTACAACTTCTATCTGCTCATTCCAGGCAGTAGCTGCTTTTTGTGCTTTGAGATCATCGAGTATGGTATCGTGCAATTTCATATTAGGAGCGATCTTCTGTAGAACAGATCGAATAGAAGGCCAACGATCAAGAGGCGTTTGTTTTAAAAGGGGCTTTTGTTTTACCTCTTGCGACTTTACCAAAGGCTTTATTTCTGGAGGTTGGACAGGAGGATGAAAAAAATGATAAGCCTCTGGAGAAATACGTGATATAGAACAGGGACTTTCTTTGAGCAAACCAGTTGCCTGGTTAATAAGATCAAGTAGTTCTTTCTGCAGTGTATTTTGCATAAGCATGCTAATAAATATTTCCTTATCTTAACCTTTATGTTATAGGAAGTCTTAGATTGTTTACAGGTTTTCTTAGGAGATCTTTTAAGTTAAGCATTCCATTTCTTTCAGATTAGATTTTCCATCTTTCTTAAGAATTCATAATTTTATTTTTTAATAAGTAAAATTCATGTTAACTTATGCAGAATAAATTTTTTCCTTGGGTAAGATTATGAGTATTCAATGTCAGGGTCAGATTTTTTTAATCCCTTGTTCTTATGGAGAAAATGTTTTTGATGAGACATCAAATAACATTTTTCAAGATTACTTTAAGCAATTAAAAACCTATTCTTCGGGGTTTAAATTAATAGATAAAGCCATACAGAAGATTTCAGAAGATGCTCTTAGCTCACAAGATATACTGGAAATCTTTAATGATACAATAGCTGGTTATAGAGAAATAATAAATCCATTGCCTGTCATATCTTGTCTGCAAGATCTACAAGAACTAGAGAAACAATTGGAAGATCATTCTTTAAAACAATTTTGGGAGGCTTTGTGGTTTGATCCTCCATTAGATGCTGCTGAACCTAAATTGGAGACTGTAGCTCAAAAAAGAGAATGGTTTGAAGATGAACGAAATCAGTCTCTATTAGATACAGTGACTATTTTGGGGCTCCAAGGGTGCGAAATGATTCAGATGCCAAAAGAAATTTTTAAATTGCGCAACTTAAAGGAACTATATCTTAACAATAACTTAATAGAGGTTTTACCTGCATCGATCAAAGTATGGACGCAACTTGAAAAGTTAGATCTTTGTGATAATAAACTGACATATTTACCCCATCATGGAATTAAATATTTAACGAAATTAAAAGATCTAGATGTAAGTGGTAATAAACTTGACAGTCTTCCTCGATCCATTAAATATCTGAAACATTTGAAGAGGCTCAATGTTAAGGAAAACTATTTAAAAGAGCTTCCCAAAGAGATTGGTCAGTGTAGGTCTTTAGAAGTTCTTAAAGTATCAAGCAATGAATTATTCCAATTAACTACAGAGCTTAAGTATTTGACTTCTCTGATCAAATTTTCTGCTGCTGATAATGAATTAAGATATTCATCTAAAGAATTGCAAGAACTTGGATTAGATAGCTGGAAACAAATAAAAAAGATAGACCTCTCACAGAATTATCTAAGTACAACAGTAGAGTTTCTCCAAACCTTATGGCCAAGTGCAATTACCATTACGCATAGTCACTTCGAAGAAGGCTGATGTAAAACCCAGAAGTTTTTTCATCGGTATTTCGAGATGCAAAGAAATCAATATTAAATAAATATTTTATTTTCATTAAATAAAGTTTACATTATCTTTTACCTGTAAATTTTTTTGTGACCAGGACTCAATGGCAATTTAAGAAAAACTTAAGATTTAACTCGAGATGTCGCTTAAGTCATTAGTCAGCAAGAAAGCTACATTTGAAAAATGCAAATGAGTGTTTTCTAAAAAATTTTAAATTACACTTAAAAGTTAGGTAACAATATGACATCGGTCCATATTAATTCTTCCTTGCCAAAAGAACTCTTTTTTGAAATCTTTTCTTTGATAAAGCCAAATGATCTGCTTACAGATAGGCTTGTTTGCAAACGCGGATTTTGTTAAAGCTTTGTGGCCAAGTGCAACTGAGATTGATTTGTAATTTGAAAAGTGTCTTTTGGTATAGGAGCGAATAGATGACACCAATATCCATTAATTCTCTACCAAAGGAAATTCTTTTTTATGTTTTTTCTTTAGCGGATAGGTCTCCTAGAGATTTACTCGCGCATAGAGCTGTTTGCAAACAATGGGATGAGAATATCACAGAGTTTTTTTGCAGTAAGTTTAAAGCACTAAAAACTTATACATCAGAATTTGACATTATAAATCAGGCTATTCAACAGATTCCAGAAGATGAAAATCTTAACTCACTAAAGATTGTTGAAACCATAAAAAAGTTTAATGCGGTAATGGTAAAAACCATTCACCCATGGCCTGTTATACCTTGCAAGCAAGAAGTAAATGAACTTGAACAACAATTATTAAAAGAGAGCTTATTTCTAGTAAAGTTATGGAAGGCTTTACCTATTGCTAATAAACCTCAGTTGGAAACTATAGTTCAAGTAAGAAAATGGTTTGAAGATGAGCAAAATCAGCCTTTGTTAGACACAGTAACTACTTTGGATCTTAACGATAAAGAAATTACTCACCTACCAAGAGAGATTTTCAAGCTACATAATTTAAAAGAATTAGATCTTAGTTGGAATTTAATCGAGTTTTTACCTGACAAGGTTAAAGTATGGACAAAAATTGAAGAATTAGATCTTTGTGATAATGAATTAACACATATATCTGATAATGTATTTGAACATTTAGGGAGCTTAAAAAAGTTAAATATAAGCGCTAATCGACTTGCCTCATTACCTCCATCCATCGGAAATCTTAAGAATTTAGAGAGCTTCAATATAGAGGGGAACCAGTTAATAGAGCTTCCCAGAGAGGTTGGCCAGTGTACCTCTTTAGAAGTTCTTAAAGTATCGGGTAACCATCTGTCAAACCTACCTATAGAGATTAAAGACTTAGTTTCTCTTATCAAATTTTATGCCTTTCATAACCAGCTGGATTCCTTGCCCGAAGGATTGGACTCTTGGAAGAAAATAAGGAAAGTACGTCTTGCTAATAACCCCCTAAATATAACAGAAGAGCAAGCTAGACAGCTGTGGCCAAGTGCAACTGAGATTGATCTATAATCTAAAGCCGCTTTTTAAGTAATTTCAAAGAGCGAAGAGGCGTATGCTATAGGGTCAAATCCCTCTAAGTCTTCGACTTTTTCACCTGTGCCGATCCACTGAATAGGAACATGGAGTTTTTTGTAGATGGAAAGAACTATACCACCTTTAGCAGAGCCATCGAGTTTGCTCATGACAATGCCTGTTAGAGGAGTAAATTTATGAAAGGTCTCTGCTTGATCAATCGCATTTTGACCAGTAGTGGCGTCTAAGACAAGCAGGGTTTCATGAGGAGCTGAAAGGATCGGTTTTTGCATGACGCGTTTCATCTTTTCTAATTCTTGCATAAGAGCTGTTTTATTTTGCAAGCGACCTGCTGTGTCGATTAACACTATGTCTATATTGCGAGCTTTAGCTGCTGTTAATGCATCAAACACAATAGCTGAAGGATCAGCTCCTGTTTTGCCTTTGACAATATCTACTCCGATTCGATGAGCCCAAAGCTCTAACTGCTCTACTGCTGCAGCACGAAAAGTGTCTGCTGCTCCAATTAATACTTTTTTGCCTTGTTTTTTGAATTGATAGGCGAGTTTTGCAAGGGAAGTTGTTTTCCCACTGCCATTAACCCCTACAATTAAAATCACATGAGGTGTGTTTTCTTCTGAGTGTTTAGGAGAAACAAGAGGAGGTTCTTGAAGAATCGATAAAGTATATTCATAAAATATCTTTAAAATATCATTGATTTCCGCTTTGGGTTGTAGACGTAGGGTATTGCGTGCTTTTTCAACAAGCAAAGAAGCGCATTCTGATCCTAGGTCTGCTTCAAAGAGAATTTGCTCTAGCGCTTCAAAGGTATCTTCATTCCATGGCTTACCAAATAAAGAGCGGATTCTATGGGAAAGAGCAGACCTGGTTTTAGACATAGTCTGTTTAATTTTTTGAAAACCTTCTTTAAGAAAACCAAACATAAGGATCCTTTTTTCATTGCTTGAAAAAAAACTCTATCAGATAAAGAGATTCAAGCAAAGCAAAGAGAAACAAGATGAATACACACGAATATCAAGCAAAAGAGATACTTACGTCGTATAAGATACCCATTCCGAGATTTGGAGTAGCAATCTCTATTGAGGGTGTAGAAGCTGTCTTAAGAGATCTTTCTTTAGAAGAAGCTGTGGTAAAAATTCAGGTTCATGCCGGAGGAAGAGGTAAAGCTGGAGGTGTGAAAATTGCACATGGCAGGCAAGAGATCCTGAAAACCGCGCGGAAATTGATAGGGATGAAAATGGTCAATAACCAAACAGGACCACAGGGGGTGATTGCCCATCAAGTTTTAATTTCTGAGTTAATTGCGATTAAAAAAGAATACTACTTAAGTGTGGTTATCGACCGAGAGAGAAGGCAAGTTGTTTTAATCGCTTCTGCAGAAGGGGGAGTAGAAATTGAAGAGATTGCGCTTAAAAATCCTGAAAAAATTTTAACGATTCCTATTGGTTTAAGCGGCGCTCTGCGTCCTTTTCAAAAAATTCAATTGATCAAATTCATGCAATGGACAGGGGAAATGGCTAAACAGGGGGCCCAAATCGCACAAAGTTTAGTGCAAGCTTTTATGGATACCGATGCATCTTTGTTAGAGATTAACCCTTTGGTTGCTGATCAAGATAATCAACTGTGGGCTTTAGATGCTAAGCTTGTAGTTGATGACAATGCGCTTTTTAGACAGCAGGAGATTGCCGACTTTTATGATCCTTCACAAGCAATACAAAATGAAGTAAGGGCCAAAGAACATGATTTAGCCTACATTGCATTGGAGGGTAATATTGGTTGTATGGTCAATGGAGCAGGGCTTGCTATGGCTACAATGGATATCATTCAATATTATGGAGGCAAACCCGCTAATTTTCTAGATGTAGGAGGAGGAGCTTCTAAAGAAAAAGTAGCTGAGGGGTTTAAGATTATTTTAAGCGATCCTAATGTAAAAGCTATATTGGTAAATATTTTTGGTGGGATTATGAATTGTTCCACCCTAGCAGAAGGAATTATAGCAGCGGTTAAAGAAGTAAAGATCCATGTTCCTTTAGTGGTAAGAATGGAAGGAACGAATGTAGAAGAGGGAAGGCGGCTTTTGGAGCACTCTCATTTAGCCATCATCACAGTAGATGGCTTGGCTAATGCTGCAAAAAAGGTAGTTGAAATGCTCAAAGGTAAGGAATAAATGGCTATTTTAATCAATAAAAATACACGTGTAATTACTCAAGGGATTTCTGGTAAATCTGGGCGTTTTCATACAGAGCAATGCTTACTTTATGGATCACGATTTGTAGGAGGTGTTACTCCTGGTAGAGGAGGCGAGACCATTTTAGAGTTACCGGTTTTTGATACTGTTAGGGAAGCTAAAAAAAAAACAGAGTGTGATGCAACGGTCATTTTTGTGCCAGCTCCCTATGCAGCAGATGCCATTTTAGAAGCAGAAGATGCTGGAATTGCCCTGATTGTCTGTATTACAGAGGGAATCCCCGTCAAAGACATGTTAGAGGTTTCAAGAGTGATGCAATTGAGCAAACATAGTCGTCTCATTGGACCAAACTGCCCCGGTATTATTACGCCAGGAGAGTGTAAGATTGGGATTATGCCCGGCTATATTCATAAAAAAGGAAAAATTGGCATCGTTTCTAGATCAGGAACCCTTACCTATGAGGCAGTGTGGCAAACCACTCAGCTAGGTCTTGGACAAACAACTTGTGTAGGAATTGGAGGGGACCCTTTAAATGGAACAAATTTTATTGATGTGATCAAGCTTTTTCAAGAAGATCCTAAAACAGAAGGGATTCTTTTAATAGGGGAGATCGGGGGTTCTGCTGAGGAAGAAGCCGCAGAGTGGATTAAAGAGCATTGCTCTAAGCCCGTAGCCGCTTTTATTGCAGGAACCACCGCACCAAAAGATAAGCGTATGGGTCATGCAGGTGCGATTATTTCTGGAGGAAAAGGAGGCGCTCGCGATAAGATAAATGCATTGAAAAAAGCTGGGGCGTTTATAGCAAAATCTCCTGCAGAAATGGGACAAGCTATGGCAGAAGCATTAGATAGGTTTTAAAATATGTTATATATTCCAGGTCGCATTCCCATTATCATTCATCCTGCATTTTGGATATTTGCTGCGCTGATTGGTTATGTAAATAGTTTAAGTTTAGTAGGAACCCTGGTTTGGGTTGCAGTGATTTTTATCTCTGTTCTTTTTCATGAGTTTGGTCATGCGTTAACAGCGTTTTGTTTTAAACAAAAACCTCGCATAGAGCTAGTTGCTTTAGGAGGGCTTACTTACCATGAGGGGAAGAAGTTAAAATTTGGCAAACAATTTCTGATTGTTTTCAATGGGCCTTTTTTTGGATTTATTTTATTTGGAATAGCTACCTTCTTATTGCAATATCCAGCTCTACAACAAGGGAACCTAGGACTAATCCTACGCCTTTTACAGGGAGTGAATCTATTTTGGACCATTTGTAATCTGCTACCGGTTTTCCCCTTAGATGGAGGACAGCTTTTGCGCATCATCTTAGAGGCTATTTGGGGAGTAAAGGGGATTAAATATTCTCTCATTACAAGCATTGTTATCGCGCTCGTATGCAGTTTATTATTTTTTCTGATGCAGGGGTTTTTTATCGGATCCTTACTCTTTCTCTTAGCCTTTCAAAGTTACGATACCTATCGTAAATCACGAGCAATGACCAGTTCAGATCGCAATCAGCAGCTACATGGATTGCTAGAAAAAATAGAGGCAACAACCGATAAGAAAGCAGCGATGGACCTTTGTGAAAAAGTGCGCATTCAAGCCAAAAGTGGAATGATTTTTAATCAGGCAACAGAGTACCTTGCCTTTCTATGTCTTGAGCAAGAGTTATATAAACAAGTCTATGATTTATTATTACCTATTCAAAAAGAGATTAGCAACGAGGCTCTTTGCCTTCTACACAAAGCAGCCTTTGACCAAAAAGACTTCTCTCTTGTAACGCAGATTGGAGCACAATGCTTTCAATCCAAACCCCATCCAGATATTGCAATTCGCAATGCTTGTGCAAGCGCTGCTCTTCATGAACCAACAGCTGCAGTTGGCTGGCTAAAAACCGCAATAGACGAGGGAGTTGTTAATATACAATCCATGTTAACTAAATCGATATTCGATCCGATTCGACAAGATCCGCTATTTCAAGAATTACTCCATGTCTTATCCAAGGAGAATTAGATGCGTTGGCTCATTTGTTTCTTGTGTCTCTCATTAACCATTTGTGCAGAAGAGAAAAAAAAACCAAGACCTAGACAAGCTCAGCCTCATTTTGTAGGAGCGGGTCGTCCCAAAAACCAAATGAAGAAAAAAAAATCTCCTACCGATAAATACTTTTTAAGTAAAACCACTCTAAAAAAACGTAAACAAAAAAAGATTGCGAAAAAAACAGAAAGCCAACAAGAGCGTCCCTTCTACCAAAAATCAACGGATATAGATAAAAGTTTAACAGCGAAAGATGACAATATGAGTCACAAGAGCTAGCTTTACCAAAAGGGATCAAAAAGGTCGGGGATGTTTTCCCACCAAATCTTTTCTGCTGTGATTTTGATAGTGGAGAATTCATTAACATCTGGTTTAGGGGGAAAATTTACCCATATTATTTGTAACTCCACCATTTGTTTGTCTAAGATAAAATCAAAAATCTCTCCTCCATCATAAAGCATTTGCAATGTTCCAAAGTAAGGAATCTCATTAATTGATATAGTTCTAATATTTTCTAAATGCAGCTTTCCTTTAATACAATCATCTTCTGACAGTCTAGTATCGTCTTTCAAATCTTCAACATCCATCTGAGCGCTCTGCATAGAAATTTCCATATTGTTGTGATGATGCTCTATAGAAATGATTGATCCATCGTGAAAAAATGGCGCATAATACTCGATTAAATTTTTTTTCATAGTTATTCCCACCAAACTGTATCTGGAGAGTAGATATGTGATTTATCATGATTTCTATACTTCTGAGTATTCCTCTAAAAAACGACCAGCAACTCGAATTTCTCTACCAGTTTTAAATTTTATAAGATAAATCCAGTCTCCTAATTCCGAGCAAAATTCTTTCGCAATGTCTTCAAATTTAATTTCCCACATATAACATACAACCCCAATCCTTCCTGGACAAAACTGCTCTGGAGCATCTTTCTTGATAATCACACGATCATCCCACTCATATTCATTATTTTCAGATGGTTCATTTTCAATCACCCAATGACGAAATATTTTTAAAACTTCTGGTAAGTTTTCAACACCACATCTTGCTTCAAATTTAAGATCCTTAACTTCACAAAATATCCAATCTTGCTCCGATCGGTCTATTTTTATTTGTTGGAAATTTGTATATTCTAGTTGCGTATCTTCCAAACCTACTGTTAACGACCAACCAGGATTGTCAATATTCCTGAAATGGATTCTACTGCAGTAATCTTGATACCACTGCTGTAGCCATGAAAAATCGTCTTCTTCCATAGATTTTTCCGTTATTTTGGTACTCTCCAATTCAAAATCAAATGGTTCATTTTCAGCCCAATAACGAAATACTTTCAAAATCCCTGGTAAATTTTCAACACCACCATATGCTTCAAATTTAGTATTCTTTACTCTACAAACTGTCCAATCTTTTTCCGATCTATGTATGTCGTTGATCTCTTGGAAATTTTTATTTTCTAATTCTGTATCTTCCAAATCTATCGTTAATGACCAACCAGGATTATCAATAGTCCCTAGATGGATTCTACGATCATGTTCCCAATTTCCATTACAGCGAGCTTGATACCATTTTTGAAGCCATAAAAAATCGTCTTTCATGCATATTTCCATTATTTTGGTATTTCCCAAGGTAAAGGTGGTCTAATGCCTCCTGGACAAGAGGGCTTATTTTATTTTAGGATGTTTATTCTCAAAAATTTGAAATAATATAGATGACTCTGCCAACATTTGTGTTCTTACTAAAAAAGATAAAAAGATTATTCACAGTATTTTTTATTCTTCTGGATATTTCTCCAAAAAACGACCAGCAACATCAACAGAGCTACCGTCCCCAAATTCTACAATATAAAACCAGTCTCCTAGCTCTGCGTGAAATTCTTTTGCGATTTCTTCACGTTCAATTTCCGACATGCCACATACAACCCCAATCTCTCCTGGATGAAATTGCTTTGGAGCATTTTTCTTAACAATAACATAATCATTCCATGTATATTCACTTTCATTTATTTCTTTATGGTTTGTCATAAATTCCCCTAGATTTAATGCCTTTTTAACTCTGAAAGTGCGAACAATACAGACTTCATCCTTACAATCATAGAGGACGTCTAAGAGTGTGAATTTAAAGCATATCTATCACATCTAAACGGTTACATTTAGGAGGGATATTGCCCAACTAGATCATTAATATATTTGTTTAGTTCCCGCTCTCAGAATGCAAGAGAGGGTAAAATAAATAGTCGCTTCTAGATTGGCTTAAGCCTTGACACAGAGTAAATTCACTCCCATTGTTGGCAATAAACGTAAGTATAATCTGTTATGTCATTCAACTTAACTTATAGGACTTTTTTCAATTCCAAAGTTGTTTTTCCATTTCTCTCAGGCAGTAGGTAGTGTTAGTTTTGAACGTCATTCAACCATGCACACTGTGGCTCCTTTGTGCTTTTTGTCTATATGATTATATCAATCTCCCAATTTTCTACAATTATGGGCCTCTCCAAGGTTAATTTATCCTGAAATATACATCCATGGCCTGCTTTTCTGCTTCCTCTTTTTTGTTGTATTTCCTTCCATGATGACATAGCTCTTTTTAAAGACATTCTTCTTCTTTTTTTATCCTTCTAGATATATCTATAAATGCCTTCATAGCTTACAATTTTCTTGTTACCTTGCATCCTTAAACCTGATAGAAATTTGTTCTGGACTCCATTGTAATTTGATGTTGAATCATATTCTGATCACCGTAAATTCTAGTCCGTTTTTTGTGCTTCTCTATTGAATGAACCTAACGAATAGGCAACCAAGGAGTTCCATCAGGATTTATTATTCCTGGAACGTGGGCATGAGGATTCCATGATCTAGGATCATCAGGATGTTTTGGTCCTGGGGGATGTCCCTTCCCATCTTTTCTCAAGCCTGTACTTTTTTTGTCTTTATCTTTTAACTGTATACATTTGCCATCTTTAGATCCACCTAGTTGATGTCCATCTGGTACGGGAATGATATTTCCCTCAGCATCTCCAACTAAAACTTCTCCGTCAATCGGACCATCAAAAGGGTTGGTATTTTTCCAAGTAGATGTACGATATCTATTTTTTTTTGAAGCATTGCTTGGGCCTCGGACTGTAGAGGAGTTTTTAAAAAGGACATTATCATAACTTCTTTCGTAAATGACCTGAGACACTTTATAGCCTGCATAAGCAACAACTCCTGTGAGTGCTGTATAAGCAATCGGAACAACAAAAGCTGTCAGAGAGGGAAGAACTAATTCTGCACCCCAGATTAAAAGGGGTATTGCAAATGCAAATTCTCCGGTTGGATCTTGATAGGCAAAGGGATTATTGAAAACGTATTGGTAGAGATTGGAATGATCAACAGGACCTAAAGGATCTCTAGTTAACCAACGGCTAAGCTCTGGATCATAGTAACGCTTTCCGAAGTAGATCAGGTTTGTTTTTGCATCGTATCTTTTTCCTGCATAGGCGTAGGGGATGGTATCTGTTAACCCTGAACCAAAGGCATCGCAAGTATTCTCTTGAGCTATTTTTTTTGTTTTCCAATCAATCAGGTAGCGGATCGTTCCTTGTACATCTTGAGCAGGTGCATAGGGGCGGTTTTTTATTTCAATCGCAACGATGTTTTGATAACCCGGTATTTTGAGCTCTTGAGGTTGCGCAGCTTCAAAAGATCCTATCTCTTCATCATCAATGTAGAGATAGGAAGTGTTGCCTTTTTGTAATCTTCTTCCCAAGGCATCGTAAACGAAGCTTTCTCCTTCGACTAGGAGTTGATCGAAAACATCAAAATGAAACCCAAATTTTGTCAGGTTTCCGTTTGCATCGTAGGGAAGGCCTTGGATTTGGTTTATAGCATCGACTAGTTGGATTTTTCCATTTTTTTCGATGCAGTTATAGTTCTGATCATAGTGTGCTGTGAATTGGTTTGTTTCTGAGGTAAGTTGAGAAGCATCATCGTAAGTATAAACGGTAGAGCCTTTTTGGATGAGGTTACCTGCTTCATCGTAGATTAGGGTATCGTTCAGGTAGGGGTTTATTTGGGATGTTCTTCTTCCGGTTTTGTCATAAGTATAGATGGTTTGAAAGAGGCCTGTTTCCGATAAGGTAAGACCTGCTTCATTGTATTGATCATAGGTGTGTGTATAAAATGGAGCCGTTGGAATTTAAGCGAACTACTTGCTTTAGAAAAGGACCCTCATATTCATAAACGATCCGGCTGTAATCAGGGAGGATTCTTTCTAAAGGGCGGTTCCAATCATCGTATGTACTCTCTATCCAGAGATCATTGGAAAATTCTTCTCTTAAGATATTGCCGAAGGGATCAAGAGTTCTGGAAAACCCACTTCCTTGGGCGAGACGACCTAAACGATCGTACTGAAATTCGCGGGAGCTGCCTAGGCAGGAGCCTACTTTAATCAATTCTCCTTGGAGATTGTACTCATAGGAGAGAAGGGTCCCGTCGGGTTTAGTTTTTGTTTGGATTTTACCGCCAGGAGTATAGGTCCAAAAAGTAGTTCGGATTCCTCCTTCTGTTAGAGAAGCTTGGTTTCCTTTAGGAGTGTAAGAAAAGTGCAAAGGTCCTTGTCTAATGAGTCGAAGAGCTCGGTCGTATTCGAATTCTTCTAGTAAGTTCTCGGGAATTTCTCTTTTAACAAGAAGGTTGTGCGCATTGTAGGTTTCGATTGTCTCTATGTTCCTTGGATCTCGGATCGTCTTAAATAAGATCTGATCTCTTTCGTCATAGGTAATGTTTGTTTCTGCACCTTCCTCATCGACCATTTTAATCAGACGGTCATAAGGATCATAAGTAAAAAAAGAGGTTCCTGTTCGTTTGATGGTTGCAACAAGACCTGCTGAATCATAAGTCCAATGAGTTGTCAGAAGACCATCTATGGATTTTGTGAGCAGCTGACCCATTTGATCATGAACATAGGTGATGCAGCGGCTGGCTCTTTCTTCAGCTGCTAAAAAACCAAGGGCGCCATAGCGAAATGTTGTTTTGCGGTCTGCTCTTTTTTCTTCTATTTTTTGCCCTGCTAGATTGTATTTGTACTGAGTAGCAACGCCTTCAGGATCGATTTCCTCGATCAAATGATAAGCATCGTAATTAAGCCAAGTGGTATAGGAGCCCACTTTTTTAGAGAGAATTCTTCCTAAAGCATCGTAAGTAAAAGCTGTTTTTAGACCGTCTGGATCAGTTTGCAGGGCTAAAAGACCGTTTGGTTCATATTGGTAAACCTCCACTCCTGCATCTGGATCAACAATCTCAAGGGGGTTTCCATAGCTATTGTACTTAGTTGTTGTTTTAGCTCCATAGGCATCGCATCGTTGAATTTCTCTACCGAAAGCATCATAGGTTAGTTGAAGCAATGTGGGAGGTGATTCAATCAGGATGGGTTTATGATGGACAGGATGATACGTATAGTTTGTTTTCAGTCCCAAATAGTCTGTTTTTTCGATCAAATCATCGTATGCATTGTAAGTAAAGCAAGTGATGTGATCTGCTTCTTTGATACGGATAAGTCTTCCCTTATCATCGAAAGTACGATCGATAGAGAGTTTGTTGGAAAAGGGGGTTTCACGAATGCAGCGGCCTCGGAGATCGTATTGGTATGAGGCTAGTTGGCCTAAAGGGTTGGTCTCTTCAAGAAGATTTCCGCATGCGTCGTAAGTTTTCTCTATGGTGTAAGCTAGATTCCCATCAGATCCAAAATGCTCTTGCTTAGAGCAATTACCATATTCGTCGTAAGTGAAATGGATCTTATAGATCAGTTGACCTTCCCAATCGTATTTCTTTTCCCATTCGACGCGATGTAGGTGAGGTCCTTGGGTTTTAAGAATATATTTTGTGCGGGTCTGTCCTTCTTCAGCTTCTTCGATGAGATTACTAGCTTCATCGTAGAGGTAAGTCGTTTTACGAATGGGATTTCCCTGATCTAATGTTGTTTTTGAGGTAAGAAGACGTGTATTTCCTAGATAAGTATATACAGTACCTAATCCATCATCTCTTTCCTCTCGGATTAAACGGCCTTTTGTAGTAAAAGTTCGCCTGATAGAAAAAGTACCGAAGTCCCCCTCAATTTTCTCGAGAAGCACATTACCCTCAGAATCACATTCATAAGTATGAGCAATCAGGAGATTTCCCACCCCATCTCGCGTTTCTACGCGCTGTATATGCTGTTTTGTAGTATAGTTGAACGTTTTTTGGTTGATGAGCTGATCTTCGTACCAATTTTCTAATGCAATGAGAAGCAGATTTTGATCGAAGCGATACAAAACAGATGCGCCGTTTCCATACTCTGCTTTTGTCCAACCACCTTTTTGTCCTGCAATCGGGGGATCATAAGAGAATACAACCGACCCAGATGGGGTGTTTAGGCGTTGGATGCGAGCAACACAGCCTTTTTGTTTGAAATACTCGAATGATACGGGATACTCTTTTGCATCATATTGTGAGAGTAAGCTTCTCTCATTGTATTGAATGGAGTTTGTATAAAGGGGATTAGATGCTTCTGTGAGAATGGGGGTTCTAAAAGAAATCTTCTCTTTGATCTTGAATATTTCATAGTGGAATTTGGCTTCTCTTCCATCTGATCCTAGGTAGGTATGGTCTCTGGTTTTTGTAATAGAGGCGTAAGTGTATTTACCACTTTTGTCTGTAGAGAGAATCCTAGATAGCTCTTGGTTGCTATATTCGTAACGCAGAGCCTTTCCATGGGGAAGCAGCTCAACTTCTAGGCGATAGAGGTCAGGGGATTGTTTGCGATAGATGCGCTCTGTTCCATCCGGCCAAATCATGTGAGCTGCATCTTGTTCTATAAAGAAAACTATGTTGCGAAGATCAGCTGTGCTATCAGGCTCTTCTTGTCGTAAATTACTAAAACCATAAGCATTTGTTTTTAAAATACCCTTATCGTTGCAAATTTCGAATTCTAGGACAAAACCGCTTGGGTCGTACACTTGAAAATAAGGAGAATGGAGATTGTATCCAGCCCAAAGATGAGATAGTATGACCCAGCGCCTTCTTTCTTGGACGAACAAGGACTTTCCTAAGGATAAACGATCTAAACGATCTTTGTCTTCATAACGACCGAGAATCTGCGGTGGGACATACACTCTTTTAAGTGAGAGGTCTTGCGCGGCCTTGATGAGAAGATCTGTTTCTTGAAGAGAGACTTGTCCAGATAAAGGGGAGATGTATCCATCTATGAGAAGATTTGTGTTTAAGGAAGCGATTTCATCAGGAGTGGAAGGCTTTACATTTTCGAAAGGAGTGGCAACTAGTCGAGAAGTTAAGATAAAACAGAGTAACCAGCGCATAAATTATGCCTTAATCCCAATTGAGATAGAGGCAGATTATAATTTCAATCTAAGATCTTGTCACCTTTTTTAAGCGCTTAAGAACACTTTTTTTAAGTGTTCTTAAGTATCTTACAAAGTGATTGTGGTAGTTATTTAAGTTGAATAGAGCAGAAATAGGCTCCTCTATTACGATCACGAACTAGCAGTAAAATAGATTTGGTGGTGTTTTGATTAATTGCTTGATTAAACTCTAAGAGGTTTGTCACTTTTTTGTGATTGATCGTTTGAATTAAGCATCCTGGACGCAAACCCGCAAGTGCTGCTGGAGAGTTAGGTTTTACTTTGGTAATCACAACACCTTCTTCTGTAGGCTTATAACCAAGCTGCTTAGCATAATCCTCTGTTAAGGCTTCAACCTGTAAGCCTAATTTTTGCACAATCCCATTCTCAGCCATCACATTATCGGAACTAGAACCCAATTTTACAGAGATTTGCTTGGTCTCTTGGTTGCGTTTTACCTTTAGCTGAATAGTAGAACCCGGAGATTTTAGAGAAATCTCTGTTTTCAGCCCTTCAGAGCTTTTAACAGGTTTGTTATCGTATTCTAAAATAATATCCCCTTGTTTGAGACCTGCTTTATCAGCGGCAGATCCAGGAACAACCTCAGAAATAAGAGCTCCTTCTGGTTTTGATAAACCAAAGGCTTTAGCAATGTCTGCATCCATTGGTTGTAGAGTAACTCCTAAAAACCCACGTGTAACACTTCCCTTTTCTAAGAGCTGATTCATAATATTCTTAGCCATGTTGATCGGGATAGAAAAACTAATCCCCATATAGCCGCCGCTATTAGAAGCAATGGCTGTATTGATTCCAATTACTTCCCCTTTTGAATTTAAAAGAGGACCACCTGAGTTACCACGATTGATTTGTACCGTGCTCTGAATGAAGTCTTCTAGATCATTAATATGTAGGTTCTGTCTTCCCTTGGCGCTAATGATGCCTTGGGTAAAAGTGGATTTTAGAAGAAGAGGACTGCCAATCGCAAAGGCTAATTCTCCTATTTTAACAGAATCTGAGTTTCCTAAGGGTAAATAGGGCAAAGCTGCTATTTCTTTTGATGCAATTTTAAGAAGAGCAATGTCTGTATGTGGATCAGACCCTACTAATATGGCATCTACTTCTTGTCCATCATGCAGAACAATAGTGATTTTATCACAATTGTTAACCACGTGTGCATTGGTCATGATGTGACCATCAGCACTACAAAAAAAACCAGACCCCGCATTTTTTTGAGGGGAAGGTTGGGGCATTTGTCCAAAAAAACGATTAAATATTTCGCTGTGAAACTCAAAAGGATTATGTGCTCCATAAGATTCGGTTGAATTATTTTGAGCTTTTATCGAGATAACAGCAGGATTGGTGCTTTCATAGATGAGATTAAATGCTTGTGATATCTGATCTAAAGTCTGAGTTTCTTTTAGAGTGGGAATGTGAATTGACTGCGCGCTAAAAAGAATAACGCTTAAAACAAGAAAAATAGGAGAGTGAATAGATGATTTTTTCATGAATGTTACCCCTTAAATAAACTATAAATTGAGTATACAAAATATACACTTCTCTAAATTTTGTAAATTAAGTAAAGACTTTAAGGTAGTTCTTGGTCAAGTAGTTTCTCTATAGCATCTTTAGCTACATTACTTGGAATAGCAAAAGATAAGCCTGTATAGAATCCTTCTTTATAACGCCATGTGCTTCTATTAATCCCAATGACTTCTCCATCTAAATTTAAAAGAGGTCCTCCGGAGTTGCCTGGGTTAATGCTAAGATTGACTTGTAGGGTATCTGGTTCTTGGAACTTATCTTTTTTTAGACTGCTTACAATTCCAAATGTTACAGTGGATTGCAAACCAAAGGGACTGCCAATTGCTGCAACCCACTCTCCTAGCTCAATAGAATCAGAATCAGCGAAAGCCAAAAAAGGAAGGCCCTCTGCTTCGATTTTAATTAAGGCAATATCAGAAATAGGGTCTGCTCCTATTACGATGCCATCGAATTGTAATTGATTGCTCAGTGTAACAGTGATTACATCTGCATCTTGAATGACATGCTCATTGGTTATAATGTATCCATCTTCAGTAATTAAAAAACCTGAACCGATGTAGGCTTTTTCTTCGTTATTTCCCCACAAAGAACTAATCCAGCTAGAAGATGGGGTTAATTTCACTTGAATGAATACAACAGCTGGAACAGATGCATTTAGAATCTCAGTAAAAAAATTGGCTGCTTTTTTGTCTGAGATTTTATGGGGCTTAGAAGGAAAAGGATAAGCAGCATAGGTATTGTTTAAGCAAAAGATACTTAAAATAAGAAAAAAAAATACTTGCATAAAGAGCCTATTTACTTATCTTTTTTGATTTACTAACTAGTGTTTTTCTATTTTTTTCTTGATAAGAAACGGCTGAATATACCAAGTATATTTTTTATTTTACAACTTAAATTTTATAGATTATGTATTTTAAATGGAAAAAACAGGTAGAGGATTTTGCAAGCCAATATTTTCACTGTTGATTAATTCTTGATTGGCAAAAGAAATAAATATTCCTTGGGCAAGTTTGGGCTTTAATTCTTTCTTTACGATGTATTTTACATCATTAATGGTTGCATTCAGAAGAGATTCTCGAAACTCCTGGCGCATTTCTTTTGTTTTTTGACTGCGAAGACATTCATAAGCTATAAGAGCTCTATTTTCAGGTGAGACAGGAGAGTCTAAGTCTTGTAAAATGGTGAGCTTTGCCTCTTCTAACTCTTGTGCGGAAATTTTTCCTCTGCAGAGTTGATCAACCGCTTCATGGAAATGGTTTCTAGTGCCATAGATATGAGGATCTCGATAGGAGAGAAAATAAAAATATCCCATTTTAGTGCTAAATGTTGCACTAGAGCCATATGCCCCGCCTTGCTCTCGAATTCTTGGGTGTAGAGTTTTATGTTCAAACAAAACCGAAGCGATCATCAAAGCAGCTGCATAGGGGTGAATGTAAGAAATTGTCGAAAATGCTTCTACATTGAATGCAACCTGTGAGGAGATCAAACGAATCTGAGAAGAAGGTAAAATTAAAGGTGTTTCAAACCGCCAAGGGCTTGTATTAAGATTGGGTAACTGATTGAGGTTAAAATAATTTTTACTCTCTAACTCTTTTAACATCTCATAAGAACAGCTCAATATCAAATGAGGTTCATTAAAAGTGAAAATTTTTTCTTTTAGAGCTTTTAGTCGATCAATGACCTTAGGAAGATGAGTAGGTAGATCTTGGCAGATAGCTTGTAGAGTTTTGAAGTAACGCAATCCATACCAGGCTTCATTGATATGCGTAGCTGTTGAAAAACCACTAACAGCTAAATGAGTAGCATAGCGCATTGCCTGCCTATTTAATCGATTGAGCAAAGCTGTATAGATTTGCAAAATGAGCTCTTCGATCCTCTTAATTTCATCAAATCGAGGATATAAAAGCAGATCTTGTATCAATGCAAATAATTGCTCCGCTTTACGATATAAGCACTTTGCTCGTAGATTAAAAGAGGGACGCAGTATTTTCGGATTTAAAGCTTGGGGGTATAAGGAACAAGAAGTAGTCAAGCCACCTGTATGGGCCTGCATATATTCTAGATTCTCTCTATAATCTCTATTTCCACTTCCTAGTTCAGATAAAATGGAAGTTAATAAATGCACATAGGGCAGATCTTCTTCTTCAATCGTAGGTAGATCAAAAAGCAGATCTACGTACAAAATATGATTAGTAAAGCAATCGTGATGATAGATAGTTAAGTTTTTTGAACAAATGATTTGCAGGGGAAAATCACGAATAGAAATAGGCACATCATTTAAAGATATTTTCGGCAGACAATCTAGAGCTTGGGTTTCTGTTTGCTTTTGATATAGGGCTAGATCTCTTGTCTGTTTTTGAATTTCATTGATTTGTTCCTTAGATAGTTCTTGCTGGGTTTTTTTGAGTCGTTTTAGCTCTTGATTTCTCTCTTCTTCTGCCAGATGAGGATCTGGTATCATGATTAATCGAACCCTATGAGGATTACTCAGGAAATACTTATCAATGAAGCCTGTTAAATAAGTAGGTTGTTTTGTTTTTTCTAATAACTCCTCAAATAGAGAATGCACCATTAATCCTGATTCAGAATCACACCCATGTTGTTTAGCCAAAGCCGAGCGCATGAACAAAGAAAGGCCAAAAGGAGATTGATCTCCGCCTATCTCTAAACGGGAGAGCTCTAACTGGTGAATGGCCGCATCGATTAAATGCTCTGGGATACCCTCTGTAACAATCTTCTTTAACGTATTTACTAAAACTTGCTCTAATGCATCAGCATCTTTTTCTTCGCTGCCTTTACATACAAAAAGATAGGGTACCTCACTCATATCCAGGCTTATGAAGCCATTTGCAGAGATGCAGAGTTGTGATTCAAGCAAGGCTCTTTTTAAAAGAGAGGCATCTGTTTCCATTAAGATTACATCTAAAATACTTAATGCCAGTACATCTTCTTGTTCTGTAATAGAAGCTGTTAAAAAACCAAAAGTAATTACGGCCCTGCGAAAAGAGCTTTCAGAAGCTTCAATGGGATAGCGCATGGTAGAGAACTTTGGTGCATCAAAACGTTTTTGTTTAACCAAACAAGTAGCAGGGGAGCTGCCTGCTTGGCTTAGCTCTCTTTCTGCAATAAAATCAAGGTGTTTTTGTAAAGGAAGATTCCCATAAAAGAAAAATAAACAACGCGCTGGCTGATAATATAAAGAGTGGAAATGGAGGAGTTGCTCATAAGTTAAATGAGGGATCTCTTCCGGATCTCCTCCTGAATTAAATGCATAAGGAAGATCTGGTAGCAGTTGAGCCATCATAGCATGCCACATACGCGTATCGACAGAAGAGAGGCTTCCTTTCATCTCATTGTATACAACCCCTTTAATATGCAGTCCTTCTTCTGGTTTTTTAGGATTGATAAACTCTAGACGATGTCCTTCTTGCAGAAAGCTCATTCGTTTTAATTCTGGATGAAAGACGGCATCCAAATAAACATCCAGCAAATTATAAAAATCTTTCTCTATCTGTGATGCTGCGGGATAACAGGTGAAGTCAGCTCCTGTTAAAGCATTCATAAAAGTATTAAGGCTTCTTCTTCCCATGGCAAAAAAAGGATCTTTTACCGGGTATTTTGAAGAGCCACATAGAACAGTGTGTTCTAAGATATGTGCTACACCATTTGAGTTATAAGGCAAGGTCTTAAAAGACAGACAGAATAGATTCTCTGGATCATCGTTCTCAATATGCATAACAATGGCGCCTGTAGGCACGTGCATAAGTTCGCGTAAAACACAGTGTAGCTCATCAATAACTAAATATTTTGTGACGATAAAATCGCCATATTTCTCTCCAGTTCGTGTCAAGGATTTACAAAATGTATACATGAGTCCAGCTAATTTAAGCGCTTAACAATAGTTTAGATAAAGATTTTAGTAAAGGTGATCTCATTTTGCCTGTAGAGAAAAATAAAATATCGGTGCATTTCTTAAATTAATTAAAGTGATTATTTTTTTTATAAATTAAAACTAAATTAATTGTATTAAATTTAGTTTTAATGCTTGATTTGTAGTTTTTTTAAAAATAATATCATTAAAAATCTATCCATGAACCTATCTTGAATTGAATATTAATTTTTGCTATGATGCCTGATCTTTTTATTTTTTAACCAAAGACACATGACATGAGCAAACAAGGATTAAACGAAGAGCAATTTAAAATTCTTGAACCTCAAATGGGAAAATGG
>DASZIJ010000026.1:0-29260 GCA_035949155.1 Candidatus Rhabdochlamydia sp. | reverse complement strand
AATTAAGAGTTTGAATATATAAACATTTTTATACAAAAGAATAACATCTTCTTGCAAGATAGAGCAGCTTTTTCAAAAAAACCTAGTTATGTAATTATTAATTTGAAATCAAACTAGTATAACATGAAAATTACAATCATTTATTAATAAATAATCTTTGATACGGTATGTCATGGCAGAATTAAATTTACGACGGTTTTTTAGTGGGAAAAAGATGGCATTAATTTGGGATATTGCAGGAAATTTAGAAGAAAGTATTCCTGATCTCACAGTATGGCTTCTTGATAAAACATTCTTATTATTTACTGGGAAAGAGGATCAGGCGCAGCATTTAATTATATCCTCAAATGGAGGATATATTCCCTCTGCAGAAACCATTCCAATTCCTGAAAAAACAGAATTTGTTTGTCTAGGTCCTCATAGTTGGGATTTATACGATCTTTCTATATCAAATATTACTAGAAAACGAGCCTTACCCTATGTCTTTCTTAAGAAGACAGAAACTAATTTTGATCTATTGCCTTTTCTAGACATACATACATCTGAAACGATAATTCCTAAGCCCATAAGCGTAAAAATGCTGTCAGGCACGTCTAATCCAGAGCATATTAGAAATTACAATTTGTCAGAATTCTTGGGATTTAAGGAAAGAGAGAAGAGTTATAGAAGCATAGCAGACCTTGTTGCAAGATCAAGGATACCAACCTCTATTGAAGAAGGACAAAAACCTATTGATATTGAAACTATTTATAATCGTTTTGATATTTTAACTATTCCCAGTCATTATGTACCATTAGATTTTAGTTTAAAAAACCTTTTCCAAATTATGGAAGAGTATGGAATCTCCTATCAAAGAATTACCTTATCATTTTTCCGATCTCATGAGTTAACATCCGTAATCTATTATGAATTGGACCCCCATTGCGACAAGTATAATACATAAACCACTGAAAACTAAATAATTATATATTGCTTACTAATGTGAGGTTTTAGGTTATCTTATAATAGATAAGATCTACTTGTTACGTTGTCTGCAATATCTGTTCTATCATAACGATGAACCATTTCACTGCTGAAATGACCACTTGCTTTCATGATTAAAGAATCGCTAAACCCATCTTCCTTCCAAAGGGTGATAGCAGTAGTTCTTAAGTTGTGCGCGCTTACTCGGAAGGGGATTTGTGCATTTTTCCCCGCTTTTGAAAAATTTCGATCTACTTGGGTTTTTTTAACTCCTTTATTGTTTTTTGTAAGAAAAACAAGACCTTTTCTTGTTTGCACGTAATCCTTCAATTTTTGAAGTAGAACTTGAGCCCCTTCTTTTTCAAAATTGATAACCGTAAAGTCATCTGTTAATTTGCTTTTGGATTGTCTAAATAAGATCTGTCTTTTTTCAAAATCAATCCGATAAACCTCTAAAGAAAGAACTTCATTAATTCTTTTTGCTCCATGCAGGCATAATTTTGCAATTAAGGCATCCCTTGGGTTGATCCGCTCTAGCTCTTCTAAAAAACGATAAAGTTGAGCTCTGCTCAACGCTTCTGTTTTTACTTTTTTTGAGGGAGGGCTAAAGGTTTTTTCTAAACCAGTCCTATTGGGGGTTGCTTTAGCGATGATCCCTTCTGTTTTTCTTGATAGGTACCTTGTAAAGGCTAGTAAACAGCTAATACGGGCTTCTTTAGTACGTATAGACCATTCTCGTTTTGTGTCTTCTGCTGTTTTGTTCTTAATGCAGATCGTTTGAACTTTTATTTTATCGATGATTGCATTGGCAGAAAGGACTCCAAATATTTGCAAACTCCAGTTAGGATTTAAAAATCCCCTTTCTAAGAGTTCTTTCATGGAAGTGGTGTAAGAGCTTTTTGTGCAGGGGTTTGTAATTGTCTCAATCCATTCAGCGATTGCAGTTCGCAAATTAACCCTAGAAAGAGCTTGCCAAAGCCTTTCGTTTTTAATTTCAACGACTTGTTTGTAGTTGAGTTTGTGTTTTTCTTCTAATTCTATTATTTCTGCATTCATAAATGGTAAAGTTTTTGTTTTATCTTTGTGAATAGAATGCAATGAAAAGGCTCTGTTTTTTACTTTTAAAGTTTAATAAAATTCATCCTACTCAAAGAAGATCATCTTCGATCTTTAAATTATGTATTTTCACTTAATGTGTATAGTGTTTTTTTTTTTATTTAAAAAGCTTGTTGCGCTCTAATGTGTCCATAAGGCTAATTATGGACACACTGAGGCAGTTTATTCGTGTATATTTGTAAGTGCATATATAAAAAGTTATCTGCGGGGGGCTAGTCTTTTATTAAAAAACAGATGCTTTTAGATACAAGACCCTTATTTTTTTATAAAAAAGAAAATAAATTGTTTTAGTTTTTTATTTTTTTGTTATTATTTTCGCGAAGTTTAAACAGGTTTTTGAGGATAAAATGACTAAAACAAAAGTGCTTGAAGTAGATGAGAAAATGGAAAAATCACTAACAAATATTTGTGATGCTGCATTGAGATATCATGGTCTGCAAATTATGAATACAGTTGTCGAGGTTGCTAGTGCCATCCGTGATCGAGAAGAAGAGAAATATGAAGAAAGGACTCCATAAAAAACCCTCTGATTTTTTTTGGTTAATGCTTTTCTTTTCAATCATTCTTACCATTTTGTCGGGTGTTACTAGTTGTTTTTTGGCTTATGCCCCTGGGATAAAGTGTGATTTAGTAACATCTGACTTTGGGATTAAAAAATGCGCTAAAGTTGTAGATGATCCTTTTTATTCACATTACAACAATGCAGTCGGGCGTTTAATCAAAGAAAGCAGGTTTTTACACCCTTACAAACTCTCTTTCTTTTGGACTGCTTGTAATAATAAATATTTTATTTGACAAAGGAGCGAATAGGGAACTAGTATATAGCTACTTTATGAATAATCACCTCTTAGACACATCTAGAAAAGTTGTTACCCTGCCTGAAGCGGCTGTTATGCTAGGCATGAGCCCTTTAACAATTAGACGCGCTATCAAAAGCGGAAAGATTAAAGCTATGCAAATCAGTCCTAAAGGAAGATATCGCATCTTAATTGAAGAGTTAAATGGGTTCATCCAAAGAAATTCTCAAATGACTGCTATAGGATAAAAAACCTTTAAAGCAACAAAGCAGGTTTTATTGCTTTGTTGTAATGTGGCATTTTTATATTACAAGTATAACGATTTTAAGAAGTTAATACCCTGAATGACTTCTATTTGATTTTCAACTAATTGCGGAAAAGTCAAGACTATTTTGCATTACCTTGCAGAATAGTCAGGTTTTTAACGTGTAAATCAAATTTATTTTAACATTTAGAAGGGTCTAGGACACTAATAAACTTTCCCTCTCCATAGCTAAGAATTTTTTTATCACATGTAACAAGAACAGCGTTTTCCTCATGGGCTGTAGCTATTAACAATCGATCTACTGGATCAAAATGAACCTCCCCAGGTAATCGAGAGCTTAAAATCGCTATACGTGGAGTAATAGGACAAAGAAGCATTCCTGATAGTTCCAATGCTCTATTAACCCATTCTAGCACATCCATATCCAGATCAATTCTTTTCTTATCGACAAGCATTCCTATTTCCCAAACAGACATAGGAGATAGTAGCGCACCGTGTTTCTTAAAAACTAACTCAAAGGATTTTTTGAATTCTTTTGTTAAAAGAGGTTTATCATTCATAATCCACACAAACACATGAGTGTCCAAAAGAACTCTGTGTTGCTTCAAATTTTTAAGAATCGGCATCCCAACTCTCTTCAATAGGCTCAATGATATCGTCTTGTTTAAAATGGACAGTTCCTTTGAGCCGGCCAAAAATTTTCTCATCCTCCGCATCTATCGGGACTAATTTGGCAATAGGAATATTTCTTTTGGTAATAATGATTTTTCTTCGTGTTTTTTTTACCCTTTCCATGACTTTAAGGCATTCCGCCTTAAATTTTCCTGCCTGCATTGTTTCATCCATAACAAACCTGTTTTATTGTCTATAGTCAGATTATCATGGTCATTTAAATCAAGCAACAAAGTTTTATCTCATTTCTTTTTCAATTAAATTTTGATATCTTAAGAGGTTGGAGTGTGAAAAATTTTGTTGCTTCATTTGCATGGAAGTCTCAATGCCGAGTCTCCTTAATTTGAAATTTCTTACTCTCAAAACAAACTCTGATGATAATTTACAGTTAATTACAGATTTGGGCGAAAAAGGGGGAACTACTACCGTACTACGATGCAGAGTTACCGTACTACGATGCAGAAAAAGGGCCGATTTACCGTACTACGATGCAGAATTACCGTACTACGATGCAGAACTCTCATAGGTAAAAACCAGGCGGTAGATATTATAAGACTCTTATAAGAGTATTATAAGAAGGGTAAGGGCTATTGTTTGCCGTTTATTACGGCTAAACAAATAGCTCCCTACCCCAAAGCCAAGAAGAAGAGGTTTACAAGATGACAAAAGCAAACGACTTGTGTTCCTTGAATTCACAAACGCGTAATTTATGCGTTTAAATGGCTTCTGAGCTTGTTTTGAGTGGTGAGTGGTGTGATTGGGTGTTTGCGAATTAAATAGCGTTAGGAACAGCTTCTATGCGCTTTTTTGTTTTTCGTTTTGATAAATCTTAGAAAAACCCTCAAGGTATGTAAGTGTTTCCTAGAAATCCAGGATTGAGATGAATAACATACTTGGTTTGATTATTTGTACCCGCTTTTTCTTCCCACCTGTCAATTAAACCAATATTTTTGCAAACTTGAAAAGAATCTGTAACTTTTTTGAGAATCTCTTTTTTACGTCCAGATTTGACATAGTTTTCCAACTTTAAAAGAAGAGGAAGAGTATCTTGATTAAGTTCTATTTTTTTCTGTTTATTACTCAGAGCTCTTAGACAAAAATCTCTTAACGAGTTCATAGCAGGAGTAACTTTTCTAGGGTCTCCACCAGCTGCTTTGGCCATGCGTTGATGGATGTCTTTGGGGTATAAAACATATTTCGATTCGATCTGATGGATAAACAAAGGATTGAATTTAATTAAGAATTTGCCTTTCTTTCTTCTAACCTCAGTATCTCCTTGTGCGACCAAATCGGCTTCTTCCTCATTCATGCCTGGGAAAATACGATCAACCATGAATAGAGGTTGATACTGCTCTATACGATCCACTATGGTTTTACCCGTTTTGTTTTTTGTTCTCCATTCATAGACAATCAAATGTCTTGTGTTTTGTGCTTTTTCCAGTATATCTTCTATGTTGCTTATTTCCTTTCCGCTGAAGTCTACTTTTTCTAAATAAGCTTGATAAAGCTCGTGCGGTTCCAATATAAGACTGGGGATTTTTTCTTCTTTTTTACCGTAATCAGCAATCGTATAAGGAGAATTTCCCGTATAGTAATTGGATTGATCGGGGTTGAATATTTGACTTTTTTCATGTAACAACCGACAGAGTGCGTTTACAAGGCGATCTTGTGCTGCGGTAAGGTTAATGCCTACTTGAATGGTTTGTTCCTGTATCTCTTTATTTTGTGTGATGCTATTTTTCAATTCTCTATTTTCAATCAGTGAAAATATATGTAATGGATCTTCTGTGGATTTGAGATATTTAAGCTGCTGATCAACGAGATGTCCTGATTTTTTAAAGGTATTACTTTTCGCTTCGCTTTCTAACCACTGAATGATTTGTTTACGATTTTCGGTGATGTATTTTAGAAAGTTGAGCTCTTTAATCGATTCTTCAATGGACTTGCATTTAGAGTTTTTTTCTAACCATTCTTTTTTTTGTTGTTCGGATGGATTTGATTTGAGAAAGTCTTTCCATTTCAAATCTCTATCTTGAGGCTCTTTGATTTTCTTAAAGAAATCTTCGACAAGAGCTTGATCAATAAAAGGAAATTGGCGTAAGGTTTCCACATCTTCTGTTGTGAAGTTTAAAGTTTGTTCTACATTGACATTCTTCCAAGTTTTTTCTGGAAAAGGATCTTTATCCTCAGAACAAGAATCCATTGCAGTTTCTTTGGGAAGCTTTGTTTTTTCTTTCATCTCTTTTTAAAGATTGATTGGTTTGGGTCTTGAACGAATAAAATCCCATCTTCATCTTTTTTTAACCTTAAAGAAGGTAAAATAGCAGTAAAATTAGATTTAACGCCGCGCAAGATGATTTGATCTAATTCATATTCTTCTTCTTCGGAGTTAAGCGTTTTGCGCACCTTTTCTAGATTAGCCTGCCATCTCACCCCGTCTGTAATGGCGCTAGACCCCCTAGCGGCCCCTTGGTCTGTGTTTCGCGCTGCTTGAGCATTTTTACTCATGTGGTGACCGAATAAAACGGTTGGACGGCCTTTAAGTTCAAGTGTTAGCTTTTCTAGAAGAGCAATAAACCGTGTTGCAGACGCATTATCTGTTTCTGCATCTGCTCCCAAGAAACGAGAGATGGGGTCTAGAATAATACAAGACCATCCTTCTTTAGGTTCTTTTTCTTTCAATTCATGTAATAATAGTTCGTAAGACTGTGTTGGCTTCCCTTTGTAAATAAAAGAAGAATCCGATCCATTAAAAGAAGCTACAGCCAGTCGTTTACTGGCTTCTAAAAGAGGATTTTTATCAAAAAATGAATTTTGTTCTTGAAATAATTTTTTAACTGTCTTTCTGAGCAATCGATGGATATCTTCTTCCGAATTTTCTCCCATTCCCATGAAAACACAGCCTGTTTTTTCAACTTGATATTTTCCAAGCCAAGGGATTCCTGTCGTTATGGAGATAGCAAGTTGAGCTAAAGCATGTGTTTTTCCAACACCACCTGAGCCAACTAGCATGCCAACGATTCCTTTCCTGATAAAAGCCTTGACGCATGAACCTTCCATGTGGTTGATTAGCCTGGGCATTTTTGGTGCTTCTTCTAAGAGAAAATTCACAGGTTGTTCACTAATGAATTTCATATGAAAAGAAGCTGGTTTTTGAGAAGATAAGGCTTTTTCCATTCCCTCAGCCCATTCTAAAGCTCTCTTTAATTTTTCTTTTTCTTGGATGAATTCTAAAAATAATGTTTTTTGTTCGATTGGTAGCGGTAAATTTTCCACACTAGCTTCTGATAGTTCATCAAGTTGATAAGTATGGGTAATAGACAAGATCTTGTTATCTAATGCAAATAGTTTGTCTCTAAAATAAGAAGCGTTGTGAATTTGCCGAATGGAATCAAAAGTGTGGTCTTTTTCTAAATCCATTTTTCGGATTTTAATATCTGGAAGATGTTTAATGATTTGTTTAAGGATTTGTTCTTTTTGAAAAGGAAATACGTAACCAATTCCGTTATAAAATCCACCTATTTCATAAAACTTATCTTGTAAAGGGCGTAAATTTCTTCCATGTGGCAATAAAATTAAATAGGAATTGAGTGTCATTTATTGCCTCTTATGCATGTACAAACATGATCATCTAATGAGTTAGATATTTTTTTAATACATTGTTGTATTTTTTTAATACATATGTTTCTATTAAGTATAAATGTAATGGTGCTCAATGACAAATACAATTCCATTTTCTTTAGCAAGAGGATGCTTGACCGAAATAGTCAATGAAGCAGCCTATGCAAATAAACGAACTATATTGACTCGTAAGGGAAAAGAAGTTGCAGCCATTATTTCTCTGAAGGACTTGAAAATATTGGAATCTGTAAAAGTTAAGCAAGGTTAGGTGATCCGTTGATTAAGAAAAAAATCAAATATCTAAAATGTTTTATGCTCACTCTGTGTGCTATTCCTGCAATGACAAGCGCAGGAGAATCCTATGGGTATCCAGATGAGTGTTGCGATGTACTGCTTGTCAAAAACCCAGAAATACAACAAAACCTAGTCGTTGATTACTTATATTTTAGAGCCATAGAAGATACACTTAAATATGGAGAAACCAATTTTGGTTTAATTCCACCTCCTTCTCATGATATCGAACAAGATTTCAGCTATAATTCTGGAGTTCGAGCAACTATTAATATCCCTACTTATGACCGTTGGTTATTAAGTGGCTCTTACACCTATTTCCGAGCGCATCCTTCGAAAGTTACCGCTAATGATCCAACCGGGAATATTTTCGCGAACTTAGTTGTTCCTACCTATTTTTCTCCAGTGAATCAACAAGTTTCACACCTTTCTGGTGAGTGGGAATTAAAAATGCAAATATTCGATGTTTTATTCAAAAAAGGCTTAATGATCGGTAAATCTTTTCTGATAGAGCCCTTTTTTGGAGTCCAAGGATGTACCGTTAAACAAACAGTAGATGTGCACTATACATTTTTCAACCCTAGAACCTCACTTAGACCTCCTCAAAAAGTAAAAGGAGTAAGCCGAGTATCAGGGATTGGTCCAGAATTGGGAGCAGAGTTCAGATTAGTTTTCCCTTGTCAGATTAGCCTTTTTGCAAGAGGTGGTGTTTCTTGCTTGTTAGGCTCTTTTAAAATGCATACCGATTATGGAAATCTGCTTGGTTGCTCTTCATCTTCCACGCAAATATCTTTAAAAGATCATAAATTACGTCTTTTCTCTTCCATGCAATTGCAAGTAGCGCTTTCAAAGTGGTGGTGTACTTCACGTAATTCTGAGTTAGAACTGACTGTGGGATGGGAAACACAGGTTTGGTGGCGTCAAATGCGTATGAACTGGTTTAGCACACTAGCTTTTCCTCCAGACGGATCAGATCTTACTCTACATGGACCCTTTATTAGATTGTCTCTGGGTTTCTAGCCTTAAAGTAGGTAAGTCTAAAAGGAGCAAAATAAATTTGTTCCTTTTAGACTTAAGTAAAATGCTTATTCTAACCGATAATTTATTACTCAAATCTCCTAAAAACGCTTTCTTAGAATCTTTTGTCGAACACTTATCTTAAGATAAAAGAACACCTTCTTTTCTTATTCTAAGCATTTCAGCTTTCATAATTCCCGTATCATTAATTAATAATATAATCAGTTATTGTTTTGTTTAATTAAAACAATATAATTTTAAATACATATAGATATTTTAATTTTATATGCGGTAAAAAAATGAAATATAAAAAGAACCAATGCTTCTTAGCATCGAGTGTTGAGTATTAAACTACTACCTGCCATCTGCAGTACTAGTTTAGTGGCTTATTTTTTAATGAATTTTTTCTAACTCATTTACAGAAGAGTAAAAAATGGCATTTGGCTGCGATCCATTTCCTCCTAGTCAGTTTAACTCTATTACACTAACAGGACTAACCAGCGGTGGACCTGTTTCTCCTGATGTAAATGGTAACATTAATCTGGGAGGAGCTAATGTTGCTGTTATTGGGAATCCTGCAACAAACACATTGGCTTTTTTTGCGCCCGGCGCTACAGGTATCACTTGGGTAGATGTAACCACATCTCCTATTGCGATGTCTGCAAACACAGGTTATATAGACCATTTTGGAGGGGCTACTCAATACACTCTGCCTGCAACATCTGTCCTAGGGGATGTGTTATTTATAGTAACAGCAGGAACGACCAATAATGGATGGGTCCTTAATATGGCTCCTACTCAACAGGTATACCTTGGATCCGACCAATCGTCATTTGGTGGGACTATTACTTCACAAAATGCAGGTGATTCCCTTTATCTTGTATGTACCCAAGCTAATGTAAGATGGATAGCTATATCCGTTAATGGAAATTTTATGGTTACGTAAAATATCGACACATGATTATTCAGAGTTATTAAGGAATTTTTTTTATCAATTAAAGTATAACAAAAAGAGAAACAATGGCAAATGCTATCAATTTGAACCAAACTGGGATGGTTGCTTATAACAACGCCACAGGTATTTTCTTTGGTCGAACACTTACTTCATCAGGGAGCACAGTTACTATTACCAATCCCAATGGTGTTGGGGGAAATCCTAATTTTGAAGTCAATGTGTCTGGGATCAACATAAACAGCTTCACCGGTATCTTAAGCGTAACAAGCGGTGGTACAGGGAACTCTAGTTTTCCCACAAACAGCATTCTTATTGGAAATGGATCTGGTCCTCTTGGAAACATTCCTACTGGAACAAATGGTCAACTGCTTATTGGAGCGACAGGAGGGCCAGCTGCTTTTTCAACGCTAGCCTTATCCGGTGGATTAACGCAAACTGCAGGAGCCAACTCTTTAACGCTAACAGCACCTCCTATTACGATCACAGGAAGTGGTGTTACTGTAACAGGAAGTCCTGTTTCTTTAGGTGGTACAGTTACCTTAAGCGTTACAGGTGGTGGTATCAGTTGGGTAAATGTTACTACAACAACCCAAACAATCGCAGTAAATACCGGCTATGTCGCAGATAACGCAGCACAAGTTGTTTTTACCCTTCCTGCTACAGCAGCTCTTGGCGATACAATTTATATTACAGGTAATGGGAATGTAGGTACGGCTGGATGGAAAATCAATCAAAATGCAGGTCAGGTCATCTTCTTTGGTTCTTCAACAACTACGGTTGGAGTTGCCGGCTCACTTACCTCAACTAATCAACTAGATTCTCTTCATATGGTTGCCATAGTATCAGGCGCTGCTACTGTTTGGAACGTAATAGGAAGTATTGGAAACATTACTGTTGTATAAAAACTTAAATAGTTAATAAAGAGATGTTTATCTGTAAAAAAATCTTAGCAATCTTATAATAGATCAGTAAAGTAGGAAAGTTTTGGAAAGAGCAATATCACTGCATAATAACCGATAAAAGTTTAAGTAAATGGCAAAAACGGCAAACGCAATAAATATACCAGCATCTTCTAGTACTCCTGCAATGACGCTTGGAAATGGCACTAATTTCCTAGGCACTAACGCTCTGGATTGTAAAGGATCTGCCGCTTTTGGGACTTTTGCAGGAATAGCCGCCCCAACTAATGGGATCATTGTCAGTGGATTTTTAGGAGTGGGAACAGCTACACAGTTTTTAACAGGCTCTACTGCAGAGCTAGTGTCTCCTCCTACATCTGCAGAATGTGATTTTTTACAAACATCCTATGTAGGCAGTAGTGCTACTAATGCCTCCAGCTTACTGCATTATACGGCAAGAGGAACAGCATTAGCTCCAACAGCTAACCAAAGTGGGGATCTTTTAGCTGTTTGGGGAGCAAGAGGCTATACAGGATCTGCTTTTGCAACCACTTCTAAGGCAACTATTTCCATGATCACTTCTCAAGTATGGACAACTGCAAATAACGGCACTGTGATTCCCTTTTCAGTAACTCAGAATGGGACCACAACGTTTGGGGAAATAGCTCGTGTAACCAACCTCAGTACAACATATACCGGTGTAGCAATTACCGATTTAGGATCGGGACTTTTGGTTGCAGAAGGAGCTAATGCACGCATGGGTTTAGCTGTATTAGTTCTTGGAGTAGTTACCGTATTGAATAATACAATCACTGCGAATACACGAATTTTCCTTACGAATAATGCGATAGGATTGGTTAGTTTAGGGCAGGTAAGCGTTACATCTCGGGTTCCAGGAGTGAGTTTTACCATCACATCTCAGCTGACTACAGATCTTTCTCCTATTGCTTGGATATTATTCGAACCATCTCCTTAAACAACAAATAAGTAGTAAAATGCCAAAAGAAGCAAACGCAACAAACACACCAGCCTCCTCTACAATACCTTCTTTAACGCTAGGAAATACGAATAATTTTCTAGGGACTAATGTTTTGGATTGTAAAGCCTCTGCTGCTTTTGGGACTTTTGCAGGAACAGCAGCCCCTACCAATGGCGTAATTGGCAGCGGGTTTTTAGGAGTGGGAACAGCTACACAGTTTTTAACAGGCTCTACTGCAGAGTTGGTCATGCCTACTACCTCTGCTGAGTGTGACCTTTTGCAAACATCTTATGTAGGAAGTAGCGCTACCAGTGGATCGAATCTAATCCATCTTACAGCAAGAGGTACTGCACTGGCTCCGACTGCGAACTTAAGTGGGGATCTTTTAGGCGTCTGGGGAGCAAGAGGCTATACCGGATCAGCTTTTGTAACAACGTCTAAAGCTTCGATTTTGATGATAGCTAATGAAAATTGGTCGACCACAGCTAATGGGACAGCAATTAGTTTTCAAGTAACTCCTCCTAATTCTACAACTATGTCGGAAATAGCCCGTATTTTCAATACAGGCGTATCATTTGATGGATTAGCAGTTACCAAATTAGGATCAGGATTTTTGATCAAAGAAGGAGCTAATGCTCGTATGGGCGTAGCTACATTGGTCTCTTTTTTAATAGTTATATCTTCGGTCACTGTAGCTAACAATACCGTTACAGCTAACACGCGGATCTTCTTAACCAATCAGGCCCCATCAGGACTGGCTATTGGTGATGTGCACGTATCAGCTTTGGTACCAGGGGTTAGTTTTACTATTTCCTCTCTAGCGATTGGAGATACTTCTCAAATTGCTTGGCTATTAGTAGAACCTTCCCCTTAAAGTTAATAGGAACATCAAATACAAAGTTTTAAGCAAAATGGCAAAAATAACAAACGCAATCAACGTCCCAGTCTCTTCTAGTACAGAATTTCTAACATTGGGAAATGGCAATACATTCCTTGGCATAAATACTTTGGATTGTAAAGGATCAGCTGCTTTTGGAACTGTTGCAGGAACGGCAGCTCCAGCAAATAGCTTAGTTATGGCTCCTTTTTTTGGAGGAGGGACATCCACTCAATTTTTAGCAGGTTCTACTGCAGAATTGGTTATGCCTTCGACATCAACTGAATGCGATGTGCTGCAGTTTTCCTATGTAGGAAGCAGCGCTACCAACGCTTCAAATACCATTCATCTTGCGGCTAGAGGAACAGCCTTAGCACCGACGGCTAATCAAAGTGGTGATACTATAGGAATTTGGGGCGCACGAGGCTATACAGGAACTGGCTTTTCAGCAACATCCCAGGCTTCCATCTTGATGCTAGCTAATGAAACCTGGACAACTTCAGCTAATGGCACTGCGATTGCTTTTCACATCACACCTAATACTACAATAGTCCAAGAAGAACGCGTTCGTATACTAAATACAAGCGCATCAGTTTCAGGAGTAGCCGCTTCTGATCTAGGGGCAGGATTTCTAATTAAAGAAGGAAGCAACGCTCGGATGGGTCTTGCGCAATTAGTAAGTGGGAATGCAACAATAGCTAATACTACGATCACTGCAAATACACGCATTTTCCTAACAAATAACGATCAAGATGCTCTTAGTATTATCAGCTTCATGCGCGTAACGGGAAGAACTCCCGGAGTAAGTTTTAGTATCTCTTCAGGAATTACCGGGGATGTTTCACAAGTAGCTTGGCTGCTGATTGAACCTGCCTAAAAATTTAAGAGAAAATTTCTTTAATCGAAGATCTAAAGCCTTTTGCATTCGTTTTTATTTCTACACTTATATTTCAGGATGAATTATCAATAAAAATATTTTTTATTTAATCCAAGGCTGAAATCTTATGACACACTTACATGCTCAAGCAGGGAATAACCGTCTATCTTCAGAAAATGTGGCGTTGCTGCTTATCGATCATCAGACAGGATTGATGCAATTAGTTAAAGACTACGAGCCTGATGAATTTAAAAATAATATCCTTGCTTTAGCCGATATTGGTCTAACTTTTAACCTTCCTACAATACTAACAACTAGTTTCGAAAGCGGTCCTAACGGTCCTTTATTGCCTGAGCTAAAAGAAAAATTCCCGAATGCTCCCTATATCCCAAGACCGGGACAGATTAATGCCTGGGGTAATGAAGATTTTGTAAAAGCTGTTAAAAAAACAGGATGCAAGAAATTACTAATTGCAGGAATCGTAACCGATGTATGTGTCGCATTTCCTACAATCTCTGCCTTAGCGGAAGGATATGAGGTATACGTTGTAGTTGACGCCTCTGGTACCTTTAATAAATCTGTTAGAGAAGCGGCTCTCATGCGCATGTCAAGTGCTGGAGCTGTTTTGATAAACTGGTTTGCTGTTGCTTCTGAGTTGCAAAAAGATTGGAGAAATGACGGAGATAAGTTAAAAAAATTGCTGCAAGAGCATTTGATGCCTTATGCCAACTTAATTAGTAGTTATGAAGCAAGAAAATAACTAGAAGTTAACGATACCTTGTCTTAAAACAAAAACTCCATCAGCAAATCTTTAAGATTGATACACGCTTCTATTTATAAAATTCTTACTAAAAGCCTTCTTTTACAGGTATTCTTTTAAGAAGTATTCAACAAATGTTGAATACTTCTTTTAAATTTTCAAAGATTTCCCTATTTCCATAAATTGTTATAGATATAATTTTTTTAGATACATCATACTACTCAATCATCCTCTTCAAATAAAAATAAAAAAGTTAAGCAGATCTTCCAAAGAGGGCGACTAGTAGTATCTCCAAGAGGATGTAGGAGATAATATCTGCTCGTAGGAAGCTGAAATTATACATAATAATAAAATCTTATAAACATAGAACTTCTTGTTAAATCAAGAACTTATCTCAAGTGTTAATTCAAAATTAGATACGTAATGCAATTTAAAGTTACATAAAAAATTCATATAACAAAAGTGAGCCCATGACAACAAATAATGCCATAAACTTAAGTCAGTCAGGAATTGTTGCCTACAATGGTACAGGGACCTTTTTTGGTCGCACATTTACCTCTACAGGAAACACCGTTACCATTACCAATCCCAGCGGCGTAGCAGCTGCTCCTAACTTTGAAGTTAACACGGCAAATATCAACATAAACACCTTAGGCGGGACTCCCTTAACCGTAGCAAACGGAGGCACGGGAGATACTACTCTAACCGCAAATGGACTTCTCCTTGGGAACGGAACTAGTGCCATTACATCTGTACCTGTTGGGACAAACGGTCAGTTACTCATTGGAGCAACAGGTGCAGCACCTGCCTTTGCAACGCTTACCTTATCAGGAGGATTGACACAAACGCCAGGAGCCAATGCACTAACATTGACAGCTCCTCCCATTACGATCACAGGAAGCGGTGTTACTGTAACTGGAAGCCCTGTTTCTCTTGGCGGCACAGTTACTCTAACGGTTCCTCCTGGTGGGATTTCATGGGTAGATGTCACAGGAACAACACAAACAATTGTTACTAACACAGGCTATATTGCCGATAACGCAGCACAAGTTGTCTTCACCCTTCCTGCTACAGCAAATCTTGGAGACACATTTTATATTACAGGAAAAGGAAGCGCTGGAACAGCTGGTTGGCAGGTTAAGCAAAATGCTTCTCAACAAATATTTTTTGGGTCTTCAAGCACAACAGCTGGAACCGGTGGATCACTTACTTCAACAAATCAGTTAGATAGCCTCCATGTGGTTTGTGTAACAGCTGGGGCTAGCACTATATGGAATGTGATAGGAAGCATCGGAAATATTACAGTCGTATAATTAAAACATAATAAAACAGGAGATGATTTTTTAAAGTAGAGCAGCAATCTTCTTTATAAGTATCATCTCTGTTTATTTACTGAGATAATTTCTCTGAGGATCAATCGAATTTTTTTATATTTCAAAATATTGGAGAAATACGTATTTCTGTAAATTATGCTGGATATATTTTTTTTTATTACTCCATAATATTTAGCATTCCTGCAGACAAGAAGCACGTTAAAACGTTTCTTGCAAGAAGGAGGATCTCTCTGACAAACAAACTTTTACAACAAGCAGTCAAATGGCAAAAATAGCAAATGCATTAAATGTACCAGCCTCTTCTAGCACACAATCCTTAACTCTAGGGAATGGCAGTACTTTTCTAGGTACTAATATTCTAGACTGTAAAGGATCAGCAGCTTTTGGAACTTTTGCAGGAACAGCAGCACCCACCAACGCTGTGATTTCTAGTGGATTTTTAGGAGTAGGAACCGCTACTCAATTCTTAAGTGGATCTACTGCAGAATTCGTGATGCCTGCAGCTTCCTCTGAGTGTGATGTCCTACAAACGTCTTATATAGGAAGCACAGCTACTAATGGATCAAATCTAATCCATCTTACAGCAAGAGGAACCCAAGCATCTCCCACAGCAAATTTAAGTGGGGACGCTTTAGGCATATTGGGCTCGAGAGGCTATACAGGATCGGCTTTTGCAACTACATCTAAAGCTTTAATTACCATGATAGCCAATGAAAACTGGTCTGCCACAGCCAATGGCACTGCTATTGTTTTTCAAGTTACCACTAACACGACAACAACTGTCACAGCGATTGCTCGCGTCTTAAACACAAGCACATCTATTTCAGGCATTGCCATTTCTAATGTAGGCTCCGGATTGTTGATTAAAGAAGGAACAAATGCTCGGATGGGAAGAGCTACCTTAGTTCCCGTGGTGCTATCTCCTTCTGTTGTGACGGTATCCAATAACACTGTTACCGCAAACACAGAGATTTTTCTCTGCAGTAATGTGCCAAGCGGAGGGCCTGGCGTCTTATCGGTAACAGCAAGAACTGCTGGTGTTAGCTTTACGATTTCTTCTTCCGCAATAGGGGATACCTCTGTTGTATCTTGGCTATTAATCGAACCATCTCCTTAAAAGCTGACTATTTGTAGATTTTTTAAGATAAGATTTTATAAAAAAAAGTATTTGTTATTATCCTCAAATAAGAACATCACAAAAAAAATTGAGGCAAGATAGTTTGATGATAAGACAAGAAAAAAAACAAGCGGTTTGCATGCAAAATCCCAGATTGGTAGGATGTGATAGAAAAGGAAATTTTCATGGGATGCATGTTTTTACACCCCCTCATTCACGAACCTATGTAACAAATCAGAGTTACACGACAGGAGCTCCTAAATTCCAAGAAGAGATAGAAAAACCACTAAATTCTTCTGCTCATGAAAAAGAGGGTTTTTGCGACTATACTACAGCTATTAACCCTGCAGCTACTCTAGCTATACACCCTGCGATAGCAAAAGCATGGACAACTTTTTCAGGGGTAACAGGTGAAGTGTATGAAGGGTTTAACGTGATGTCTGTTTACAAAAGAAATACAGGATCCTACTTGATTTCTTTCATTATCCCAATGTCGAACACGAACTATGTTCCCATAGTCGCAGCAGAAGGATTCAATGTACAAGCAGCTCCTACCTTGTTAAAGACTCACACGCTGGAAGTAGGAACCAAGCTTATTGAAGAAAATGCCGAGCTAATTCCTTACGATAGCCACACAATACACGTAGTAATTTTTGGAAGTTTACACTCCTCTTGCATGTAGTAAAAGCCGAAATTAGTATAATGGCTTTTAAGAGAGCCATTCTCTTGACGAAAGGATTTTTGGGTTCTTTTAAGAGGACTTCTTGGATTAAAAAAATGCGAGAAATTTTCTACTTTTTTTGAAACGTGCGTCATAAGAAATGTCATCAAGTCTCTTCAACAATTTACGGGGGATTAAAATGCGTGATAAAAAAACCAGGATGTCCATAGATGTTTCAGAAAAGGAACACAAAAAAATTAAGATGCATGTAGCAAAATTAGGAATGTCTATTCGAAAATTTGTCACAGACTGTATTCAGGAAAGAATCTTTCAAAAAACAGATAAACAAAAATCTGATGATTTGTAGTAAACATCTTCTAAAAGAAGATCAATAAACTACTCGATCAAACTCACAAGTTTTAAATAAAAAAAACCGCATGATTTTTGCTCATGCGGTTTTTTTATTTTACATCACTTAGCAATATTTTATTTTGTATCAGCTGATGCAGGTAATGGAGTAACTGATGATGCAGGTAATGGAGTAACTGATGTTATTGCGCTTATGAGAGCTGCTAGGATTTGTTGTGGATTTTGACCATGAGCTGTCAATGATTGCACTTGTAGCAATAAAGTTTGTAGCAAAGGAAGAGTTCCTAAAGGTAAGATAGCCAACAAGCCCAATATTACATTTATTATATTTAGAGGTAACATATTTTCTCCATGGTTATTAAAATTGCATTTACATTGAATTTATTTTAGTTAGATGAACCGTTTGGTTTTATTTCTTGTATAAGTTTTGCCAGTATCTCTTCCGAACTTAAGCCTTGTGCTGTCAATAATTGTATTGAAACCAATAAAACTTGTAACACGGGTAGTGTTTGCAATGAAGGAAGCTCATTCAACAGCTGTAATAATGCATTTAGCACATCTACCGGCACTGTTTAATTCCCTATTTCCATGATTAATGGTTAACATCAATCAATCAACTTAGAAACAAGTAGAGAATATCATTTCGTATTTCAATTAGACAGAAAATTATTATAAATAATAATTAACGTTATCTTTTTGCATCAAAGAATAAATCAATTGATATTAAATAGTATAAATCGCTCTTTGTTGGTTAGCAGCAAATCATCATCAAAGATTTGAGAATAATCACATGAAATTATGCTTTTAATAAGCATCCTAAGTTTACTAAAGATAAATCTCTTTGAAAAATGGAAATGTGCAGACAAACAAAAAAAGGCAACAGATAGCCCTTCTAGCTCACAAAAACAAGTGAGACACCCAATCACACCACTCGTCCCTCAAAACAAACTTAGAAGCCATTTAAACGCACAAATTACGCATTTGTGAATTCAAGAAACACAAGTCGTTTACTTTTGTCATCTTGTAAACCCCTTCTTCTTGGCTTTGGGGTAGGGAGCTATTTGTTTAGCCGTAATAAACGGCAAACAATAGCCCTTATCCTTCTTATAATACTCTTATAAGAGTCTTATAATATCTACCGCCTGGTTTTTACCTATGAGAGTTCTGCATCGTAGTACGGTAATTCTGCATCGTAGTACGGTAAATTGGCCCTTTTTCTGCATCGTAGTACGGTAACTCTGCATCGTAGTACGGTAGTAGTTCCCACTTTTTCGCCCAAATCTGTAATTAACTGTAAATTATCATCAGAGTTTGTTTTGAGTATTTGGAAATTGACCCCAAACGGGGATTTAATAGGCTGGAGCGAGGTTTTCTCTAGCATCTCATAAAAAACCCCATAACAACTTGCATATTATATTCCCTTGTTGTTAATTTCAGGAAAAATAAAGCAATAAGGCAATAATGAGAAAAATCTGCATAGCCCTTTCCAAGGGAGGAGTTGCTAAAAGCTCAACAGCTGTTTCCGTTTCCCACGGCATTGCCTTATCTGGGAGAAAAGTGCTTTTAATTGATACAGATGACCAAGGGCAAGATGCTTTTTTATTGGGGGTGAAACCAAAATATGGCTTAGCAGACGTGCTTAACGAACAAGTTAGTGTCGAAGAAGCCTTATTCCAAGCAAGAGAGGATCTTTGGATTTTATCAGGAGGAAGAGGTTTGTCTGGAGTGAAGCGTGCAATAGGTCGAAAAGATTTTAGCTCCGAGCAAACACTTTCCGAATCTCTTTGTTCGATTGAAGGAAAATTTGACTTTGTAATCGTTGACACGTCGCCAAGCTGGGATACACTTACAATTAATGCTTTGTTTTACTGTTTGGAAGTGCTTACCCCAGTTAGCCTAGAAGTGCTTACACTTAATAGCTTGGTTGAGTTTGCAGAGAGGCTAAAAAGTGTACAGAAATTCAATAAAAAACTGCAGCATACTTATCTGTTGCCTACTTTTTGGGATCGTCGAGTAAAGAAGTCTTCCGAAATTTTAGAGCAACTTAAAAAATACTATTCCGAACAAATTTGCAAGCCGATTAAATACTCAGTGCGCATATCTGAAGCAGCTGGTTTTGGCAAAACAATTTATGAATATGCCCCTTCTTCTTCAGGAGCAAAAGACTATCAAAAAACAGTAGAAAAGATACTCAATAAGGATACTCAATTATGGGCGATAGACTAGAAACTCCCGACATTATGAGCTCGCTCATGTCCGAGCCTAGCAAGCAAGAAAACAATAAAAAAATAAAACCAGAAAGAATCCTTGGGAAGAAAGCAATAAAACCGTCTAGCAATAAAGCTGTTTTAAAACAGATGCTGCTCGATGGAACAGACGAAGAAACGACTGTTTTAGAGGAGCCTAAAGAAAAAGCTACTTTTAATTTACCTGTTAAGACCCTTCGGGATTTAGAAGATAAGTGGATAGAAATTAGACGTCTTTCTGGAAGCAAGCAAATTTCTAAAACACTTATTGTTGAAAAAGCTATAGAAATGGCTTTAGCTGAATTTGACCTAAAAAAACAAATAGGTAAGTTTTATTGCAAACTGGTTAGCAATAAAGAATAAGCTTAAACATAGAAGTCTAATTTATTAGAGATTGCACGCGTTCTTTTCCCCCTTCTACAATTTCAAAAGCAGCATAAAGGGGGATGGAGAAAATGTTTTCGAACTGATTTCTATCTGCGAGTGAAATTTTAATCCCATAAGGGCTTTTTGGATGAGAGGAAAGAAAAGAATGAAGGCTTTTTAAAGTAGAACCTTTCCCTGCTTTCACTTCGATGGGAACGACTTCTCCTTTGATAGTGGATAAATAGTCAATTTCAGCCTCACTACCTCTTACCTCTCTTTGCCAGTAAAAAAGGGTTTTTCTCATATCTGGAGGCGCATAAGCTATCATCTCTTGACCTACAAAACTTTCAACTAATTCACCCTGATTTATGAACTTGTCTTCTGGTTTTAAAAACCATCCTTTGAGATCTAGACCTAAAAGTTGTTGTGTAATAGCAACGTCAAAAAATATCACTTTATAGCGCTCTAAATCAGACTGAGCTCCTAAAGGAATCCCCTGTCCAGAAGAATGATAAACCATATGGATAACATGGGCTTTCTCCAATAATTCAAGGCAGGGGGCTAATTCTCTTTTTCGATATTCTCCAATGCCTTGAAATTTAAATTTTTTTCCAATTTGCAAAGGGATGTGCTGTAATAATAAATTGAGGTATTTAAGTTGGCTCTTTTTTGCGTATTTTTCAAAATCTTGCTGATAGGTAGTGACAATTGTGCCTAACTTGTCTTTCACTTCTAATGGCTGTTCGTTGGATGTCCAACTTCCAACAATTTCAGGAAGACCACCAATTACAAAATATTCTGAGAGGAAACGGATTATATTGCCCTGAGCAGCTTCAGAAAGAATCGCTTTTTCGCAGATTGCCTCCAGCAAAAGTGTTTGACCTTTTGCAGCTAAAAATTCAGAAAAGCTCATTGGAAAAACAGTCAGTGTTTGCACGCGCCCAACAGGTAACCCGATCTGTTCTATAGCAAACTCAAGTAGCGACCCAGCCCCTATAACATGAAGCTCCTTCATCTCCTCATAAAAATAGCGAAGACTTAACATCGCTTGCGGACACGCTTGAATTTCATCAAAAAAAAGAAGGGTTTCTCTAGGTCTAATAGGCTCTCCTCTATCAATCGAAAGATCTCGAAGAATTCTTAAAGGATCAAGATTTTTTTCGAAAATAGAATGAAGATCTGTTCTTTTCTCCAAATTGACTTCATGGAAATCGGTATAGGTTTTTCCTAATTTTCTTACGGAAAAGGTCTTTCCGACCTGCCTGGCGCCGCGAAGAATCAATGATTTTCTATTGCTTGAGCTTTTCCAGTTCTTAAGTTCTTGATCTATAAGTCTTTTCATAATTTTTGGCTCTTTTTCAGGCTTATATTCCTTTATTTTTGGCGAAAAATCAAGGTGTATTTTGTGGGTTTTTGGTTATTTTTCAGACATGATTTTTTGTATCTATTGTTTGAAACAAAAAATTACCTAAGAACGTCAGAGATGTTTAAGTTGAAGTGACATAAAACCAGCTAGCAATAAAGCTGGTGGTTTTAAAGAAAGGGGTCAGGTCGGAAACCAACAGAAATCGATGATTTTTGCAAAAAAACCACTTTCTAGAACAGAGTCTGTGACTCCATTCACATGAATAAGAATTTGATTACTACTAAATTAAATGATTTTTTTCAGTAATCGTCCAAGTCGATCAAGCTCATCTTTTCTTCTATAAAAAAGGGTTTTATTCATTAAGGTTCCTTTTGTGTTATGCACGTAGTGCATCATAAAATTCATAAAAAGCAATTCTATGATTATTATAATCTATTCAACCTGAGTTTAAAAAAGATACAATAAGTATTATTTTATAATTTATTTGACAAAGGTTAGCTCAGGAAACTAATATATAACTACTTATGGATAACCATCTTAGTCCTAAAGAGGACGATATTGCATTTTGATTGAAAAAGTTAAATATATTTATATAGTTTTAACTAAATAATTTTTTTATTTATTTAAGACTTTAAGTGTTTTCTGGTTCTATAACTTATCGTTTATTTATGATAGAAAATAATCTGGAACAAATAGGGTTCTTCCGTAACTCGAAAACCTTCTCTATTCCTAAAGAACTTAATTTAGGAGGTGTATGTGACTACGCAACTTTAACAGATATTTCAGATAAAACATATGACATATCTGAACAATATCCTAGTTTAAGACAAACCGTAATTAATGAAATTGGCTTGCATGAACACTTTCGTGATGAAAGTGATTTTTTTGATATAGGCAAAGTATTTATAAAAATTTCTAAAATTATTGAAGATTCACCACCCGTATCGATTGATTTGGTTTCTTTTGCTTTTTGCGATTTTTCTTTTGATCTTAGTCTTTACAAAATTGAAGCCTACCATGAAAGCGGGATAACAAGGGTTCATCTGAAAAAGTTCCCTCAGTTTTTAAAGCAGATGTCTTTTTTTTCTTCTATTCGAGAGACCTATGCTGTAGAATTAGATGATTTCTGGCAAAAAAATCTCGACAGTTACCGTATTCTTGCAAAATTCTCCTTTCTTTGCTCTTTATTACAACAACAGAAAATCGACGATAAAGCTCTTTCCGATCAATCTCTAAAAATGATTAGTCAGGCAACCGGACTGGATACAGTCAATTTCTTTGAGGTTACGAAAGACATGATGGCCTCCTCTTATGAGCCAAGCCATGTTGAGGTGTCAACATTAATGTTGAGTAATCAAGCTTCGTCGGATATTTTTTTTATTAGAGATATAGAAAGCAATCGCATAGTGTTGTACATACCCAAATACGATCCATCTTTTACTGAATTCGACAGTAAGGATAAGATGATTGATTGGATAGTATTGCAATCTCAAATTAGTAGCAAAATTGATGATTTAATACAGCATTTTCCTTTATCTAACCGATTAAACCCTCCATTTCAGAAAAGTGACCTACAAAGAGCAAATGAAAATAACTCTATTATAACACAAGATATTTTCACTGCTATAGCATCAATCCAGAAAAACCGCTCTAAAGCAGACTTGTTTACTGTAGGTCCAAAAGCTTGCGATCTAAATAAAGCTCCTTTCCCTAAACATTTTTTGACAGAAGCTGCAATTTTTACTACTATTAATTTATCTATAGAATCTATCTTTCAGTGGCTTCCCTCTATTTCCTCCCTATCTGCTTCCTTAATAAGGAACTTTCCTGATCCTTATAAAACAGCAAAAGAATTAATTCAGACAGAAATAAAAAACAAATGGAATTTGAATATTGACCCAGATAAAGCATTTATTCGCTTCCCCGTACAGGTAGAAGATCTTTCTTATTATGGGTTTGTGCCTCTGGATAACAATATGATTATTTATGAAGAAACAATATCTTTAGTAGGAGCAGTTTTAAGTAATTATCACTCTTATTATTCTCATTCTAATACGGGAGTGGTTGCTTTTATGGATCCATCAGGGATGGCTATATATGTAGATGGAACTAACTTAAATATTTCTTTAAAAGATATTCATAATGTCATTGTGGATCTTAATTTGAACGACAGATATTTGCATCTAATGGCAGGGTTTTGGGAGGAATATGCTAAGAATGTCCAGAGTTTTGTCAAATATCGATATTTGCAACAGGCTATTAATGAATATTATAACGGCTCCTTGTCTAAGGGGGCATTTGAATTAATTTCAGCTGTAGGCATCAATTCTCTAATTGTAGAAGAGAATTCTTCTTACGAGATTTTCAATTGGGATATTTCTGTAAAGAAGATGTGTGTTGGAGATTATACAGCAACCGATATATTTCTCTTTCAGGATGGATATACACCTTTATTAATTCTGTATATAGCTTCAGGGGAAAAGGCTTTTTTGGAATTTAGCAAAGTAAGCGAACTTCAAGATTTCTTAGCAAATAAGTTTAAAACTAGACAGATTGTTTTACATTTCCCCATTGAAAGTCGCAATCTTGTGTCTCAGAAACTATCTGATGTATCAACCAGTACCGAGTCTATATTTTTTTCAATGGCTTCCCTAGAAGCTTTATCAAAAGTTGATATATTTAAAATCATTTGTGAAAACATGAAACAACAATCTTATCTGGATGCAGCCACATTTACTGCCTATAGACAATCTCCCCTCTTAAAACAAAACGAAGACATTCGTTTTGAGCATATAAAATATGTGGATAGCTTAAGCGGGGGATCAACAACTCTATTGGCTCTTTCTTTTGCCTTTCCTATTTTGAATTGGTTTGCCTTTCCTTTATTCCTTACAAAATCCTGGAAGGATATTTATCCTGTAGTGCATAGCTCTTCTTTAGAAGAGCGTTATCATGCGGGAATAGGTTTGAATTTCAATGATGTAGAACTTCTTATAGTGGTTTTTATTAACATGCGAATGTTAAGGGCCTCTTTTAAGTCACATTTACCGGATAAAATGTAGGAACTAATCTTTCAGAAATCTTTTCTTTTAGTTGATTGGAACGACAAAACAGCAGAGTAATTTTATTGTAGTGAATTTTAAATGTCCTCATTGCTTGGAAGAGATCTTCTATATCTGGATTTAATAGTCCATAGCGATTACGAACAGTTAGGATGTCCACAGGACTTTGAGTAGACATCCTTGATTCCGTTACAACATTAGCAATGACCCTGTAACTTTCTTTCCCAGGGAATTGAAATTTTTTTAAATTATAATTTCTAATGTGCCCTGGTATATGGGTCCCTGCTAGAACTTTATGATCAATAGCAATAGGGTTAGGCAATGTTTCTCCTGCAAAATCCGATAAATATTTCGGCAAAGGCTTCTGATAAGCCGATGGAGCTGCTGAACCAGGTAAAGGGCTTGGATAACCTCTAGCAATAGAAGCATAGGGTAAGATCTGTCCTTTAGCCACCTTACCTATCCCAGGGTCGCTCAAGCTCCAACCATGGGGACCATAAGCTATAAGTGTAGTATTATTAGGAACTGGAATGCTTTTGCTAGCTAGTGTATACCCTCCATGTGAGGATATAATTAAATGATCTGCTTTATTCGTAGCATCAGAAAATAATAAAAATTTATCACCAAGAAACCATGCATTAACATTATAATTACCAAGAACTTGCCAAACGCCTTTCCGTGTTTCAACAAAGCGATTGCTACGAATTAGCCAAACATCCATCTGTATCTCAGTATCAAAAAATGCTTCCGTGTGTATGGGTGCTTTTGCGTGTGTTATTTCTAAGTTTATTTTTTCTGCATTAATATTTGGCCGACAAAAAGCTGTTGTTTTTGCGTTAATAAGCGAAGTAGATGACAAATTGGAGAAAGCCGCTGCTTTTAATATTTGTTCATTGATAAAAACTCCTAAGAGAATCCCTATAACGTCTAAACCTAAGTCGATTGCTATTTGATAGCGAGTTTTCAAAGATTGGTTGGATAACATCCGGTAGGTATCAACACCCGTTTTTATAATAACCAATGATAGTATCGTAAAATTAAAAACAGGAAAAATAAGAGCAGGAATGAGTAGGGCAAGGGTTGCCCATCCAGCTAAGCTACTAATGTTTTCCAGAGTATTAGCCCAATTATCCTCGTGCACTGCTCGGGAATATCTGTGCTTACTTAACTTGCTTACATCTTGATAAGATTGGTATTCGATGTTTGTCCACAGAATTTCAAATAGGTCTGTTTTTATATTCTCAAACTTGACAAAGGTTAGAAGAGGATTATTAAAAAAATCTTCTTCCGATAATTTTTGAGAAACAAAATCACGGCTTTTAACAGGAAAATGCAAGGCTATCTGGTTTGCCCAATTTTCTGTTTTAGATTGGCTTGCTAAGAAATCTTGTAATTCATTTTCATTATTAAATATGGAAAATGAGGTTTCATCTGAAGCTATATATAGAACTAATAAAGACTGACGTTTGTCCTTAAAGAGAAATATATCCGTTGCTGTACAATCCCCAATACACATCTTTTCTATAGAAATATTCCAATTGAAAATCTCGTAGGAAGAATTCTCTTCTACAATTAGAGAATTGATGCCTACAGCTGAAATTAATTCAAATGCCCCCTTGAATAGGGAGGCATTTGCATATTCATTAATAGATTGTAACAAAAACCGATACTTAACAAAGCTTTTTATATTACTTGCATATTTTTCCCAAAATGTTTTTAGTAAATCTAGATATTGGGTGTTGTAATTAACTTCTAAATCAATTTCCTCTATGACTTTTTGCAGCTTCTCAAAAGAAACATCTAGTTCTGATCCAGTTGTATACAAACCTTTACCCGTGGGATCTGTATAAATAAGTATTCCTGTTGTACAAGACAAATAACGAGACAGATGCTTGTTTAAAGCAGCTCCCAATAAAGATAGTGTTTCTTCATAAAAAATTGTTGCATCATCTAAGAAAATTAAATCCGGGGAATAATCTTTCTTATATAGAGAAAAACGTATGAAAGTTTTACTTGGATCAATATCTAAGCTTAATTTTTGCTGTATTCCTTGCTGGAGTATCTGATTTATTGTTTTATAAGGATTAGGGAATGCTTGTTCCAAGAAATTAGACATAGAAGTAACATCAGGAAGGCATCCTAATATAGAACCTATGGATAAATCAATAGTAGTAAAAATAGAAGTTTGCGTCGAAAGATAATCGAATACATCTAAATAATTTATATCGTGAAACATTGAACCTGGATCGTACAAGTCAGCTTGGGAACGAGCTTGCTGATTTAATGCCATAACGGTAAAAACATCTTTTTCTATGAGGAGAGCATTTCTGCTTATTCCTTGTAAGGCACGTTGAAGAGGGCCTTTTAGTTGAATAAATAGGGAAAAATGTTTTTTTAATGAAGTAAAGATGTAGGGATCTTCTGATTGCAATATGATCCAATCAATCATTTTCTCTTTATTTTCAAATTCAATGAAGAAAGGATCGTGCTGTGGTATGTATAATACTATGTGACCATTTTTCTCCTCTTGAATGAGTAGAATATCTGAGGAGGCCTGATCATTTAGTGTGAACGCAGATACCCTAATACCTTTGGGTATAGAGGGGGATATGACTATGTTAGCTTGGATTTTATCAAAATCTGTCATGTTGAGTTCGATTGATTGACCAATCATCTTTAGAGATTGAGTAGAAAGTACATTTTTCCCAATTTTTTGCTGTTGTAACAAGGCATTAAGAAAAGAATACTTTGCAAGAATACGGTAATTGTCGAGATTTTTTTGCCAGAAATCATCTAATTTTATCTTATAGGCATTTCGGATAGTTAAAAAATCCATTTTTTGAAATAAACGAGGAAACCATTCCTGATAAATATCTTTTCCATTTTCATCTTTAGTATAAGCTCCAATCATATTCTTACTTAAGAGACCTAAAATGTTTCTATAAAAGAAAGGAGAAAAGCAATTTAAAAAAAATGAAATCGCATCAATAGATTCGTTTTCATTGTAAATGACTTCAATATTGGATATATCGATAGTGTTAACAAATGGTGTAGACATTTCAAAAATCTTAATAGATGATCTAACTGTATCTAAGTGGTGTTCTACATCGAGATTCTCGCTAATTTTTTCTAATATAAATTCTTTTAAATTAGGATATCCATTAGTTAACTGTATAACTCTATCAAACATACTTGAGATGTCCGCAAAGGGCATAGGATAATCTTCTAGATCCAAATCAAGCTCTTTTTCTAATTGTTGATAATGAGTGCTTTCATTCATAAATTTTCAATTTTTTAGGTGATTTAGGAATTACTAAAATTTTATAGCGTTATTTTATTTTTCAATGCCACCATAGTACGATGTTCCCATCAAATTGGACAGAAATTTGAAACCAAACGAGTATAGTATACTCAATTGCATTAGAAAAAAGACATTACCGATAACCAATTCCTTGAAACTTTCTTATAGATTCTGCTAAAATTCTTGCTCATATACTAGTTTGATTTCAAATTAATAATTGCATAACTAGGTTTTTTAAAAAATCTGCTCTATCTTGCAAGAAGATGTTATTCTTTGTATAAAAATGTTTATATATTCAAACTCTTAATTTGAATGTCAACGAGTATATGCAGCCTACAAAACACTTTTTAACACAAAATGAAAAAGATATCCTAAAAGCTCGCCATCGTCAGGAGCGAGATAAAAGGCTATGTGATAGGATCAAATCTATCCTACTATTAAATAAAGGATGGACCTATGAGGCAATAGCACATGTGCTGCTTCTGGATGATGATACGATAAGACGCTATTACAAGACCTATCTGGAGGGAGGTAAAGAAGCCCTACTCAACTTAAATTATACAGGGAAAGCCTGTAAACTTAATCAAGAACAGCTAGAACAACTTAAGACCTACGTCAGTTTAACATAAGCGCTCTATGAAAAAAGAGGCTTTTCTATGAAAAATTTGCAAACTTTAACTATTGATTTGGTATGGAGTGTAGTTAAGCGGAGAAAAAATAACACATCAGTAAGAAGAAGGACTGATTCTCAGTAAACTTAAAGACGTCTTAAATTAAACTGGCATAAGACATATGTAAGCAAAACGACTCCCAGTTCAGCAAAGCAAGTAGTGAACTTTATCAAAGAACATTTTGCAAAAAACTATACTCCATCATCAGCGATTTCTCTATTACATCGCTTAAACTTTGCATATAAAAAACCACAACTAGTTCCCGGGAAGGCAAATGCTGAAAATCAAGAGAGTTTTTTGAAAGATCTAAAAATGCTAGAAGAGCAACTTTCAGAAACAGATCAACTAGTTTACATAGACGGCGTTCATCCCCAGCACAATTCCAAGCCTTCTTATGGATGGTTTGAAAAAGGAGTTAAAGCTCTATTAAAAGCCAATAGCGGTCGTCAACGAATTTAAAAAATATTCCTAAATATGAAGAAGAGCTAAAGAGCCTTCTTGTTAAAAATTTCCCTATTCTAAATCCGTAATTTAAAATCTATCGAGTATATACTCGTTGACATTCAAATTAAGAGTTTGAATATATAAACATTTTTATACAAAAGAATAACATCTTCTTGCAAGATAGAGCAGCTTTTTCAAAAAAACCTAGTTATGTAATTATTAATTTGAAATCAA
>DASZIJ010000025.1:0-28867 GCA_035949155.1 Candidatus Rhabdochlamydia sp. | reverse complement strand
CATAGTTTAGCATGTTTTGTCTAATTAAATAGCGACAAAAAGCTAAGCTACAATTACAAGTTGTTAAAGTGTAATCTAAATCAAATACGCTTAAATGCATCCAGTTCTTATTTAGATTAAGCATCGACTTCTATCAAATCTCCATCTCCGCTATCTGTTTTATTTTTTTCTTGATATCAAGAATCGAACTATTAATTTTTTCTAGAATACTTTTATCGGTTTCTATGAGATCTCTGTACATGATTGTTTTTTCAAAGTCAAGACCAGAACCTCCTAATAGCTTACGATACTGCTCTAGTTGTTCTTTTAATTCCTTGCGCCTATTTTTCTTTTCAGAAAGAACAATCTGTAATTGTTCAAGTGTTTTTTGATCATCTTCTGATAACAACATCAGGGTTTTTTCTTTATTATCATTAATCAGGTCTTTAACCCGCTTAAAAAGCCTTTCTAACATTTGCTTTTCAGACTGTTTCCATGAAAACTGCTCAAAAGTTTTTTCTAAAATCTGATTTTGCGAAGTTAATTGCTCAAGACTTAGCTCACCAGCTTGCTGTATTAAGCCCTTCAAATCACAGCTAAGTTTTTCTAAACGGTCTTTTTTTTCTTTTTCTTGTTCTTGCAGTTTTTGCATGTGCAGTTTTTCTGCCTCACGAGCTTTTTCTAAAATAGGCTTTTTTACATTGTATAATTGCTCTTTGAGTATCTGCACCTCTTCTCTTCCCAGTAACACGGTCCTCATAAAGGCCAAAATTTCTGCCATTTGTCGATCGCACTCTTGAAGAGATACCTCTTCATGAATGGAAGCTGCAAATATTTGAATTTTTTCTGTTACTAGATCAAACCCTTGTTTAAAAAGTAGCTTTTTCTCTTGGGTCTCTTTTTTTCTTTCCTTCTCATAATTTTTGATCTCATCCCAACAAGTGCTTAATTTAACACGCGTTTCGGTAAAGACATGGGTATTTAGCGTCAAAACTTTAGCCATTTGCTGTAAATATTTAATTTCTTCTCTTAAAACATACCCTGGGAGTTGTTTCATCTCCCCTTCACGAAATTGAGAATACACAAAATACTCTACATCTTGACTAAATTGCTCAGAAATTTGCTTGATTAGTTCTTTACGCCTGGGGAAAATTTGATTTCCACATAGAGAAAGCCTTTCTAGCATTTTATTTTTTATTCGAATACGCATTTCCGTCTTAAGAAGCTCTTTACGCAAAGAGTTAATTTTTACAGCTAATGCATTTAATAATTGCAACTCTCGTTGAATAACCGCATAAAATTCTTTGTTTTTTTGAAGGGAAAAACATTCTTCAGGGAGCACAACATCTGCAATTAGTTCAAGCACTACACTCATATCTGCTAAGTCTTTTTCTAGTGCTTGAATAGCTAATTCAATTTGTTCAACTGCAAACGCTGACTGCTGATCTACAATTTCCTTTAATTGCTTTGCTTCAGAAGCGAGTTCAATATAAGCATTCCATAAATCAGCTCGAATTGAGATAGGCATATCTTCCTTGAATAAAGAAAGGCAAAGTTTTCTAACCTCCCAGAAATCCTTAAAACGAGGAGAACTTCCTTGAGATAGGGTTTTACGCATAAATTCCAAACCTAATCGGATCTTTTCTTCACTATTTGCAATGCCGTGAAATTGCTCAAGAAACTCCATTAATGAATGGGTATTATTTCTTTCCTTCATGTCATTTGAGTAAGCATCAGACACGTCTTCTTGAGAATTATCTTTTTCGCTTTGTTTCTGCTTCGCAGTAAGTTCAGCAATACCGTCATTGCTGAAGTTCTTTCCGGATTCGCCTTTCATATCGTGATCTGAATTCATTGTACTGATGGTTGTGTTCTGTTTCAGAAAAAATTGGTTTTAAAGTTATAAACAGAAAAATACTAAATCATCTTAGTTTTTTGGTGAAGGATGAACCTGTCATTAACAAATTTATTTTGCAAAAAATAACAAAATAGCTTATGTAGTATTTTTTATATATATAAAAAAAACAAAAAATTTAAAAGCTTTGTTCATAATCTCTAATGATTATTTCAGCCGCTATTTCTACTGAAACTTTGTTAAGGTTCAACCAGCGAAATAAGGGCTCTTTACGAAACCAGGTAAATTGTCTCTTAGCATATCTTCTTGAAGCTTGTTTAAAAAATGTAATAAATTGTTGCCAATCTTCTTGTGTTTTAGTTGATTGCAAATAGCTTAAACATTGACGATAACCAATTGCTTGGGAAGCGGTTTGATTCTTGCTTAAACCTTGCAATTCTAGCCGTTTTACTTCTTCAATAAATCCTTTTTCTAGCATTTCATCACATCTTTTTTCAATTCTAGGATATAAAATCTCTTTTGGCATATATAAAAACCAACAGCGAAAATCATAGGTCTCTGACAATTCTGAAATAACCGGTAACAGGGCTGATACCTTATTTTTAGTTACAGAAATAATCTCTAAAGCACGCACAATTTTTTGTCTATCTTTCGATGTAACAGTCATTGCATAATCTGGGTCCAATGCTTTTAAACGTTCATAAAGCACTTCTGTACCTAGAGTATCCATCTCTACTTCTATTTTTGCTCGCAAGTCCGGTTTAGATGCAGGTCCGCTAGGGGGGCCATAGATTAAAGAATGAATATAGAAACCAGTTCCACCAACTATAATCGGAACAGCTCCCCGATCCAGGATCTCTTTAATTGCTAAGGTTGCTTCCTTATAGAATTCTACCACATTAAATGTTTCATCTAAACATCGGCTATCAATCAAATGGTGAACAACTTCACTTCTCTCTTCTAAACTAGCCTTTGCAGTACCAATATCCATTCCTCGATAAACCTGCATAGAATCAGCTGAAATAATCTCGCCGCCAATTGCCTTAGCAATTAATAAAGATAATGCGGTTTTACCAACCCCTGTCGGTCCTGCAATGATGATTACTTTCTTCTTTTGAGACCTCGGAATCAATTTATGGGTTTGCTCTAGGGGGAATTGGGTTAATAAAAGTTGGAGTTCTTTATCTTCACAAATACCTGCAGTACCCACTATCTACTCTCTTTGTAACTCATATTGTGACTCTCTTAAGTTAACATACCTCTTTTTTTTTGAAAGCATGCAAAAGAATCAAAGCACCTCTACTCGCACGCGACAATTAAAACGCGCACCGATCGCGCCAACAATGATCCTTAAGGAACGAATAGTACGTCCTTGTCTACCTACCACTTTAGCCACATCATTAGCGGACACCCTCACTTCAACAGTTGTTTCTTTCTGATTATCAATTACTTGAACATTTACCTCTTCAGGAGAGTCAACTATATTTTTAATAATATAAGCAATAAATTCTTTCATAATTTTAAATTATCCTAATGGTACTATTTGAAAAAATCTGGTTAAACACATTCTTAGCTAACATATTAATTGAGCTTCAATAAGATATCACTAAAAAATAAAAGGGAAATATCTTTTAAATAGATAAAAAAAAAATTGAACTCTTGCCAAGAGAGCTCATTAAAGAGTATAGCTCAAATTAAATCTTTTAGCGTCTTGAATCAGAAGGCGAACCAAAACAGCGCTAGCTGTAATCGTTCTGAGATTTAAGACGCGCTTTGTACAAATGCTAATTTTGATAAACGCAGATCGATCACCTTCTCTCTTAATCGTAAAAAAGGCTGGTTTATCTGTAATAAAGCACTCTTTTTTTCTTGCTCAATCAATTCCTCTTTCAAATTCAAATAATTAATAAGTTGCTCTCTATAATTCTTTGTACCTAAACGAAGAAGATGAGGAAAAACAATTTGTTGTTCTAGCCCATTTTGCCATTGTACAATAACATGATCCACTGTTAAAACAATCTCTCTCTTACCACAACTAGAAGCAAATGCATGAGAAAGATCAATACGCACCACATTGGATAATCCCACTTCATGAATCAGTTGAAGCAAAGAAAAAGCCAGATTTACATAAATACCCGTCATGGCTTCTTTCCATCTCACAATAGGCTTATCAGAGTTTGTAGATCCTTGGCCAAAAGAGGACAATCCAAAGTAGATATAAGGCAGGTTTTTAGGAGAAAGAAAAGGATAGAAAGGAAAAGGATAGCCTGCTTTATCCATTACCACATTTTCGTAGTCCTCAACCCATGCAACTGGTTGACGAATCGTATAATCTATATAAAGCGCTGCAGGCTTTAATACCTTTACATCTGCCTGAGCAATTAAAGGAGAAGAAAGTAAACGCTGTTTAGCTACCTCTTCATTGAAAAAAACCACACTGGTTGGAATATCTCGAGAAATCTGCAAAATTTCTGCTAGATATTCTGTTTTCAAAGCTTCTTTTTGTGGACCTGTTTGGATAATGGAGTGAATTTGATTATCATAGCTAAAGGCTTTCTGGTATTTTTTCTTCAAATGCTGCTTTAGATAAGCAAAAGACCCTCCTGTACATAAAAGCGTAGAAACAATAATCCAGGCAATCGCATAAGAAAGAGGCAGTCGTGTAGAGAGTTTTAATCGAGATAGCATCTAAAGATTTTCCATAATATCATAAGATATGTTACTGATATCTCCAGCCCCCATAGTTATTAGACAGTCCCCTGTTTTAAGAACTTTTAAAAGCTGACAAGATAATTGATTGCGGGAGAAGTGATGTACGGGACGCCTAGCCTCTCTGTTAATTTCATGTAATAAACGCCCCTCATCGATCTCTTTAACAGGTGCTTCTCCAGCTGCATAAATATCTGTAACAACCACTACATCAGCAGCATCAAAAGCAGCCCCAAATTCGTTTAAGCACGCTAAGGTACGTGAATAGCGATGTGGTTGAAAAGCTAAGACAACCCTTCTAGACCCCACTGCATTTTTTATGGCTCTTAAAGTGGTAAGGATTTCAGTAGGATGATGAGCATAATCATCATAAAAAATGATCCCCTTTACTTCTCCTTTATACTCTAAACGCCGATTTATCCCTTTAAAGCTCATAAAAGCACTACGGATTTTTTCTTCTATTATCCCTAATTTAAGACAAAGACCAAACACTGCAGATGCATTGAGTATATTATGCCTGCCTATTATGGGTATTTCTATCTCTGTATAATGTTTATTTTCAAAACAAATAGTAAATATATTTTTCCATTTATCCTGGCAATGGCTTTCTATAAATAGTGCATTTTTTTTATCAAACCCATAGCTATACCCTTTAGTTACCATCTCTGATAGCCATAAATTGTCCCCATGCCAAAAAAAATGCTCCCATGAGATAATTGAGTCAATAAACTTCTGGAATCCCCTAACCAATCCATTCATTGTCTGCCAGTAATCAAGATGATCTTGATCGATATTTGTGATAATTGCCCCAAAAGGGGTATATTTTAAAAAAGATCCATCGCTCTCATCCGCTTCCGCAACAAAATAGCGCCCTTCTCCATAACCTGCATTATGATTTGAGCCACAAATAAACCCACCTATTGCAAAACTTGGCTGCATCTTTTTTTCAAGCAAAACATGAGCTAGAAGAGAAGAGCTTGTTGTCTTCCCATGGGTTCCTGATACTAGTAAAGCTTTTTGAGGTTGCATAAATAAAGCAAGTAAATCAGACCTATGCAAAATGCTAAGATTATGTGATTTTGCAAACATAAACTCTGGATTATCAGGAGAAATAGCACTGCTGTAAATAACAATAGCACCTAAAGGAATCTGTTCTTTCTTATGCCCAATAAAAATCTTAGCCCCTTTTTCTTGTAACCCATTTGTAATGCAAGAGTGCATGACATCACTTCCACTAACCATTGCGCCTTTTTCTAAAGCAATTAACGCCAAACCACTCATTCCAATCCCACCAATACCAATGAAATAATAGTGTTTGTTATACATGTAGAGCCTCTATAATAAGATCGCTCATTTCCTTTTTTTCATTTTTAAGATTTTGTAGAGAAATACGCATTTGCTCCCCTATTTCTGGATTTTTAGTAAATTTCTCTAAAAACTCCATAATGAATCTTTGCATATCGATTCCTTCTTCAATTACATAAGCTGCAGATAAACGCTGCAGAAATAAAGCATTCTCCCTTTGATGTTGCTCTGTTGCATAAGGATAAGGAATAAATATTGCAGGCATTTGGTAATGAATGATTTCAGCTATTGTAGCAGCCCCTGATCTACAAAGAGCTAAATCCGAAGCATAAAAGGCTCGGCTCATATTTTGCTCAAAGGTTTTAATAAATGCAGGGATATTATGCCTTTTACAAAATTGCTCTACTTCAACAGATGTTGATCTGCCAGTTAAATGTATAATCTGAAAAGGTATCTCTTTAGCAAGTAATTGTTCACAAATATTTAAGACAGAATGATTAATGGCAGATGCTCCTTGAGAGCCTCCAAAAATCAATAGAGTAAAACGATTAGGAGCTAATTGAAGCTGCTCTCTTGCTTTTGCTTGCGACAGAATAGCCTCTTTTGCTCTTAAAGGCCAGCTTACTTCTATCAGATTGCCCTTGATTTTCTTTGCAAGAGGTAGATGAATTGCGGTATGGGTAGCAAAAGAGGAAAAAAACCTAGTCACCTTTCCCGCTACTGTATTCGACTCAAATAACATGAAAGGTTTCTTTTGCAATTTTGCTGCACATAAAATAGGAAAGGCATGAAAACTACCAAAACCGATGATCAGATCTGGTTTAAAGCTTTTCAGAAAAAAACAGCTTCTGGTAACTGCTCTGAGCAAAGCATATAGCGCCCCTAAACATCTGGTTAATCCCTTCTGAAAAGGTGTTTTGGCTAAAATTTCATGAAACTTAAAACTTTTTCGGTCAAAATATGCATTTTCTTTTAGCCCAGATCCAACAAACAGAACTTCTATATCTTTTTCTTGCAGCTTTTTAGCAATCTCTTGTGCGGGCAAGAGATGCCCACCTGTTCCTCCTGCAGCGATTATCACTTTTTTTTTAATCATCATTTTTTAGTTGTTGTTTAGCTTCTTCTGCTACTTTTACAATAACGGTTAGCGCGAGCATATTTGCAATTAAAGAAGACCCGCCTTGACTGAAAAAAGGAAGATTTGTTCCCTTACTGGGTAATAATCCTGAAACTATGCCTAGGTTTAAAAAAGCTTGAAAACAAATCAGAAAGGTAAAACTTGCAACAAGATAAAACCCACCTATTTCCTTCACTTGCAAAGCGATTGCAAAACCACAAAAGGCTACCATAGTATATAGAAAAATGAGAATACTCATCCCAATAAAACCACACTCCTCTGCAAAAATAGCTGCAATATAATCACATCTAGCCTCTGGAAGATACTCTAGCTTTTGTAAACTCTCGCCTATTCCTCTGCCAAATAACCTACCAGAGCCCGCTGCAATTCTTGCTTGATAAGGCTGATGCCCCTTGCCTTTCAGATCATATTCTGGATGTAAATAAACTTTTAAACGATCCGACACATGAGGCATTTGTGAAGCAACTACAGCACCTATGCAGCAAATAATGATTAGAGGCAGAGCCCAGTACACCCACTTGATCTGACTTAAGATAAACAAAACAATTAAAGCAGAAAGGATAATGAAAACTGTTCCATTATCGGGCTCAATTAAGATTAAGCCTAAAGGAATACAAATAACACCTAGCAAGCGTAAAAATTGCATCCAATCCAAAGGGTTCTTTTGTTTAGTAACTGCATAAATATAATACAAAGGGATTACATACTTGACAAATTCTGAAGGCTGCAAAGAGTTCCCAAATAGACTAATCCAACGACGAGCGCCATTGAGCTTAGGCCCAAATACCAAAACCAGGACTAATCCTATAACGCTTAAAAAAAGGAGAAAGGGACTCAATGATAAAAGAGATCGATATCCGACCGACCAAATAGCAATTACACCTATTGCACTTACAGCTGCGTATAAAAGCTGTTTAACTAATGCATAATAAAGACTGCGGTCTGAAAAACGATCTAGAATTTGTGCAGAGCTTGTATTAAAGACCATAACAAGGCCTAATACAAAAAGTACAGAAATAGAGCTGAGCATGATAAAGACGTAACGATTCATAAAATCGATCCTTGAAAACTAGCGAATACGCAATTTATCCCCAGGTCGTAGTTTTCGAGCTTTTTCCTCACTCATCTCATTTAATTTCAAAAGATTCTCTAGCTTAATATGATTTTTCTTTGCAATAGTCGAAGGGTTATCTCCTTCTTTTACAATATAATATGCCGTTTCTAGAACAGGGCTTGCATCATTACTAGAAGGAATTTTTAACACCTGGCCAATACGCAAATGAGATGTTTGCAACCCATTTAACCGCATAATTTCATGAACCGTGGTGTGATATTGACGGGCAATCTTTTCCAGCATATCCCCTTTTTTTATAGTAACCTCTGTAGATCCGGCTAATTTTTCAACGTTGTTTTCCAAAATAGAAATTTGAGGCAACTTAGGCTCTTCTATAGCAATAGGGTTTTGTATGATTGCAGGTTGCTCTATATTATTTAAGCGTTGCTTAGCAAATTGTTCTAAAGCATGATCCACAGCATCTCCTTTTTGGACAATTACTTCCTTTTTAGGAGAAACTTCTACAATGGTTTTTAATGGCTCTATTGGCTGATAGCACGTATCATGCATAGGCGGCTTTAAAGCACTGGCAAATAGAATAATTAGCAACCCTGCATTCACTAATACAGCAATAATAATGGTATCTTTACGACTCATAACTCTCCCCATCCCTTAATAAGCGCACTTGATACTGAAATTCTTTTCCTCTATGAGCATAGTCACAAAACATATCAAAACTTGCACACCCTGGCGAAAGTAAGATGCTCTCTTTTTCCTTGGCAAGCTCCTTTGCCATAACCACCGCTGATTGCATAGAGTCAACGCATACAACGGGAATAAAAGGATGCAGTTCTTGTTTTATTTTTTTTGCTGCTAAGCCAATTGCTATAATTTGCCTTACTTTTCCTGAAAAAGATCTTTTCCAGGCTGTATATGAGCTTCCTTTATCAACTCCCCCAGCAATCAAGATCACTTTGCCTTTCATTGCGTCTACAGCACAAATAACCGCATCTATATTTGTGCCTTTACTATCATCATAGTAATTAACTCCATCAATAGAAGCTATATATTCTAATCGATGAGGAGGTCTACAAAATGTGGTTAAAGCTTTCGTAAATTGTATACTGGAAATACCAAAAGGTTTACAAAGAGCCCAAGCTGCTAATGTATTTTCCCTTTCATGCTCTGCACATTCTCTATATAGTAATGATGAAAAATATTCAAGATCTTTTTGATAAAAACCTAATGTTTGGTATTCCTTTTTTCTCAAAAGAAAACCAAACTGCTCTACCACTTTCTCATGTATCAATAAAGAGCTTCTCTCTTTCATACAATTTTGCAAACGCAGTTTGGCTTTTGCATAAGCTTGCATATCAGGATAGCGATCTAAATGATCTGGTGTAATATTTAGGATAACCGCTTGATCAAAAACAGAAGAGTTCAAAGTCTCCAGTTGAAAAGAGCTCAATTCCACCACAAGAACCTCTGCTTTTTTAGAAGCAAGTACATAAGAACAAAGAGGAACACCTACATTACCAATTGCTTTTGCACAAATTCCACTTGCCTTTAGAATATGCTCTACCAGTAGAGTTACAGTGGTTTTGCCATTGGTTCCTGTCACCGCTATTAAAGGCTCTGAAATAAAAGGCAGAGCCAATTCCAACTCTGTGACAATAGAAATACCTCTATCTTTAGCAGTAGTATAGATTACATGTTTAGGGTCAACTCCTGGTGAAATAACGCACTGATCTATTTCTTCCCAACAAATAGCTCCTAAATCAGAAATACGCTTTAAGCCCAACTCTTCTAAATCTTCAAGTTTACCTAAATGATCATCAAAAGCACATACGTTTTTTTTATGCGATAAAAGCAAATTAGCAGCAGCCCTCCCACTTTTTCCTAACCCTAAGACAAGAGTACTTTTCATAAAACCCTCTAAACATCAAAAGCTTAAAGTTTATGTTGTTTTCAACTAAAGCTACAAGATTTGTTATTTAAAAACTATAGACGTAAAGAACCCATTTCTTTTTTAAGAATAATCGTTAAAAAAAAGTGGCCTAATCATTTGATATACAAAACTTTTTAGATAATTCCTCTGCCATTATTTTTTCATCTTCAGAAAAACCTTCGGCTTTTTCATAAAGCTGAAAGGCCAGACAAGGACCTTTTACTCTTTCTGGTGTCTTTTGTTGCTTTATAAGGTAGCTTACATGACTATACATTGCCTGTGTGAAAGAGATAATATTTCCTTTTTTAAAGGGTTCAGGCTTTCCTTCTAAATACTTTTTAGCTTTATATGCATTATCTTGTAGTAGATATATCGTCGCTAAATAGAGCTCCGTTGTCATCTTCTCTTGATGTAAAGGCTTTGATTGGTTAATTTTCTTAAATCTCTTTTTTGCCTCTTTATAAGACTGCTTCTGAAAGGAATTTTTTGCCTGCTCTAATTTTTTGTTTATTTCATTTGAAGTCTTAGAAGACAGAACTTGCAAAGAGCTCTTTTCTGTATGAAAATCCTCCTGTTCAAAACCTGAAAAGAGTTTTTTTGCTTGCTCTAAAGCAGTCAAAGGTTCCGATGCAACCTTTGAGTTTCCTTTACTCATTCTCCCCAAAGTCTCTGCTCGGTTTCTCAAACAGAGTGTATCTTGCTCTAAAATCTCTTTTTTTTGAAATCGCTTAAGAGTAACGGTTCTATATAAGGTCTCAACTCTATCAGCTGGTGCATGATTTTCAAGATTAGGCGTGAATGTGTTTTTAGAAAGCCTTCTTAAAGTAAAAGGTCTCTTAAGAGTAGCTGTCCAACTAGATTCAGGTAAATTAAATCTGTGCGAGATATTCGTAGCCATGTATAATCCTACTGTTTTTATATTTAATAAAAAAACAATCATTTAATTATAACAAAATAATGTATTTAATATCAAATTTGTTCAATTTAAAAACAGTTAAATCTTATTTCCATAATTGATAAATTCAAAAAACTAACATAATAAATACTACTATATTTTTAGAGGTTAGCCTAAAAATGTGAAAGATTCTTCATCCGAAAAGCAATTGATTAGAATTACTATCATAAGTAAAAGAAGGCAAGATTTTCTTAAATTATTTTTATTGCTTTAGATACGTTTGCATCTATGCCAATTACATAATTCTTCCATAGAGGCATCTCTACTGAAATTTCAGGGAAGCTAATCCTAATAATGCTAAAATCAAACCAATAATCCAAAAGCGAATAACTACTTTTGTCTCAGGCCAGCCTTTGTACTCAAAATGATGATGAAGAGGTGTGCATAGGAAAATACGTCTGCGGTTACGTAGTTTGTAGCTTCCTACTTGCAGAATCACGGAGAGGGTTTCTGCAACAAATACTCCTCCAACTAAGGCTAAAAGAAGCTCTCTTCGTAATAAAACAGCACAAAAACCGATGATCCCTCCTAGAGATAATGAGCCAATGTCCCCCATAAAAACTTGAGCAGGAAACCCATTATACCATAGAAATCCGAGGGTTGCGCCAATGACAGCGAATAAATAGATGGCTATTTCTCCACTTTGTTCAATGTATAAAATATTTAAGTAGCGAGCCATTTCTTTATTATTTGATAAAAAAGCAACGATCCCTAGTACAACTGCTACCATAACCAGGCATCCTGAAGCTAGGCCATCTAATCCATCTGTTAAATTTACCGCATTGGAAGAGCCGGTGATCACAAATACACTTAAGAAAATTCCAAGCAATAGACTTAAGCCGGTTAGTTTAAATAAGGGTTTTTTGATAAAAGGAACAAAATAATACCCCATGTATTGCTGTGTATTTAATACCTTCCATTCCCCTTCTATCTTGGTTTTTTTTATCCATTCTTTAGCAATAGGTGGGCGTAAAAGATCTTGAGACCCTTGAGTGAGTTGAGGAATGTATAGATAGCTACAAATTCCTAATGTAATCAGTAGCTGCATGAGAAATTTTGTCCGCGCCTTCATTCCTTTAGAATTTTTTAACTTCATTTTTAAATAATCATCAATTCCACCTATAACTGCTAAACAAAGAGTGAGTAAGCATAGCATAAGGGTAAAGCTGCTTTTCCAATCCATCCACAAAATAAGAGAAATCAGTGCTGAAAATAGAAGAAAAATACCTCCCATGGTTGGAGTATCTTTTTTTTTCTGATGAAGCTCTGCTAAAAGAGGACAATCTTCTACACGGATCGACTGTCCTGTTTTTAAAGCATAGAGCCGTCTGATGCAATAGGGGCCTATCCAAATGGCGCATAACAAAGAAGTCAATGCTGCTAGCATCATCCGAGTAGATGAATAGGTAAAAACTGAATGTAATGGAATTCCTAAACTAGTTAAATATTGATAAATTAAAAGAATCACGGGGCGCACTCTTAAGTTGTTGATGAATGTTATCTTAAGCTAGAAGATAAAAACAGCGCAATCCTAATCCAAAATGCGCCATAATTGATGAGAATTAGCGCCTTTAATCAAAACAACATCCCCTTGTTCTGCAAGAGCATGCACAGCTTTGTATAAGTCTTGAAAGTCATGATATAGATAAGCTCTGCGCTTATTTCTAATAAATAATTCTACCATTAAAGAGCAATCTTTTCCTAAACAAAGCAATATATCGGTTACTTCTAAAGCGTATTTAGCCACTTCCAAGTGACATGCTGCTGTAAATCCCCCGAGCTCTTTCATATCCCCTATTACAGCAATGGTCTTTCCTTTAGGCTTTGGCAAGGACTTGAAAGCAGCTCTCATGGAAGACAAGCTAGCATTATAAGAGTCATCAATAAATATAACCCCCTTTTTTTCTATGATAGTAAATCGATGAGGACTGGTTTTAAGCTGTTTAGTCTGTTCAATGATCTTTTCCCAACAAACTCCAAGTTCTCTAGCAATCAGAGCTGCGCCGCAAAAATTTTCCCATAAATGCTCTGCTTGAAAAGGCAGAGGGAAAAAAGAAGAACAACCAGCTTTTTCCATCAAACAAAATTTTTCTCCGTGAGCTTGTAAATATAGATCCAATTCTTCGGATAGACCATAATTTTTTTTGGGCAATAAGCTATTTTTAATAGCGGAAAAATTTCCTACATTAGGTCCTAAAATAGCAAGGCGGGTTTTGCCAGAGGATAAAATTTCGGCCTTTGCTTGGGCAATGGATTCCAACCCTTCTGGGAAATAAGCGCTATGAACTAAACCTATATTAGTAATTACAACAATCTCCGGAGGGGCAATAGATACAAGTTTAGCAATTTGTCCTTTTTGACTCATCCCCATTTCTACGACAAAGATATCAGCTTCTCTATCTGCGTTTAACAAAGCCAGAGGCAACCCTATTCGAGAATTGGCATTGCCAGGGGTTTTTGCAACTCTAAACTGTGTTGATAAAAGCGTTGCAATAAACTCTTTGATGGTTGTTTTTCCTACAGATCCAGTAACTGCAATCACACGGGTACTTCTCTTTGAAAATAAAGCTTGTGCCAAAAGATGTAATGCATCTATTACATCTTCTACAGCTAATAGAGACAAACCATAGCTCGATCCTCTATATTGCTTGGATACAACAGCTGCTACTGCGCCTTTCTTTGCTACTTCCCCTAAAAAAGCATGCCCATCTACCCTGGCTCCTGGCAAGGCAAAAAACAGATCGCTTGGTTGAATCAACCTACTATCTTGACGAAACCCCCATATGGGAGTTACATTAGAGGAAAGTATGCCTAAATAAGCTGCTATTTCTTTACAAGTATACATTTGTATGGAAGAGTAACTAAATGAAGATTTTAATCACTAAAAAACTTAAAAGCTATGCTGTCTTATGATAAGATTTCGATTGACCCTTTTAATTTAATACAGCATAATTTTTGGCAATTCCAAGGTGGCATGGCCAAGCGGTAAGGCAGGGGCCTGCAAAGCCCCGATCCTCAGTTCGAATCTGAGTGCCACCTTTTATTTTTACTAAATATGTTATATGTAGTTTCAACCCCTATTGGTAATTTAAAAGACTTTTCCTTTCGTGCACTTGATGTACTTAAAGAATGTGACTATATTTTATGTGAAGATACCCGCCATAGCCAAGTCCTCTTAAATCATTACTCGATTAAAAAACCTCTGAAAAGTTTCCATCGTTTTAATGAAAGAATGAGACTTGATAACACCTTAGAAGATTTAGCAAATGGGAAAAACATAGCTCTCATTTCCGATGCGGGAACTCCCGCAATTTCAGATCCTGGGCTACAACTGATCTCTGAATGTCGCCAAAAAAAAATTCCTATGACAACGATTCCAGGAGCCTGTGCTTTAATTGTTGCTCTTGTGTTATCTGGCTTTTCATCTATCATTTTTCAATTCCTAGGGTTTGTTCCTAAAAAAGAAAAAGAAAGGTCTCTAATCCTTAAAACAGCATTAGAATATAAAGGGACTAGCATCTTCTATGAGACTCCTCATCAAGTACAAAAAACTCTATCTCATTTACAAAAGCTAGATAATACAAGGTCTCTTTGCATTGTAAGAGAAGCAACTAAGCTGCATGAAGAGACTTTATTTGGAGAGGCTAGCCTTTTACTCGATCATTTTCAAACACATCCCCCTCGTGGAGAAATCGTCTTACTAATTTCAGGAAACTCACAAGAATACGGTTTAACAGGTAATGTCATTTCACATATTAACATACTGCAAGAAGAGCTACATCTTAGTCGTTCTGAAGCCATTAAAATAGTAGCTAAATTGCATCAAGTTCCTAAAAGAAAAATTTACAAAGAAGACCTTAGCTGACAACTCATTGCGAAATAAGCAACCTCTTCTTATACTTCTCCTATCAGAAATAACCTTTATTATGTCACTCTGTATGACAATCACTTTAACTAGGAGATAGTTATGTCAACGCTTAAAGAACTTATTTTTGCAGAAGAAGCAAGAAATAAATTACTCGAAGGAATAGATCAGCTCGTAGATGCTATTTGTAATACATTAGGGCCTAAAGGAAGCAATGTAGCCATAGAGTCCTCTTGGGGAGCTCCTAGTATTACTAATCAGGGAAATAATGTGGCTAAGGAAATTGAGCTGAAAGATCAATACATGAATATGGGGATTTCTTTAGCTAAAGAGAGCGCTGCAAAAATGAAAGAAACCTGCGGGGATGGAATAACCACCAGTTTAATTTTACTACGTGCGATCGCAAAAAATGCTGCTAAACAAATTACATCAGGCTCCAGCCCTGTTCACTTAAAACGAGGAATAGAAAAAGCGCTTGATGCCATTTTAACTGATTTGAAGACAAATGCCATTATCATTCAAACACAAAAGGAAATACAAAACATAGCAATCTCCGCTGCTTCAGGAGATGAAACCATTGGAGCTCTTATTGCTGAAGCCATTGAAAAAGTAGGGAAAAGCGGTGTTATCACTATAGAAGAGGGCAAAGGAATTCACACAACGGTTGAAATAGCTAAAGGGATGCAATTTGAGCGTGGCTATATTAGTTCCTCTTTTTGCACAAAAGAAGATACATTATGTGCAGAGCTACATAACCCTCGAATTTTAGTCACAGATAAAAAAATCTCATCTGCCCAAGAAATCCTTCCTATTTTACAATCCATCGTCACCTCTTCTTCCTCTTTATTGATTATTGCAGAAGATGTTGAAACGGATGCTCTTTCCACTCTAGTGATTAATAAATTAAAGGGCATACTTAAAGTTAGTGCGGTAAAAGCACCTGGTTTTGGTGATAACCGTCAGGAAATGCTCAAAGATATTGCTGCTCTAACAGGCGCTAAGTTTATTTCAAAAGAAACCGGTTTATCTTTAAAAGATGCAAATTTTGAGCATCTAGGCTCTGCAGAAAAAGTGATTGTGAGCAAAGATAAAACAATGATCATTGCAGACGAAAACAGAAATGAAGAGATAAAAGTACGCGTTAAGCAGATTGAGTTAGAAATCGCAGAAGTTACCTGCCCTTACAGCAAAGAAAAATTAGAAGAGCGCAGAGCTAAGTTAACAAGCGGGGCTGCGATCATTCGTGTAGGGGGTACTATTGAAACAGAAGCCAAACAAAAACAACAAGTATTTAAAGACAGCCTCAATTCTACAAGAGCTGCAATCGATGAAGGAATTGTTATTGGAGCAGGAATTGGACTCTTAAGAGCTAGTCGCAATGTACAGATACTTTTAAGCGATGAAGAAAATATCGGGGCGCAGATTTTGATCCAAGCCTGCGAAGCTCCTCTTAGACAAATCATTGTCAATAATGGGCTAGATAGCGCTGTGATTTTTAACGAGATTCTAAATAAAGAGTCACAATTTGGATTAAATGCCCTAACAGGGAAAGTAGAGAATCTTTTAAAAAGCGGTATTGTTGATCCATTGAAGGTTTTAAGATCTGCCCTGCAATGCGCTGTATCAACAGCCACCCTTATTCTTTTTTCAGAAGTTTTGATTGGTAATGCTCCTGAAAAGGAATAAAAAATCTTGCCAAGCCTAGGTTCCTAAAGGCCTAGGCTTGTTTTGCAAAAAACTTAGTTATAAATTGAAAATAAATAAATGAAAAAATAGAGTAGACATTTAAGAGCAATATATTAATTCAAGGCTCATATATGAAAGATCAACTCTCCTTAAAAAATCGTAAAAAACAAAGAAAAGAAATACGCTCTGCTCAAAAAACCCTTGTCATTCAAGAAGCCACTCCTGTAAAAAACCCTAAAAAAATCCTGCAAAAAAGAAAAGAATTAATGGATTCTTTTACAAGGCACATGAAAATCAAAAAAGCCAGACATAATACTAAGAATTCTAAACGCACGACACCCGGAATTGGCATTACAACAACCGATGCCCAACCAGCACACACTCACGTTGAAGGTGTTCGTTGGATAAAAACAACTATCAAACAAAATCTTGCTCAACAAAAGATTTTAAATCGCAATGGAGCTAAAAAAAAATAATTCTTTTAACTTCCTACTCTTTTTAAGTTTTATAGAGAAGAATTCTAAAGATCTGTTAATCTAACGGCTAAAGTACTTAGGACCGTAAATGATTCGCTGCGCTCATATTTCAGATCTACATTTTGCAAAGCCCTCTTGGAAAATGAATCAATTCTTTTCTAAGAGATGGATAGGAAACGCCAATTTTTATCTACGTAGACGTCTTCAATTTTGTTTTAAAAATATACAAACACTTCCTTTGCTTTTTAAACAGCTAGGTATTTCTACGGTACTGGTTACAGGAGATCTAACCACTACCTCTGATAAAGAAGAATTTTTAATGGCACAGGCTTTTATTCAAAGACTAGAGGAACAAGGTCTTTTAGTATTACTTCTTCCGGGTAATCACGATCAATATACAAAAACCGCTTTTGCCCATAAAACCTATTACCGTTTTTTCCCATCTTGTTTTTCCAAATCTACATGCAATTTAAAAGATGATGGTCTAACAGTCGTTGAAATAGGAAACAAATGGTCTGCTATCGTTCTAGATACCGCTATAGCCACCCCTGCTTTTGCGTGTTATGGTCTTTTTTCAGCAGAGCTAGAAGAGAGGCTAAAGCAAGCTTTAAAACAAATACCCAAGGATCATAGTGTATTGATTTTGAATCATTTTCCTCTAATTTATAATGAGGCTCCTGAAAAAGGTCTTAAGCGATCAGAGGCTTTATGTGATCTCATTAAGGAATTTCCTCAGGTTAATTTATACCTACATGGGCATACCCACCGCCATTGTATTGCAGATCTTAGACAAAGTGGTTTACCTATTATCCTAGATAGTGGATCTGTTATAGAAAAAAAAACCGGTTCCTGGAATTTGATTGAATTACATGAAAAGGAATTCTGGGTTGAGAGCTTTAAAATCATTAACCATAACTGGCAACCTACTTCCCGCTCTTATTTTAAGGTTAACAATGTCTGAAAAATGGTATAAAGAGGGTTTGCGTTTTTGTTGTACAGGATGTGGTAAATGTTGTACAGGATCTCCTGGATATGTCTGGGTAAGTGATAGTGAAGTAAAAGAGATCGCGCAATTTTTACAGATAAGCTTTGAAGAGTGCATAAAAAAATATACCCGTACAGTAGCAGGGCGGCTATCGCTTCTAGAAGATTACCGCAGCTATGATTGTGTGTTTTTAAAAGATAAGAGTTGCCAAATTTATTCTGCTCGACCTAGACAATGCCGCAAATTTCCTTGGTGGCTAGAAAATTTAAAAACAAAAAAAGACTGGGAAGAAGAGGCTATACGCTGCGAAGGGATAAATCACGCTGATGCACCTTTGATCTCTTTTGGAGAAATAGAAAAACAATTAGACTCTTAAAAATCGGTAATACATGGCAATTCCGGCAGATATTCAAAAACGTGCTGAGGCTTGGCTAAATAGTCCTTTTGACTCTGACACGCAAAACCAAGTGCGTTTGCTCATGCAAAAGCCACAAGAGCTCATCGATGCTTTTTTCTGTGATCTCTCTTTTGGAACAGGAGGTATGCGAGGGCTGATGGGGGTAGGAACCAACCGTCTAAATATCTATACCATTCAAAGAGCCACCCAAGGTCTAGCAAACTACCTAAATCAACAAAAAAAAACAGGAAAAGTTGTCATTGGATTTGATAGCCGACATCATTCTAAAGAATTTGCAGAAGAAACTGCAAAAGTGCTTGCGGCTAATCAAATTCAAGTCTTTTTAATCAATGAACTAAGACCGACTCCCTATATCTCCTTTGCTTGTCGTTTTATGCAAGCAGATGCTGCTATTATGATTACTGCTTCTCATAATCCTGCTCAATACAACGGGTATAAAGTCTATTGGAGCGATGGTGGTCAAGTTGTATCTCCACATGATACAGGTATCATGCAAGAAGTAGAAAAAATATCGCAACCTTCACAAATTCATTTAAGCAACCTTTCTAACCCAGTCATCCAACAAATCGGTAATTCTTTAGACCAGTCCTATTTACAAGCAATAGCTCCTCTACAGATTTTTCCCGAGCAAGACCATCAAACAGGTAAAGATCTGAAGATTACCTATACAAGCCTGCACGGAACAGGCAGCACTATCGTACCTCAAGCTTTAGCACAGTGGGGGTTTGATCAAATCTATCTAGTCAAAGAACAATGTCAACCCGATGGCTCTTTTCCCACTGTTGCTTTTCCAAACCCTGAGTATAAAGAAACATTTACTATGGGTCTAAAATATATGCTAGATACTAAATCTGATCTCTTAATCGCAACAGATCCTGATGCAGATCGGATAGGGATTGCAGTTTTACACCATGGCAAACCTATTTTACTCGATGGTAACCAAGTAGCAGCTATTTGTGCAGACTACCTTTCCCAAGTATTGAGCTTAGAACATAAAATGTCAGATAGAGCAGCGATTGTTACAACCATTGTTTCAACTCAACTTTTAAAAAGCATTGCAAAGCGCTATAAGATTGCCTATATGGAAGTTCTTACTGGATTTAAATATATTGGTGAACTAATTCATAAATGGGAAAAATCTCAAGAAAGCTATCATTTCCTATTTGGCGCTGAAGAATCTTATGGTTATTTAATCGGTACGCATGCGAGAGATAAAGATGCTATTGTCATGTCTTGTTTAATTGCAGAAATTGCGCTATATGCAAAAAGACAGAATCAAACCCTTCAAGATCGTTTAGAAAAGATTTATCAAACATATGGTCTTTTTCAAGAAAAGCAATTTTCTATGGATTTTGCGCCTGGTAAGGAAGGAATGGAGAAGATGGGAGAAATGATGCAGCACTTAAGACAAAACCCTCTTAAGACAATTGCTGGAATAGATGTGCTCTATATAGAGGACTATCAAAAAAGAATACGCTTTACCCTGGATCTTAAGCAAGAAGAAGCCCTTGAGTTGCCCTATTCTAATGTATTAGTATTTGGGTTAAAAGACCAGAGTCGCTTAATTATACGCCCTTCAGGAACAGAGCCTAAAATAAAAATATACCTATCTACTCATTTGGAGTCTTATTCTTCATTAGAACAAGGAATTGACCAATGTCAAACACATTTGAATACTCTACTAAAAAGCTTTAAGCAATCTATTGTATGAATTATGACTTAGCTCTAGTTACTGGAGCCACATCTGGGTTAGGAAAAGCTTTATGTCATGCATTAGCCCAAAAGAACATCTCTTTAATTGCAGTTGGCAGAAATAGGCAAAAATTACAACTTCTTGCTAAAGAGATACAAACACCGATTCGAACTGTGCAGGTGGATTTGAGCCAAGCCGATCAAAGAGCTTCTCTTAGCACACTGATTCAAGAGCTCTGTCCTGACCTTGTGATTAACAATGCAGGATTTGGTTTATATGGTTCTGTTATAGAGCAACCTTTAAAACTATCCCAGGAAATGATCCAAGTAAATATACAGGCCGTTATGGAGTGTTCTATAGAAGCTGCTTTAGCACTAAAAAAAGCTAAAAAACCAGGGTTGATCTTAAATGTTTCATCCGCTGCTGCTTTTTTTTCCTATCCTAATTTTTCTATATACGCAGCTAGTAAAGCATTTGTCTATCACTTCTCAGAAGCTCTAGACATAGAGCTATCTGCTTATCATATTCGTGTACTTACCGTCTGTCCTGGACAAATAGCAACAGATTTTCGTAAAAAAGCCTCACAGAATTTTCCTCAGGAACCAGATCACCTTACCCTATCTTGTAAAAAAGCAGTACGCTTGATCCTTAAACAAATAAGACAAGGAAAAAGAGTGCAAATCATCGATCTAAGATATCGTTTGATGATTTTCTTAAGCCATTTTATTCCTAAGAGCTTTCTATTACCTTATCTACAAAAATCTCTAAGTAAAAGATATAGAAAGAATCCTTGAGTCTTACTTATTTAAACTTAAAGGTCCTGATCCAAAATGTGTAATTAATAAAGCAGCACCCAGTAGAGCAGTATTTTTCATAAACATCGCTTGCTGCATATCATGCATCATGGGATTGGAAATTGTCCAAAACTTATGCATCATATAAGTAACAGGAACTAAAAATATCACTAATAGCCAAGCGCCACAACGCGCTTTATAACCTAAAAGGATGCTTAATCCCCCTACAAGAGCTAATAATCCTGAGAAAGGGACAAGTATATTCGCAAATAATACACCTTGACTTGCAGCAAATTTTATAGTTTTAGCGGTAAAATGCCCAAAAGAAGCCAAAATAAAAATGGCAGAATAAAATACTCTACCCAATAGCACTAGATATTTTTTAATACATCCTTCCTTATCTTAAGATACTAATTTATCCTAAAATAAAAAAAAATTGTTAATTAGTAAATAGAAAATTCGGCCATTTAAAAACTGTCTGCAAATCGACATTTGTCGGTTTGCAGATTGATTTTTAAGAATATTTTCTATATAATTTAGGTTTAAAAGGAGGCCAAATGAAACAATCTAAATTTATTGGTCGTGATACTGAAATGGCTAGGCTTAAAGGACTTCTGAAAAAAACAGCGCTAGTCTCATTGTAGTACGAGGCCGTCGAAGGATTGGGAAAAGCAGGCTTCTTGCTGAGTTTGGCAAAGAGATAAAAAGCTTTTTCTTTACTGGCACTCCACCAAGCCGTAAAACGACAGCTCAATTACAACGCGATGAATTTGTTCGCCAACTTTCAAGATTAGAATTGCCTGGTGTTCAACCAGATGATTGGGGAAATATTTTTTGGCATCTTTCCAAGCATACTCAAAAAGGGCATGTTTTAATTGTTTTCGATGAAATCTCCTGGATGGGCAGTAAAGATTCTGAATTTTTAGGAAAATTAAAAAATGCCTGGGATATGTATTTTAGCAAAAACCCCCATCTAATTCTGATTTTATGCGGCTCTATCTCTTCTTGGATTGAAGAAAATATTTTAAGCAATACAGGATTTGTCGGTAGAGTTACTATTGACTTGGTTCTTGAAGAGCTTCCATTGAATGCTTGTAATGCATTCTGGCATCCCAAAGAAAAGAGGATCTCTTCTTATGAGAAATTCAAACTTCTTTCTATTACTGGAGGAGTCCCCCTCTATCTTGAACAAATTAGACCAGATCTCCCTGCAGAGCAAAATATCCGAGATTTATGTTTTACAAGAGGAGGTCTACTCGTGCAAGAATTTGAAGAAATATTTTCAGATCTCTTTTCTCGAAACACTGCAAGTCACAAGGAAATCGTTAGTTGCTTAGCTAATGTTCCCAAGGATCTTGTACAAATTTGCAAAGATCTAAAGAAAAACCAAGGAGGAACATATACTAAGCATCTTGATGAACTTGTAAAAGCTGGTTTTGTACAAAGAGATTTTGCATGGCATTTAAAAAGTGGAAAAGAAAGTAAATTGAGCCGTTATCGTTTAAGTGATAATTATTTGAGATTTTATCTAAAATATATCGCTCCGAACCATTCAAAAATCGATAAGGGCATATTTACACATGCAATGTTAAATAATCTTCCAGCATTGGATGCTGTTATGGGATTGCAATTTGAAAACCTTATCTCTCATAATCGCAAAATTCTTTGGAATATGATAGGAATTCCTCCTGAAGAAATTGTAATGGATGGCCCTTTTTTTCAGAATCGTACTACAAGGCAAGCTGGATGCCAAATTGATTATATGATTCAAACACGTTTTAATAATTTATATATATGTGAGGTAAAATTTTATAAAAATTCAATAGGACTAAAAATTATTAAGGAGATGGAAGAGAAAATAAAACGTTTAAAAGTTCCTAGGCGTTTTTCCATTAGACCTGTTTTAATTCATGTAAATGGAGTAGAAGAGAGCGTATTAGATGAGGATTATTTTGATAAAGTAATTGATTTTGGACAACTTTTAAAATAGTTCCTAATTTCTAGAAGGATATTTAATACGCAGATGACGTGTAACAATTAAAGACTTAATGATTGCTCTTTTTACTTTCCCCAACTCTTCGAATGTTAGTTGAGCTTCATTAAACTGTCCATCCTCAGCTTTTTCATCTATCAACTTATCAATCATATCGGTAATAGATTCTTCTGTAAGCTCTTCCATAGAACGAGAAGCTGCTTCTATCGTATCAGCAATCATGATAATTGCTGATTCCCTACTACGCGGTTTAGGACCTGGGTAACGAAAAAGCTTTTCATTCACTTTATTAGCATCACTACCCATTTGCTCCATTTGTTTACAATAAAAATAGTAGACCATTGTTGTCCCATGATGTTCTCGAATAATATCAATAAACCCTTGTGGGAGATGGTGTTTACGAGCTAATGTCTCCCCTTCTGGCACATGAGCAATAATTACTTGCGTTGATTCCATAGGAGTGAGTAGTTGATGGATATTAAATCCTCCAAACTGATTTTCTGTAAAGTAATGAGGGTTAAACAATTTACCAATATCATGATATAGAGTAGCTACTCTGCAAAAAAGTCCATTAGCACCAATAGATCTAGCCCCAGCTTCTGCTAAATGTCCTACAACTAAACAATGCTGATATGTCCCTGGAGCTTCTAAACTCAAGCGATGTAATAATTCATGATTAGGGTCCATATACTGCATTAAACTCATGTCTGTTGTTACATGGAATAAGCTTTCTAAAATAGGTAATAGAACAACGGTAAGAATAGCAATTGCAGATAAAAATATAAAACAGCTCATTACATCTGAAATTAAATTAAACCCCCATAAGGCATTTTTAGCTAAATTTAAACCAAGTATAGGTAAAAGAATGGATAGCCAAACTTTGCCAAAAACAGAGAATATTTGCTTCCTCTTATGGAGATTATGCGTAAATAAGACAGTAGTAAGTACCGCAATAAAATTGATTAGAATAAAAGGGATATAATTTACCGCTAAAACCGCTGAAAATAAAAATAAAAGGAATAAGGAAATGATCAAGGCTAGCTGGGTCTCAAATAAAATGCATATTAATATAGAGGCAAAAGGTACTAAAATAGGAATACGAGTAACTTCAATCAAATGATTTTCTTCAGATAGCAGCAAATGCTCAACTAAGGAAGAAAAAATTAAAGTCATAATAAAAATTAACACCAAAAGAGCTAACTTACGTGTTGATTGCAGAACGCTGTGATAAAAAATATTTAAGAATGCAATGACTGAAATCAATAAGGAGAGTGCTACCAAAAAGCTGCTTAATAACGTCTTAAAAGCCCATAGATCTCGAGATTCTGCTAATGCATGCTTCATAGATTTTAACATTGTTAGATGGCGTTGAGAGACTCTTTCTCCTACCTTAATAATTTGAGTTCCTGGTTCAATATGGGTATAACGCGGAATGACTCGATCTTGAATACTATGTTTAATACTGCGCTCTAAAGAGAGATCTTCTTGAAGAAGCCAAAACTGCTTAGAAAATTGTGCAAGAATAAAATCAATTGCTTCTGCATTTAAATGACCAATTTCTTTTAGACTCTCTTGTAGCTTCTGCCAAAACCGACCAGGCAGAATCTGCTCTTCTATATTTTCTTTAGCTAGAGAAAGAACAGAGATTCCTTTAGTGGGGATGTCAAGTCCATGCATTTTATTCAAGGTACGCTGATCGGTAAAATGAGCTTGAATTAAAATCTCTTCTAATCGATCTAAAACGGTATAAAGATTGTCAAACGTGCTTCTACTTAATTTAGAACGCCAATTCGGATTTTGAATTAAAGAAAGTTCTAATTCTTTGCGATAGCTACGGATCTGATTTTCATCTATGCGATAGAAGGAAGCAATGTCTCTTACAGCCTCTTGCTTTAGCATTCTCGTGGCTTCAAGATCTGGAAAATCAAAAGCGATTTGAGCGCTTACGTAGCGCGGAGCTAGACTACCAACTTCAGGTAGATCAATTAAAACTTCTCGATTATTAATGAAAAAAGTCAAAGAAATGAGCAAAAGTAAAAACAGGATAAGACGTTTGGCAAAGTCATGGCCTTTAAACCACCTTCGCCATCCACATGAATCTAATTGATTTTCTTCAATTTCTGCTTCTTGCATAAGGGGTTTAGACCTTAAAAACTCCCTTTGAACTCATCCTTTCCATTATAACAGATTCTTAGCAATTAATAACTATCTTTTCTAGGGGTAAAAATTATTTTCGTATATTCCCTCAATTCTTTAACGATCCCTTTGTCTTCTAAATGCTTTTTTTGTATGATAATAAAAGTGTTATTATAGCTAGAGGGTTTAGTGAGTATTTCTTATAGAAAATATCGACCGCAGCTTTTTGCTGATGTGCTTGGGCAAGATGCCATTGTCACCACCTTAAAAAACGCTCTCTATAACTCAAGATTGGCCCATGCATATCTTTTTTGTGGATTACGGGGTACAGGTAAGACCTCTCTCTTACGGATTTTAGCAAAAGCGTTGAACTGTCAGAGCCTCAATGCAGAGGCTGAGCCTTGTAATCAATGTAGTTCTTGTTTAGATGTCTTAAACAATTGTTCTTTGAATGTGTTGGAAATTGACGGAGCCTCTCATAGAGGCATTGATGATATCCGTCAAATGAATGAGACAATTGGTTATGCTCCAACTCATGGCAAATATAAAATATATATTATCGACGAAGTACATATGCTGACGAAAGAGGCTTTTAATGCTCTTCTTAAACCTCTCGAAGAACCTCCTCCTACTGTTAAATTCATCTTTGCTACCACAGAGCCACATAAAGTTCTTCCAACTATTATTAGTCGTTGTCAACGGTTTGATCTTAATCGTATCTCTCCTCAATTAATTGTTAAAAAACTCAAACAAATTTTAGAAAACCTAGGAATTTCTTGCGAAGAAGAAGCTCTTTTTCTGATTTCTGAATTATCTGATGGATCGCTACGCGATGCAGAATCTCTGCTTGACCAACTCATCTGTTTTGATAACTCTTGCATTACTGTAAAAAATGCCACTTCTGCTTTTGCTTTGATTGATAAATCTATCTTTTTTAAGTTAGATAAGGCCGTAGAAGAGTACGATCTTAAAGTTGCTTTTGAGCTATCTCATGATCTCTTTTCAAGCGGTAAAGACCTCTATTATTTTATCAACCAACTCACCCAGCATTACCGCAATTTAATTCAATATAAGTTAGATCGTTTTCCTATTTGTTTATTTGGAAATCAGCACAGTTATTACAAAACATCTGCTACTTACTACGCTTTAGAACAGTGCTTGGATATTTTAGATTATCTGATTCATTGGCAACAAATGATTAGTAAAATCTCTGTAAAACAAATTTTAGTTGAAACCATCTTATTATATATCATTCGCTCTAAGTACCGTATTCACTCTTCTACACTTGTACAACGCCTTATCCAATTAGAGTCTAAGCTATCTATACCAGCTATTCCTTCTCCAGAGCCATTAGACCCGGTAATTAAACCAATAGAGAAGGTAAAACCCTTACCTTCCCCTACTATTCAAGAATCAAAATCTACCCCCGCATCTCCTTCTACACATCAAAGTCGATATGATACCTTATTGCGGTTTGCTGCTGTAGAATTAGAAGCTGTCATTAAAAAGGAGTTATAATTTATATGGGCAGTGGTTATTCAAAAGCAAAAAAGCAAGCAAAGCTCATGGAGCAACAGCTCGAAACAATGCGCAGTGAGTTACAAAACAAAAAAGTAACAGGTAAAAGCTCAGCTGGCCTCGTTACAGTTGTGCTAAATGGAGAAAAAGAGCTTCTAGAAATAAAAATTAAACCAGAGTGTTTAGATCCCAATGACCCTGAAGGATTACAAGATTTAATCAAAGCTGCTTGCGAAGACGGCTATCAACAGCTATCTAGCGAATCCAGTTCCCTCCCATTTGGGTTCTAATTTTAAAACCTCCCACTATAGCTCCTCGGTCCTTTGATAAAAGGAGCTATGTTTTATTTAAATTTATCTCATCTCTCATGGTATAAGTAAGTTAAGTAATTGAATACCAATTGACCCAAGCTATAATTTTGGGTTGATTGGGTCGATTAATCTTATATTAATTGACCCAATCAACCCAAAATGTTAATATTGGATCAATAGGAGACTATATGAAATATTCAGGTCAAGAGTCCTCAAAGTTAGAGTTTAAATCAATCATTCCAGATAACGCAAAAATCATTAAAACCATCATCGGATTTTGCAATGCAAAAGGTGGAAAGCTTATAATCGGCGTCAAAAATGATGGGACCATTGAAGGAATCCCCGAAGATACTGCGCATCAAGCTATGGAATGGCTCGATCATGCCATTTATAAAGCATGCACACCGCCTATCCTTCCACTCATCTACCAACAAAGAATTAACGATAAAGTTCTTTTAATTATTGAAGTTTCTTCAGGAACAAATAAGCCTTATTATCAAAAATCGCTTAGTCTTTCAGAAGGAACCTTCATACGACTTGGTAGATCAACTGTTAAAGCTGATGCCAATATAATTGAGGAGCTCAAATGGCAATCACGAGGTATCTCTTACGATCAACTTCCTGTATATCATACTACCATTGAAGACCTTGATAATACCAAAATTCAATATTTTTTAGATCATCGACGCAATGGCATTACATCTGCTTTGACTGAAACTGTCTTACGATCATACGAGATCATTAAAAAAGAACACAACACTGACTATGTTACGACTGCAGGAATATTACTATTCGGTAAATCCCCTCAACAATTTCTTTCTGAAGCATATATACTTTGCTGTCATTTTTCCAACTTCAAAGATCGAGAAGCGATTTCTTCAAGAACTTGCAAGGGAACCCTTTTCGAACAATTTGATGAATCATTCGATTTTATTATGGAACGAATAAATAAATCTTTTAAAATTGAAAAAAGAAAGAGGGAAGAGCACTGGGAAATTCCTCCAATTGCTATTCGTGAGGTATTGATGAATGCCATTTTACATCGAAACTACCATATTAATGCTCCTATCAAGATATCTATTTATTCTGATCGGATCGAATTTTTCAGCCCTGGAGGGCTACCAGGTCCTATCGACACCTCGGAATTAGAGTCAGGGATCACATATGTCCGCAATACCAGCATTGCAAAAATTTTATGGGAAGCCAAATACATAGAAAAAATGGGCTCGGGGTTCATCACACTTTTTAAAAGTTATAGAAAAGAAGGATTACTTCCTCCAGAAGTAATAGAAGGGACGAATTTTGTAAAATGTATTTTACCAAGAATCCTTTCTGAGACTGTTCAAGAAGATATCGAAGCACTCATATTAAGCCTGTTTAAAATATCCGATGAAATATCAACAGCAGACATCATTCATCAACTAAATATACCTCGAACTTCTGCAGGTAGGGCATTAAATAAACTGATTGAAACTGGTAAACTAGAACGACATGGAAAAGGCCCTAATACAAAATATCGCTACATTGCTAATTAACAGAAAAGATTAAGAAAGAGAAATATGGATTGATGGGTTTTTATTTACAGTTATTTTGGTAAATCAAGTCTTTCTTATTTGAGTTCTAATGACCTTGATCTATACCTTTAAAACATCGAATGAGCCGATGTTAGACATTAATCCAACATTATACTGTGATTGAGTGTATTTTTTACTCTGCAATGATAGAGGTCTTTTTTTAATTTGCACGCTTTTTTTTGAAAATTTGTTTAATTTTTTACAAAAAGTAGGATTTGATTCTAGTCCTCATGGGAATTGTGCTGTTTTTAGAAAACTTATGAAAAAAACAGGTTTATTATTTCTGAAGAAATTGTTTCTAGTTAAATAATTCTTTTAAAGAAAACCATTCTCCATATATAGTAATTTAACTTTAAACTTTCATGATAAAGAAGTATAATACTTACATATGGCATATTCCTATGATTTAAGAAAAAAAGCACTCGACTATATAGAGAAAGGCTATTCAAAAGAGGAAGCAAGTCAAATTTTTGGC
>DASZIJ010000024.1:0-11507 GCA_035949155.1 Candidatus Rhabdochlamydia sp. | reverse complement strand
CAAAATAATTCAATAATTGCTAGTTCATCCATTTTGAGCCTTTTTTGTTTTTGGATTTTTAGGGTAAATCAAAAATACCATAAACGATAAAAGGCTCTTTTTCAATATGTTATGATAGCTCTTACGTTAAACTGGCGTTAATTAATGCGTTTTAAATGTATCTGTCCTCCTTTAAGTGACATTTCCATATTAGACAATGGGCCGTTACATAGCTCCCAGGACGTTGAAATGGATAAGAGCAATTTCTCTTGAAGTAATTTCATACAGGTATCATATCGAGCCTCTGTACGAGCAGTAGCATTGCATTCTGCAATACAGGAATTATAATCAAACGAAGCAACCGATAAAACACTTGCAAAAGCAGCAATAGCGATAATGGGAAGAGCTACTCTATTGAGATTCCTTGCAATATTTGCAATTGAAGTAGAATGCGCTCTTTCTATTTGATTGTTATTTGAAGAAACCGCTGACTGTTGTAAACTAGATACTTTCATATATGCCTTCCTTAGAAAAAGATTACTTGGCATTCTATATATTTTTATTTTTAATAGCAATTTTTAAGCTATTTAGAATGAAAAAATCCATCTGAGTCCATAGAAAAAATAAGTTCGATGAAAACAAAGACTAATTGCTGTACTAAATCTTTTGTCTGTTTTTAAATGTGTTTAGGAAGTAGAGATTTCTGCAGCATTAAGGGAAATCATGGAACCGGAAGAGAGCTGTAAATTCAATGTACCATCAGGATTTATAGAGTGGCAAATTCCTTGCATTTTTTGATCTCCCAATTGGCAGATAATTTCTTCACCTTGAAAAGCAAGCAGTTTTTGATAGATTGGTTGAAAATGAGTAAACCCAGAAGAAGAAAGCAATCTGAGATAGTTATAAAATGTATATAAAATAGGATTTAAAATACTGCCTAGTACCCATGTCTTTTTGCTAAACAACATTAAAGAGGTAGCTTTTTGATCAACTTTTTTCAGATACTCTTCGTTCATATTTACATTAAGGCCCATTCCAAGTACAATTTGTAGTTTTTTAGAATGAAGTACCTCTACTAAAATGCCTGCTATTTTTTTCTTTTCGAGCAAGAGATCATTTGGCCATTTAAATTGTAGAGAAAACCCTTTGTTTTCCAAAACATGGTTGCAAGCTAGTGCTAGAATTTGTCCTAGATTTATAAGATAAGGATAATCTAAAGGAAGTGTAAAAAATAGGGTTGCATAAATATTTCCAGGAGGAGAAATCCAACTACGTTTAAATCTACCATATCCTTTTGTTTGTTGATTAGCTGTAATAACACTTATATGATTCTGATTTAAAAGAGCAGTATTTTTTTTAGCCCAACTATTTGTAGAATCAATTGTTGCAAAATGGATATAGTCAAATTTTGGTTTAACAGGTAGATCCATAGGGGTTCTCCTAGACAAAAATTGGATCAAATACGTAATTTGTGTCCAATAGATATATTTAAAGAAGCTAATTATGTGGGATCATCGGTATTTAAGTCGCCTTGATTTTAGAATGATTCCCATTATATTGGTTTTAATGGTAATTAGCATACTGGTTATTGCTTCTATGACCGGTGCTAATTTCGATGAAGAAGAGACTACCATATTTACCATATGGGTCATGAAGCAAATACGATTTTTTATTATTGGCTGGATTGTCTATTTTATAATTGCTGCATTAGACTATCGTAAATTTAAAGAATGGGTATGGCTTTTTTATTTAGGAGTACTTATTTTACTGATAGGGCTTTTTTTTATTCCTACAGTACATAATGTACAAAGATGGTATAGGGTTCCTGGCATTCCTTTTGATATACAGCCATCTGAAGGTGCAAAATTAGTGGTGATAATGGCTTTGAGTTTATATTTGGAAAATCATAAGCGACATGTCCAATATATGCGCATTCCTTATCAAGCTTTACTAATTGTTCTTGTTCCTTTTTTTTTGATTTTAAAACAACCTGATTTAGGCACAGCTCTTGTTTTATATCCTATTGCACTTATCTTATTTTATTTAGGAGGAGTGCGAAAAAAAGTGATTAAAATCATGTCCTGTTTAGCATTATTTGCCTTAGGCTGTGTGAGTCTGGTTTTTTTAAATATTTTATCCCACGAACAGATCCGCCCTTATGCAACTAAGATTTTAAAGGAATATCAATATGAAAGACTTAATCCAAACACCTACCATCAAAGGGCTTCTCAAACAGCTACTGCATTAGGGTCTTGGAGCGGTAGTGGTTGGCGTAATAGCGATTTTTCTGGTAAACAATGGTTACCTGCTGCTCATACAGATTCTGTATTTGCTGCTTTTGCTGAAGAATTTGGTGTAATAGGAGTGTTTTTCTTACTGCTCTTTTTTTCTGGATTGATCTATTTTGGATTTCAGGTAACTGCAATAGCAAATGATGACTTTGGACGCTTGCTATCTGCAGGGATTACAGCTTATTTAGCTGTACATATGGTTATCAATATGGGGATGATGTGCGGCTTTTTACCTATTACTGGAGTACCTTTGCTATTGATTACTTATGGTGGATCGTCAGTAATTTCGACAATGGCAGCTTTAGGAATTTTACAAAGTATTTATAGAAGAAGGTTTATGTTTTAATGAATCAACATTCATTTCTTTTTAATTCAGGTGTTTGGTTAGGGCAGGGAACGATTCAACTAAACATGGTAGCAGAAGAACTTGCCTTTTTTACTCGTTGGAATATAGAAAACAAAGACAGCTCAAACAAGATTTCTTGCGAGCAAGAGATACAAATCAAGGGTTTTACCGATATGATGCGTAATCAATTTTGTATTTCTAATATGGAACATGGAGAATTTATCATTGATTTAGAGAACCAAGCAGTAGGTAAAATTCAAGGTAAGGGTTTAATCAATGATAAGATTATTGCCTGGGAATTTCGAATCAATGAGATTGGCTTTGAGGGCTTTGAAGTTTATGAAAAACAAGAAGACCAAAGTTATTTACTGCGAGCAGAATATGCAACAGCGGATCAATTTCGTACTCTTATTCAAGGACGTGTATGGCAAAAAGTCGATTAGTAGCTATTACTTGTATGGCATTATTAACAGGTTGTTATTCTTCTTATTTTGCAATGACCGATAGAAGTTTTTGTGAGATTGAGATGGGTGTTTCCATTAATGAAATACAATGTCAGGTAGGGGATCCTTATGCGATTTGCATACGCGAAGATGGAGCAGAAGAGTATCAATATATAGAAAGAATTGACTTAGGCAATGGCCTTGTTATGGAAAAACATTATTTTTTGATTGTAAAAGAGGATAGGGTAATTAGCAAACGCTTGGTACGTAGAATCCCTCCTTCTTATAATCTTCTTTATGAAACAGAACCTAACTACCCATCATATAATTATCCATTATATCCTTGAATATATTTTCGGTTAGTTATTTTGTAAAAAATATTCAGCGTCAATCAGATTAGAGCTGGTGTTTTCTTTAAAGCATTTTATTTCTAAGATCAATTTTGGTTCCATAACGGTTCCTGAATATGTTGAAGATGACCCTTGTTCATTCAATCTAATGTTACTAAATTTTGCATCTAACGAGCCTGAAGTATTTTTATTTGTTTTCAAATAATTATAACTTTTTGTTCGATCTGTAAAGCATAATAAATGCCGCTGTTGAAATAGAAAGAATGGTAAATGGAAATTTTATAATGACCTTTAAATTTTAAGAAATAAATATATATATTTTATTTATAAGGAAAAATAAGCAGCAAACAACAAAAGGATACAACGAATGTTGTATCCACTTAAAAACAAAAAGCGATTATAGTCATTGCCTTTTAAGCAGCTTTAACCGGTTTACCTGTAGAAGGTAATTGCTTAACTGTAATATGTACGCCAGCTGCAACAGGAAGCACTTTCAATTTTTCAAGTGTGTCCAATGTTGGATCTAGAATCTCCAACGTGCGACTACAGGTGCGTGTTTGAAACTGCTCATGAGATTTACGGTCACCATGAGGAGATCTTAAGACGGTATACCCCTGTGTTTTAGTAGGCAGAGGAATAGGGCCTGCTACTCTAGCTCCGGTGCGTTTTGCTGTCTCGACAATGTCAATTACAGCACGGTCTAAAACGCGTTGGTCATAGCCTTTAAGGCGAATACGTATTTTCTTTTTTTCTTTTTTAGCCATATATACTTTTTTTATTTTTTTACAATTGTATCTTGAATTTTTTGAGGAACGCGCTCGAAATGAGAAGGTTCCATTACATAACTAGCGCGTCCTGAACTAAGAGAACGAAGCTGAGTGGAATATCCAAACATTTCACTTAAAGGAACTTCTGACTCAATAAGAATCATTCCTTTTTGTGTAATTTGATTGAGGATTTTACCACGACGACGATTGATATCGCCTATAACATCTCCCATAAATTGCTCTGGGGTGGATACTGAAACCTTCATGATTGGTTCGAGTAAAATAGGAGAGCTCTTGCGTGCAGCTTCCTTAACAGCCATTGATCCGCAGATTTTAAAGGCCATTTCACTTGAATCAACTTCATGATAGGATCCGTACACAATAGAAACCTTTACATCAACAAGGCCGTAACCCGCCAAGACACCTGTTGCAAGTCCTTCGTTAACACCTTTAATAACCGCTGGGATGTATTCTTTAGGAATAACACCACCGACGATTTTGTTAACGACCTCGTTACCTTTACCTTGTTCATTAGGCTCTATTTCCAAGACAACGTGTGCGTATTGCCCACGTCCACCAGATTGTTTAATATATTTTGTTTCTGTTTTGCAAGGCTTTGTAATAGTTTCTTTGTAGGCAACTTCTGGTTTACCTACATTTGCTTCTACAGAAAACTCGCGAAACATGCGATCTCGGAGAATTTCTAAGTGTAATTCCCCCATCCCTGCAATAATTGTTTGACCTGTTTCTTCATTGGTAAATACGCGAAATGTAGGGTCTTCTTCAGAGAGCGCTCCCAAAGCAACAGAAAGCCTTTCTCTGTTCTCTTTGGATTTTGGCTCAATTGCCATAGAGATTACAGGCTCTGGAAACTCCATTTTTTCCAATAAAAGAGGGGAGTTTTCACTGCACAAGGTATCCCCTGTACTAGTATATTTTAGTCCAATACAAGCTGCGATATCTCCTGTGAAGAAATCATCACGATCTTTGCGTTGGTTCGCGTGCATTTCTAATAGACGCGAGATCCTTTCTTTCTTGTCTTTTGTTGTATTCATTAAAGTGCTTCCTTTAGAAAGAACACCTGAGTAAATACGCACAAAGGTTAATCTACCCACATAAGGATCGGTTGTAATTTTAAAGGCTAAAGCAGCTAGAGGCCCATCATCTTTAGGCTCTAAAGTCATTTGCTCATCAGTTATAGCATTAATTCCTTTAATTAACCCTCGATCAATAGGAGATGGCATCCAGTTAACAATCGCATCTAATAGAGGCTGTACGCCTTTGTTTTTAAATGCTGTTCCACATAAAACCGGATTTAATTGATTTTGACAAACCGCCTTGCGAATAGCTACATGAATCTCATTTTCTGTTAGACTAGCTGGATTTTCTAGCACCTTTGTCATAAATTCTTCGTTTTCTTCATCAACCGTCGCTAGCTCTTCAAGCAGTTGTTGGCGCATCTCTTGGCATTTAGAGAGAAGATCTTCTGGGATCTCTGTTATTTCATATTTAGCACCTAAAGTCTCATCTAAAAAGAGATATGCTTTCATTTTGATTAAATCAACCATCCCTTTAAAATTGCCTTCCGCACCAATGGGGCATTGAACAGGGATAGCATTGGCACCTAGTTTATCTTTCATAGAATCAACAGCCATGAAGAAGTCAGCGCCTACGCGATCCATTTTATTAATAAATGCAATACGCGGAACATGATAACGCTCAGCTTGACGCCAAACAGTTTCTGATTGAGGTTGTACTCCTGCTACTGCGTCAAATACTGCAACGGCGCCATCTAAAACTCTAAGTGAGCGCTCTACTTCTACTGTAAAATCAACGTGCCCTGGGGTGTCTATAATATTAATTTTACAATCTTCTCCATCTTTATCTGGCCAATATACAGTAGTAGATGCAGAGGTAATGGTAATTCCTCTTTCACGCTCTTGTTCCATGAAATCCATTGTTGCAGCACCCTCATGCACCTCGCCGATGCGGTGAGAGCGTCCAGAATAGTAGAGGATACGCTCAGTTGTGGTTGTTTTACCAGCATCAATGTGGGCCATGATGCCAACGTTACGTACTCTTTCTAACTTATCTTTTTCCGGTCGTTGATTCATAAAGCTCCTTTACCATTTATAGTGGGCAAATGCACGATTCGATTCTGCCATGCGATGTGTATCATCTTTTTTCTTAATAGTAGTGCCTTGATTGTTGTAACAATCTACAAGTTCAGCACAAAGAGCTTCTTCCATTGACCTTCCAGCTTTAGCGCGAGAATAGTTGATAATCCAAGTCATGGCCATTGAAGTCCGACGATCGGCAGGGATTTCAATAGGGACTTGATAGGTGGCACCACCAATACGGCGAGATTTTACTTCTAAAGAAGGCTTTGCATTCTCTAGGGCTTGTAAAAAATCATTTAATACATCGGTGGATTTAATTTTTTTAGCAAAAGCTTCTATAGCATTATAGACAATGCGGCGAGCAGTAGACTTCTTACCGCTAATCATAGTTTTATTAATCAACTTAGAAACAACTTCACTTTTATAATGTGGGTCTGGCTCAGGTTGTCTCTTAATAGCACGACGTCTTCTTGACATAATTTTCCTTCTTTCAAAATAATGATCTTCACTTGAGCTGTTTTTGCTCGGCCCACGATTGACTCTTTTACTTTAAAAAAAGAGACAGTTGAGGGCCAGGATCTCCATATTTGGATATCCTAAGATTACTTTACTTAGGGCGCTTTGCACCGTATTTAGATCTAGATTGTTTTCGATCTTTTACTGCAGCACAATCACGAGATCCTCTTACAATGTGGTAACGTACACCGGGGAGGTCTTTTACTTTTCCACCACGGACAAGTACGATGCTGTGCTCTTGCAGGTTATGGCCTTCCCCTCCGATATAAGCAATGATTTCTTTTCCATTAGATAGGCGTATCCACGCAACCTTTCTTAAAGCGGAATTTGGCTTTTTTGGAGTCTTTGTCTTTACCTGAACACAGACGCCACGTTTTTGAGGGCAGCTTTGTAAAGCAGGGGACTTCTCTCTTTTTCTTTTTGATTTGCGTCCAAAACGCACTAACTGATTAATTGTTGGCATCTTTGCCCTTCTCCTTGAGCGAGTTAATTAAAAAAAGAAGCCTTGGGAAAAAGCTTCTGCTACTTCTTAGCATACAACATGGAAGAAAATATAACTGGGAACAACATTTCTTGCAAAAAGATTATCAAAAATCTAGTTTAAAAATTTTTTAAACTAACTTTCTTAAGCATTTATTGAGAAATTTAATTTTAAAAATTAGACTTATCATATAAATAAAGATTAAACAAGGGTTATTAGGATGAAGATATTTAAATTTTTTTTAATAAGTTTGCTTGGGCTGGTTTTAGGATCCGGTAATACGGGGACTTTTAAAAAACCAGGTATAATGGTTTCTTCTATCCGCAATAACATGGAAGAGATGCTGCGTTATCATGTGGAGCATAAAGAATTTAATGAATTACTTGCTAAACGTAGTTTAAGAATTTATATCGAACAGTTTGATAGTAATAAAAACTATTTACTTTTTGATGAAATTGACGCTTATCTTAATCCATCTCGCGAATTGCTAACTCAAATGGTAGAGCAATATAAACAAGGTTGCTTCTTAGTTTTCCAGGAATTGAATAACATCATAAAAAATTCCATTAAAAGAGAACGTGCTTATCGAGTATTGCTGCAAAAAGAGCTTATAAAAACAGCAGAAGAATCAATAAATCACAAAATCTACTCTGATTATCCCCGTAGTAAAGAGGAGCTGCAGATGAGGATTAAAAGCCATTTGCAAAAAATCATTGCGTTTGAGAAGAAACAAAATCCAAATAGAGCGTTTGATGCTGCGTATATTCAAAAGGTATTTGCTTTATGGGAAAAGCGTTTATCTCGTTTAGAGGATGCTTATCTGGATGTAGATGCTCAAGGTAAAAAATTGACTAAAAGCGCTTTAGAAGAACAGATGTCTATGCATGTGCTCAAAGCTATGGCGAAAAGCCTAGACGCTCACACCTGCTATTTTAGTCCTAAAGAAGCTATAGAGATGCGTACTTGTTTAGAAAAACAATTCGAAGGAATTGGTGTAGTATTGACCGAGTCTGTTGAAGGGGTTGTCATTAGCGATTTGGTTAAAGGGGGGCCGGCTTATCGTGCGGGTAAAATCAGGCCAGGAGATGTGCTTATATCTATTGATGGAAAGTCTATTGTTCAGCTCTCTTATGAACAAGTATTAGACTGTCTACAGAACGTGAATAAGCGCAAGATTGAATTAGGATTAAAAAGAATACAAGATAAGCAAGAGGTGGATTATTTTGTAGCCCTACAAAAAGAAAAAATCATTATGGAACAAGATCGCTTGCAATACACTTTTGAGCCATTTGGTGATGGGATTATTGGGAAACTTACGCTTCCTTCTTTTTATGAAAGTAAAGATAGTTCAAGTTGTGAAGCAGATATTCGATCTGCTTTAAGAGAGTTAAAAAAGCAAGGCAAACTGCTTGGTTTAGTTTTAGATTTGAGGGATAATTCTGGTGGATTCTTAACACAAGCTGTTAAAGTTGCAGGCCTTTTTATTTCTAATGGGGTGATCGTTGTATCTAAATACGCTCAAGAAGAAATACAATATTTACGCGAGTTAGATGGAAAAAATTATTACGATGGGCCACTTGTTATTTTAACTTCAAAACTCTCAGCTTCCGCAGCTGAGATTGTAGCACAAGCATTACAAGACTATGGCGTTGCCTTAGTAATAGGGGATGAGAGAACTTATGGAAAAGGCACTATTCAATTTCAAACTGTGACAAGGGAAAAAGCCCCTTCTTTTTTTAAAGTAACGGTTGGTAGATATTACACTGTTTCGGGAACCTCTACGCAAATCGAAGGAGTAAAAGCTAATATTGTAGTTCCTACTCGGTATTTTATTTATGATGTGGGAGAGAGATTTTTACAATACCCTCTAAAATGCGATCGAATCCCATCGGTGTATATAGATCCTTTGATAGATATAAATCCTCAACAAATCAACTGGTTTCAAAAACATTATTTGCCAAATCTTCAGAAAAAGGTTTCTATCTGGAATCAAATGGAATCTCTTCTAACAGTAAATAGCAGTCAAAGGCTCAGTCGCGATAAAAATTTTTCTCTATTTCTTGATGTGAAAAAACAAGAAAAAGAAGGAAAAGAAAATACTTTAACAGTAAATCACAATTGGGGAATAGAAGATTTGCAAATGTCTGAGGCGTTAAATATTTTAAAGGATATGGCGTTATTAGAAAATAACACTCAAAACTTTAATAAAAGATAAACAATCTATTGCAAAAAATCATCTGGCTTTATATCTTTCTTGATTCATCCGTATGGCCAGATAGCTCAGTCGGTAGAGCAGAGGCCTGAAAAGCCTTGTGTCGCCGGTTCAAATCCGGCTCTGGCCACATCTTTGTGCTTTAGATCATTTAAAATGGATCTATCTTAGTTATTCTTAAAATCTTTAGAGTCTTCTGATTTGTAACGCATTTATATATTCTATTAGGATCAGGGGATTTATTGCGCAACTTTTTTCTCATTGCGCAAAGAAATGTTGCGCAATAGGTTATTGTGCAATATGCTATTTGTTAAGAGAATGGATAATTTATGACAAAGCAGATTACGCAGCTTGATCTTATTTTGGAAATCGTTGGTAGATTTCCTAGTGGGGCTTCAGTAGAGGAAATTCTTTTAGGGTTAAACCCTCCGCCTCCTCGTCGGACATTACAGTATCAATTGGCTTCTTTAGTAAAGAGTGGGCGTCTTGTTGCTGAGGGGCGAACTAAAGGACGAAGATTTCATCTTCCAGCCGCTATAAAAAAATCTATAACTGAACAATTTGATAGTTGCTTTCCTTTATCAACTATTGCTCAGTCCATTAACTTGGCTGTAAGCCGTCCGATTCAGGAAAGAATCTATGTGAGTTACTCAAGAGAATTTCTCGATCAATATCGTCCAAATGTAACGCAGTATCTTTCAGAGGCATTAAGAAAGAAATTATTTGCGTTAGGCACAACAGATGGAGATCGACCAGCGGGAACATATGCTCGTCAAATTTATAGTCGGTTGCTAATTGATTTATCATGGAACTCAAGTCGACTAGAAGGAAATACCTATTCCCTTTTGGAAACAGAGCGATTATTGGAGTTGGGAGAAGCTGCTGAAGGTAAAGGGCAGAGAGAAACTCAAATGATTTTAAACCACAAGTCAGCTATTGAATTTTTGTTAGACTCAGCAGTGGATATAGGGATTAATCGATATACAGTTTTAAATATTCATGCTCTTTTAGCTGATGATCTTCTCCAGGATCAGTCTTGTGGAGCTCTTCGTCAGATTGCTGTAGGGATTGCCGGATCAGTATATTTGCCACTTGTAGTGCCTCAATTGATTAGTGAATGCTTTCAACAAATCATTGATACAGCTAAAGCGATAAAAAATCCATTTGAACAGGCATTTTTTCTTATGGTGCATCTTCCCTATCTGCAACCCTTTGAAGATGTCAATAAAAGGGTTTCGCGTCTTGCAGCTAATTTACCACTAATGCGAGAAAATCTTTGTCCATTGTCCTTTGTTGATGTCCCTGAACAAATATATGTTAACGCTCTTTTGGGAGTTTATGAACTCAATCAGATTGAACTTTTGGTTGAAGTGTTTGCTTGGGCTTACGAGCGATCCTGTCTTCGATACTCAGCTGCTCAAAAAACTCTTGGAGATCCGGACCCATTTCGCATTCGCTATAGGACATTAAGGAAAGAAACTGTCGCAAGTGTTGTTCGTGAAAAAATGGATAAGAAGTCAGCTACTTCCTTTATTCGAAAGAAGGCAAAAGACATGATTCCAGATAGAGATCAAATGAAATTTATCGAGGTTGTTGAGATTGAGTTAATGAGTTTACATGAAGGAAACATTTCTCGTTATGGATTAAGACCTTTAGACTTTGAGAAATGGCACAGGGGTTGGTTCTGATATTTCATAAAAAAAAATATCACTTTTTTTCATAATAATTGATTATTTCAAGCTTTGCGGTTCATGAATAATCAAAGTCATTCAATTAAATAAGGGTATCTCAAAGGCTTTTCAAGAAAAATAAATAGTAACATTGTATTTTGCCAAGAAGAAAAAAACTTGTTTATCGATTTTTATATTAGATCTCTTGCATAACCAATAGAAGATCTGTAAAATGATTAAAATTTTAACAGGCTTTAATCATGAGATACGATTGTTTGAAGGAGTTTAAAGACGAAGAATTTCGTCGATTGACAGGAGTGAAGCGATCCACA
>DASZIJ010000023.1:0-4413 GCA_035949155.1 Candidatus Rhabdochlamydia sp. | reverse complement strand
CATTTTCCCATTTGAGGTTCAAGAATTTTAAATTGCTCTTCGTTTAATCCTTGTTTGCTCATGTCATGTGTCTTTGGTTAAAAAATAAAAAGATCAGGCATCATAGCAAAAATTAATATTCAATTCAAGATAGGTTCATATAAACAAAACAAGCCCTCTTGCCTACTAATTCATTAGTTGTTAAAAGACGATTAAATAGATTTATTAAAATCTGATCCTATAAATAATTAATACAACTTTAGATACTACATGGATAAGTTCGATTTTGCGCAAAAGACCGCCTGTATTATTCTAGCAGGAGGACAAGGGACTCGTTTATTTCCTCTTACCCAAACGCGCTGTAAACCAGCGGTTTGCTTTGGTGGAACCCATCGTTTAATCGATATTCCTCTTTCTCACTGCTTACATGCCAAATTAGACTCGATCTTTGTGATTACTCAGTACTTAGCCTCTTCTTTGCAACAGCATATCTATGAAACCTACCATTTCGATCATTTTCATAAGAGCAATATTCAATTGCTATCCCCTGAAGAAACACCTGCGCGCAAAGTTTGGTTTAAAGGAACTGCTGATTCTATTAGACAAAGTCTTGAGCATTTCGAAGCATCTTCTGCAGAGTACTTTTTAATTCTGTCAGGAGATCAGCTCTACAATATGGATTTTAATAAACTATTTGCCTTTGCAGAGGAGAGTAATGCCGATTTTATCATTGCTGCTTTGAGCGTTGAAGAGGAAGAAGCAAAGCGTATGGGGGTACTTAATATTTCTGCTAAAAGAGAAGTCTTGGACTTTTTTGAGAAACCTTCTGATGCAATAACTCTCAAACGATTTAGCCAACCAACTTTAAGCCCCAAATACTTAGGATCTATGGGTATTTATCTATGTAAAAGGAATGTCCTGTTTAATTTGTTAAAAGAAGAGGGGGATGACTTTGGTAGGCATCTTATTCCATTACAGGTGAATAAGGGGGGCACCTATTGCTACCAACATGATGGATATTGGGAGGATATTGGCACTGTTCTTTCTTATTATAGAGCAAATTTAGCCCTAACTAAAGAAAACCATCTTGATGCTAAACCCATTTTTACTACTGCGCAACAATTGCCTAGTACTTTAATTAGAGAGGCAAAAATAAGTGACTCCATTATTGCCCAAGGATCTATTAGCAAAGCTTCTCAAATTACCAATAGTGTAATTGGTATGCGAATGATAATAGGATCCGACAGTGTCATTGAAAGCTGCGTTTTGGTGGGGAATCTTAGTGCCTTTCCTTCGTCTAGTGCTTTGCCCCAATTTTGCTCTATCGGCAAAAATTGCGTGTTGAAAAAAGTGATTGTTGATGAACATACTACTATCGGTGATAACGTAACATTGACCAACCCAAATGCTATAAATCATCTAGATACTTTTAAAGATCGTGGTATTTATATTCGAGATGGGATTATCATCATAACATCTGGAACAAAAGTTCCTGATGGGTTTACTCTCTGATGAAAATTTGGGCTCTTTCTGATCCACATCTCTGTTTTGGTGCACCTAAAAAATCTATGGAGGTTTTTGGTCCCGCTTGGAAAAATTACACCGATAAAATCTATGCTAATTGGCTAACTTGTATTGAAAAAGAAGATTTGGTGTTGATTCCAGGAGATATCTCTTGGGCCATGCGTCTAAAGGAAGCTCTTATTGACTTAAGCTGGCTAGATGCCCTGCCTGGGCATAAAATCATCTTACGAGGAAATCACGATTATTGGTGGAACTCAAAAGCAAAACTTGCGCAAGCCATGCCAGCTTCCATTCAATGTATTCATAATGATGCTATTTTGTGGCAAGATGTAGCCATAGGTGGTAGTAGATTATGGGATACTTACGAATATCAATTTACTAACTACATTGAATTTAGAGAAAACCCTCTACAAAAAACATTAGAAGAAGAAAGAGCTGAAAAGCAAGAGGTTATTTTTCTAAGAGAGCTAGAGCGGTTAAAACTAAGCTTAAAACAGCTATCTCCCCTTGCACGTATTCGTATTGCGCTAACTCACTATCCACCCATTGGCCCTTATTTAAAGCCTTCGCGCGCTTCAGAAATTTTAGAACATTTTCAGATTCAATACTGCGTGTTTGGGCATCTACATAATGTGAGAAGAGAAGCACTTCCTTTTGGCACAGCTCGTGGGGTTCACTATATCTTAACCTCTTGTGACTATTTAGATTTCAAACCTTTACGCATTCTCTAACGCTTCTTTGACTATTTCCAAATACATAGGATCCCTGCGGTCTAGCGATGTTTCTATAGGGAAACCTCTTCGGGCATTACTCCTCTGAGAAATACGCCTTTCTTCTTCTTCTAGATCCATGTAATGATAATATTCGGCCATCATTTCAAGCACATCCTGAAATTGTTCTTCTATCTGCATAGAAAGGAGAGCTTGTTTGACTACTTTAAAGAAAATCTCTCGATTACCGCGATAGACTAAGTAATCCATTAAAATCAAAAGAGATTCGAAATCCGGTTCTTCTTGTAAATATTCTAAAAACCGATCGAACATCAAAGAAGCAGATGGAGTATCTGTTGATAGAAATAAGCAGATTCTTAACGCTTCAAAACGTTTTTTATGAATTACATAGGAAGAAAACCCATCTAACAGCTCAGAAGCACCAACGTAATTTTCTTCTATCATTTGATCAGCAATGTAATCGAGAATAAAACTTTCTAAATCATGCGCAGAGTAGCTACATACATATAAGAAAACCTCTTCTGCAGACCCTTCCTTATCCACTGCATTATCAAGAATATCTTCCAATGATTCTAAAGCCTCTTGCAGCTGATCGATCTCCACCAAAGACCCTCTATCATATGCCTCTATTAAACAATCTAATTGATCGCAAAACAAAGAAATAGGTGGATTTTCTGGCAAAAGCCTACGCCACAGCTCAAACAACAAAAGATAACACTTAGCCTGGCCTTCTTCATCCTTTGTCCATATATGCTCGGTTAATTCCTCTGGATTATCAAATTGCTGAGCTTGTTCTATAAAGCTTACCTCATCAAAAAAAATACCAAGCTTACCCAAACGTGTGAATAAAGTAGCAAGTGTTAACCCTCGCAAATCCTCTATCTGCCAGGAGAAAACCTGAGCTTTAGGATTATTGTTATGTTTTACTCGCAACAAATTATAAAGAGATTTTCCACGTAATTGCATATTACCATCTCTGTTAAGAAAATATTAAGACTACTATGTGTAAAGATATTTTGTCAAATCTATACAAAAAAAAGCATTCACGGGTAGATTAGAAAGCATTATGAAATCCAAAAAACACCCTTTTTTATTACTGGAGCTATTAGTTGCCTTATTTTTACTTAGCACTATGATACTACCCTTTGCTTATTTACCTATGAAAGCTTTGCAAAAAGAATATCTATCTCTGCAAGATTTGCAGGTACGTAGATTAGCTGATCTCCAATTTTCTGTTATTAAAAAAGATTTGTATTCTCAGGAAAAAAAATTTCTAGCTATTCTATCAGCAAAGGGTCCAAAAGAGAAAGTTGAACTTTCAGCACCTAAATCCTTTATTCTAAAATTGGGCTCCTCTTCTAAGAAATTGATCATAAAAGAGTATGGATACATCCATTTACGAAAAAAAGATCATTATTTGATTCGTATTCTCATCGAGATATATCCAGAAAATGCAAAAGCTAAAAAAAGATACTTCATCTATCAGCTTTTCATTTCTTGTCCTAATAAGCCTTCTTCTTCTCAAACTCTATAAGGGATTGCAACATTTCTTGAAGCTTCTCTCTCTTCTCTTCTTCTTGCTATTCTCCCTTGTTGTTCTCTTATTCCTGCTTGGACTTCTGGAAGCATTTGATCTATTTCCAGCAATTCAGAAATGCTTAATCGATGCCTAGTATAAGGGGATATAGCATTTTTGCTTAACCATCGTACAATAGCCCTTCTTTCATAGAGCACTGGGTTGGTACCTGTTGCAGTAGGATCTTGTACAGGGTCTACTAAAGGCTCTAAGCTAATTGCACAAGTATATGTATAGTTCTCATCGTCTAGCTCTTCATTTGCATCAAGAGCTGCAGTAATAATAGGCTCTTCTCTATACCTCCGATCTAGGTTTCTAAGGTAATTTTCTAATTGACTAGGCGAAGTATCTAGCAATCTCATCAAATTCCTCCAATCATTAGACTTCTTTCAAAACCCATTAACATAGCTCCAGATTATAAATGCCCGCAATTAGATTGAACCGAAGACCAAACCTTTTTCGTCTATTTCTATAACGATCAGCTAAAATTTTGAATCGCTTAAGCAGACCAATAACATTTTCATTAATTGCACGTTCTTTGGAAAGGAATTGATTATTTTTTTTGTCTTGTTTTGTTAGGGGATTTTTCTTACTTCTTCTTTT
>DASZIJ010000022.1:0-7871 GCA_035949155.1 Candidatus Rhabdochlamydia sp. | reverse complement strand
CAGCTTCAGCACTATGATGAGAGAATTAAAGAAGTAGACAGTGCAATGAATTATTTCTGGGATTTAATAGAAGACTTGCCTGGTATTGAAGCGCATAGACCTCCTAAAAACTCTGGTTGTAGTATGGGTGGATGGTACTGTCCTCATGGAATTTATCACACAGAAGAGCTAGGAGGATTATCCGTTTCGAGATTTGTAGAAGCTCTAAGAGCAGAGGGATATTATGCATGGACTCGATCTTGTATCAAAGAGCCCTTGCATCTTCATCCTATGCTTAATGAATGTGATATTTATGGTCATGGTAAACCAACACGTATAGCAAATACAGATCGAGACTTAAGACAGTCAAAAGGAAGTTTGCCTATTACGGAGAACATCAAGTCATTTACAGTGCCTGCATTTAAGAAGTATATCCCTGAAATTATTGAAGAATATGCCGCCTGTTTTAGAAAAGTTATAGAACATCATGAAGAACTGATCCCAGGGGATCTAGGAGATGAGGCTGTTGCTGTTGATGAAAGAGGTAATGGATAATGAAGAGTGAAAAAGTCCATTTAATCTCCTATGAATCCTTGATAGATAAAATATGCAAGCTACTTGAAAAAATGGGGACACCTCAAAAAATTTCTCAAATTGTAGCTGAAATTGTTGTAAATGCTGATTTAACAGGACACTCTACCCATGGAATAAATGCTTTTCTTTTATGCTTAGAAGAGGTTGAAAACCATTTGATAGACCCTAAGGCAGAACCTGTAATTATTCAAAGAAATAATATTGGTATTTGGATGGATGGATGCAAAGGCTTTGGTCATTATGCAGCGTATTTAGCTGCTAAAGAGGCGTGTATTGAAGCCAAACTTAAAGGGATTGCTAATGTCTGGATAAAAAATACTAACAATATTGGACGGTTAGGAGAATATGTAGAGATGATGGCATCTAACGGTTGTATCGGGATTGCTATGTGCGGAACAGGTAATGTTTCAAAAGATGCTACTGTATGTTTACCTAATACTATTAAACGTCTCTTAGGAACCAATCCCATTGCTTTTGCTTTCCCATTAAACGATTATGAGAAATTTGTAATTGATTTATCAACAAGTAGTATTCCTTTTCATAAAATTCACAAAGCTCGCTTGTGTAAAGAAAACTTAATTCCAGGCGTCCTTGTGGATAAATTAGGCAAACAAACCATAAATCCAGAAGATTATTATACTGGAGGAGCTATTACTCTTACTGGTGGATATAAAGGCTTGGCTTTGTCCTTAATGGTTTCAATCTTATCTGGTCTTTCTTTGGAAAGATTAAATGGTAAAGAAGTGGGGGGCGTTTTTTTACAGGCAATACAACTTGATCAGATAGATCAAAGTACCGATTATCAACACACAGTCAAAAATTTTTTACATTCTTTAAGAAATTCTTCAACTGAAAGTGATCATATTCGATTGCCAGGTGATAGTTCTTCGGTTTTAAGGAAAAAATATATGAAAGAAGGAATCCCTATTAAAATAGGCTTGTTAAGAAAGATAAATAACTACCTACATAGGACGCAAAAAAGCCTTCTAGTTAAGTAGCTCTAGGAAGATCAGCTTATGAGAAAATATAATGTTGCGTTCATTGGATGCGGTTATGTGTCAAGTTTCTATGCTCTTACAATAAGCAATCATCCCAATATACAACTAGCAGGAGTTTTTGATATAAATAGAGAGCGAGCGGAAAAATTTATAGAGAATTTTCCTACAAAAATATACAGCTCTTATCAAGATATTTTATTAGATAAAAATATAGATATAGTTGCTAATCTAACAGATATTTCTAATCATTATGAAGTTTCTAAAAATGCTCTAAAGCAAGGAAAACACGTTTACTCAGAAAAACCAATTGCAGAAACTATAGATCAGGCATATGATTTAATTGTTACAAGCAAGCAGCACAATGTCCAACTCTCTGTAGCTCCTTGTAATCTTTTAAGTGCCTCATCTCAAGCTATTGCCAATATTCTTAAGTCTAAATCTTTAATTGGGCCTATTCGTTTAGTCTATGCAAATATTGATGATGGTCCTATCTATAAAATGGATTATCAAAGTTGGATTTCCAAAACAGGTGTTCCTTGGCCGCATAAAGAAGAATTTCAGATGGGCTGTGTTAGAGAACATGCAGAATACTATATAGGTTTATTGTGCTCATTTTTTGGTTCTGCAACCGAAGTTTGTTCTATGACATATAGGTTAATTGACTCGAATTTATATCATGGAAAGAGCGGTACAGATTTCTCTGTTTCTTGTATTCGTTTTGAGAATGGAACCCTAGCTAGGTTAAACTGTTGTTCGATGATACCAGGAGATCGGTCTATTTCAATTTTTTGTGAAAAAGCTGTTATCAGAATGCAAGATTGTTGGGATTACAACTCAGATGTTTGGGTGCAAAAATATACTTTTTCAAATCCGAGAGAAGGAAGAAATCAACATTTATCCTTAACAGTTCCTAAAAAAGTTTCACTATTAGAAGAATTATACTTTCATTCTCCTTATCTTGATAGCCATCAAATGGATTTCTCTCGAGGGATTAGTGAAATAGCACAGTCTATAGAAAAAGGGAAAAATAGCTTACTAAATGCTCAAAATGCTTTGCATATATTAGAAGTTATTGAAGCAATAGAAAATACAAAAGAAGATATCCATAAGACTATCATATCTTCAAAATTCCATCGTATGCAGCCCTATACACGAATTACAAGAGTGGCAGAATGCATAACATAAATATTTCATTGAAGTGGATAACTGTAGATTTAATAGTTGAATTTCAGAAGCAATTATCAAATTTTTATAAAGAATCTAGTACTCTATATGGAGTTCAGCGTTTTATTTGCATGTTAGATTTTATGTTCTCTGTATTTGGAAATAAATGTACAACTCCTAACCCTTATCCAGATTTGAAAGAAGGAAAATTCTCTATGTATGGAAATTTTGATACAGGAGATGCCCATGGATTGCCTTTCAGAGGATTTTCAGATGAACTACGTAAAATTTTGCATAATGAGGATGAATATAGAAAATATTATGGCCCTCAAGTTGAGAATGATACAAAGATATCTATTAAAAAATTTTTAGCGGAGAGAGGTATAATAGAAGAAAATATATTGGAAAATTTGGGCTTTTCCATTGGGGCTGGCACAGTAAATCTTTATGATGTCATTTGCAGAAAAATTATTAAAAGAAAAGGGGATGTTATCATTTTGCCAACCCCAACTTATGGTTTTTTTATTCCACAAATATTTCGATCTTTTGGTCAACCTCTTTATGTTCTGACAAAAAAAGGTGAGATAATCGATTTTAATAAACTTGAAAAAACTATTAAGAAAAAAAATTTAGAGCTATTAGAGTTTTGGAAGGCTAATATTGAATCAGAAATTAACACCTATCTTGTCTATTTACGCTCAGTCATTAATATAAGAGTTAAAAAACCCCCTCAAAAACTATATTCCGAGCTAATCAAAAGAATAAGGCTATTAAATGATAACAGCAAAATTGATAAGGAAATTTTTCAATTTTTAAACGACTTTATAGATGACCAGCATACATTGCATCTTATTACGAAGAGTGAAGAATTCACATTACCTACTCCTCCTCGTGTTGTAGGATTTTTGTATATTAATCCAACTATTTATGGAAGTGTCATATCAAAAGAAGATACTCGAAAATATGCCAGTATATTGAAAAAATATCATATTACAATGATTGAGGATTTGGCATATTTTGGGATTGAAACAACCCCTAATGTGCAATTACAATCTTGTGTAGGTAAAAATTTATGTGATTCCATAGGACTATTTGGATTGTCTAAGCCGTTTGGAGTAGCAGGTTTAAGATTGGGTATTGCATTTTCTGATCCTTTGACAATAAAAGATATAGATCGACGAATAGAGAATGAAATTGGCTTTATTTCTCCTATGTTTCATAAAGCTTTGAATAGCATATTTTTGGCTTCAAAAAAGGATGTTGACAATTATTTATTTAAGAAAAATCTAGATAATGATGAAAGTTATTTAATGAAAAAACAATTGATGATTTTTTGTTTTGAAGGTGATAGATCTAAAAAATTAAGTGAAAATGTTAAGATTATATGTAAAGAAATATGTAAAAAATACATTTCTGAATATTTATCTTATAGAACAAGAAACGAAAGCATTTCTTTAATTTTAAATGGTCATAATCAAGCTGAATGTATTGAGGGTATTATATTGGATTTTGTTTCAAAAGGAATATCGGAGTGGTTTGAAATTACCTACAATCCTATAGCAGGTTTTTTTATTATAGTGGATTGCAGAAAATTAATGAATACATCTTTTTTAGGAGAGATTCATTTAAACAGTTCATTTGATGTATTTGCTTTTTTAGCATACTTTTTTGGTGTCCGATTTATTCCGGCAGAGTCTATGGGCATAGAAAATAAGGCCGATTGTTATTTACTCCGCGTATCTTTTTCTTGCGATATACAATTCATAGTTATTGGATTATTTTCTCTATTTTTAGGAATAAACCATTTCATTTGTAATTCCTATGAGGAGCTTTTATTAAAAGGGAGTTCTTAATAAGGAGTTAAGAATGGATCAAAAAAATAAAAAGTTGCAACTTCCGACATTTATTATGCCACATTATTGTGATAAAGAAATGTATATTCAGTGTGCGAAGCAAGCTATTGAAGGAATTCAGGAACAAAGTGATAACGAGTTTAATTTATTAATTGTAGATGATAATTCTCCTCAATCTTTTGCAAAAGATCTATTAAAAAAAATGAAAAGAGAAGATTCTCGAATTCATATCATTTTTTTACATAAAAATCATGGAGCAGGATATTGCAGAAATATTGGTATAAAATGGGCTGCGAAGCATGAAGCTCCATTTATTCTATTTAATGATTCTGATGATATTTCTCATCCTAAGCGATTGGAAGTAACCAAAGATATTTTTTATGATAGTGGATTTGGTCTTCTTTATTCAACCTATATACCTATTGATGAAGATGGGAAGAGATGGGATATCGATAAATTGCCCTCCGACATATATGAAACTCTTGCACTTCATAAGAATTATCCTCCACAAGGAGAAAATGCATGGGTTGAAACAGCCCTCAAGCATGGATATGTAAATTTAACTTCCTCTACAAGTATAGCTACAAAACTGGCGATTAGATATTTATCTCCAATTACTCGTGTATCTGAAGACACGCATACATGGTATAGGATTATGGCTAGTACTGATAAAGTAATTTATAATAACTCTATACCGTCGATGTATCGAATGCCTAAAAATTCTGAAATGGGAATAGCTGCTAAAGATAGATATGGTAAAAATTATTATAATGAAAAGATCAAAGTTGATTTAAATGGTTTTAGAGAAGCTATAAAAATCGCCAAAAATCGAAATAAAATAAAACCCGAAATGGAAGATGCTTTAATTTATCTTTTCTGTAAACGACTTTCAGATGAATTAAGTAGACATGGTTTTGATCGTTATCTTTCAATCGAGAAAGAGGTATATGCTACTTCAATTGAAAAACAGTAGTAAGTTACCCATTATTATATCGTCTTTATCTGGTCTATTATTTGGAATAGATACAGGAAATATTGCGGGTTCTCTTGCATTTATTAGAAAAGAATTTTCAACTAGCATTATGCAAGATGAAATTGTTGTTTCCATTACCATTCTGATGGCCTTTTTAAGTTCTTTTTTATTAGGGCGGCTTATTGATAAAATTGGGCAACGTAACAGCCTTATCTATTGTTCTATTATATTTGCAATAGGGGCTCTCCTAGGTACATATTCTAGGTCTTTAGCAGAAGTAATTATTGCACGAGGAATTTTAGGAGTAGCAATAGGAGTATCATCTTTTGTTACACCATCTTATATTTCAGAAATAACTCCTGCTAGGAGTAGGGGAAAATTAGTTTTAATCAATAGTGTTATGATAACACTTGGGGAATGTATAGCTTTTCTTGCAGGATATTTCTTGTGCTCTAATGACGTGGAAAATTGGAGATCCATGTTTCTATTAGGATTCCTTCCAGCAGCAGTTCTTTTTGCTGGAATGGTTTTTATGCCTCATTCTCCTAGATGGCTCTTCTTACAGGATAAGCCTAGTCAAGCTTTTGAAATTCTAAAGAGGTATGATCCGGTAAATGCTAAATCCATTCTCAATAAAGTAAAAAGCTCTCTAACCAGTTATTCAAATTTCTCTCTAATCGAATTACTCAAATCAAAAAAATTTAAAACGCCCTTATTTATAGGGATAACTTTAGGGATACTGCAGCAGTTCTTTGGCATAAATGCCATGATGTATTATGGACCTTTTATTTTTCAAAAAGCTGGATTTGTCAAACATGGAGATCAAATGCTTTTAACCTTTGCTTTGGGTTTAACTAATACTCTAATTACCCTAATACTAGGAATTTATATAGATAGAGTTGGAAGAAGAAAATTTCTTATGATAGGGTCTTTGATAGCTTGTTTTAGCTTATTATGCGTATCTACAGCTTTTCATTCAAATTATCACTTCAAGAGTTTAATCATTATTATATGTATGATTTTATATATCTGTGGATACTGTATGAGCGTAGGGTCTCTTTTTTGGCTTATGATATCAGAAATATTTCCTTTGCAGATTAAAGGATTTGGAATGGGGCTTGCTACAAGCGTACAATGGTTAGCTAATTTCTTAAACGTTGCTTTTTTTCTTTCGGCAATCGAAAAGTTTCATCCAAGTTTTGTGTTCATCATTTACAGTTGTCTCTGCTTTTTAACATATTTATTTTCAAAATACTTTGTCCCGGAGACTAAAAATCTATCACTAGAAGATATTAGTTTTGAAAATGTGCAGTAACAGAATTAATTTAAATGACATCATAAAATAAGGATTTATCAATGGATGTAAACTTAAAATCTAATGAAACAGCTAAAAAACTAGGGATCTTTTCAAATAAGAAATCCATTATAAATAGAAATGAAGAGATGTTTAAATGGCCTATTATTACTTCAGAAGATGAGAAGGAAGTCCTTAGGCTTTTAAGAAAGCCAGACTTTTTAGATTCAGAGACAATCGATTTATTTGAAAAGGAGTTTGCTAATTGGTGTGGAACTAAGTACGCAATTACACATGCAAATGGTACCGATGCTATTTTAGCAGCAATGTTTGCCTGTGGTATTAGACAAGGTGATGAAGTAATAGCTCCAAGCTATACATACTGGGCAACCATTACGCAATGTTTCAGCTTGGGTGCAACAATGGTTTTTGCTGATATTGACCCAAATACAATGTGTATTGATCCACAAGATATCGAAAAGAAAATCTCTAAACGAACTAAAGCAATTATTGTTGTACATTTTTTGGGTTATCCCTGTGATATGGATGCTATTAATATGATAGCTAAAAAATATAACATCAAAGTGATAGAGGATGCTTCACATGCTCATGGATCTTTATATAAGGGTAGGAAGATAGGCGTATTAGGGGATGTAGCTGCTTTTTCTCTCTGTGGTAAACCTATGGCAGTAGGAGAAGGAGGTATGCTAATTACAAATAATCAAAATATCTATGAATACGCTATCTCTTGGTGTCATAATTTCAGATTTGGAAAAAGCAATATAAAAAACCCTGAGTTACTTAAATTTGCAGGGTTACCAATGGGAGGTATCTCATCAAGGATGCACAATTTAAGTGCAGTTCTAGGAAGAGGACAGCTTCAGCACTATGATGAGAGAATTAAAGAAGTAGACAGTGCAATGAATTATTTCTGGGATTTAATAGAAGACTTGCCTGGTATTGAAGCGCATAGACCTCCTAAAAACTCTGGTTGTAGTATGGGTGGATGGTACTGT
>DASZIJ010000021.1:0-21816 GCA_035949155.1 Candidatus Rhabdochlamydia sp. | reverse complement strand
CGCCAAAAATTTGACTTGCTTCCTCTTTTGAATAGCCTTTCTCTATATAGTCGAGTGCTTTTTTTCTTAAATCATAGGAATATGCCATATGTAAGTATTATACTTCTTTATCATGAAAGTTTAAAGTTAAATTACTATATCTCTACTACTATAGAATCTAGAAAGAATCAAAGAATCAGGTGCTGTAACTACAAGATCCACTTCCACTTCTGTGTAATCACCGTGGATGGTGCTGACATTTTCAACTAAGCTTGCAGGGTCGCCTTCTCTTGATCCAAGATATATTTCACTGATTGAAGCTTGAGCATTTGTATACTGGAAATAGAATAGGCAGGCTACAAAGCCAAATAGCAATCGTATCATTACTTTAGCTCTTTTAAGATGCATCATTTAAAGCGCTACATGATACGCAGGTAAATATTTTTTTTACGAATAGAATTTTTTAATACAAAAAAAGCTAGATCTTACAGTCTTTCAAGACTTAGGACAGAGTTATTAGAATTTATAAGTTATTATTTCCACCTGAGTTGTGTAAGTTTAGTTCCGCATGTAATTTTTGTAAGCGATCGACCTGTAAGGCCAGAGCCGACTGCAGTTCTTTTTTCTCTGATAAAAGAGATCTATGTTCTGATAGAAGAGATTGCAGGTCGGAACGTATTTTTTGTAATTCGCTAGAAACCACAGATAGTTCTTGCCGTGTCTCTTGTAGGCGGGTGTTTTCTGAGGCATATTCTGTTTGCAAGCTGGATAGTTGAGTAGATGTTTGGGCTGCTTTAACTTGTAAATCGCTATAGTTTTTAAGAACTTCTGCTAATTTATCATGACTACAGGAGATTTGCTGGTGAAGGTGATTTAGCTCTTTGACTTTTTGTAGAGTTGTATCGTTATTTTGTAAGGATAACAGTTGTTCAATGATTTTCTTTCCACCTTCTAATTGATCGGCCTGCTCTGTTGATGTTTTAGAAACCAACTCCATTAAGTGTTTAGCTACTGTTTGTTGCTTCTCCATAGTTATCGAAAAAGCACTGAGTTTTTTTTCTGTTTCTTGAATTCCTGTTGCAGTAGGTTTTAGCTCTATAAGATTGGTACGTAAATCTTCAACAGAATCGAGTAGATCTTTGCTGGTTTGGCTTAAACAATTTGTATGAACAGTCAGCTTTGTCACTTCTGTTTTTAGATTTCCATTTTCTGTTGTTAGATCAACGACAGTAGCTCTTTGTTGTATGACTAAAGAGCTTAATTCTTGGTTATGAGTAGCAAAGTCCTGATTTTGTTTTTCTAGGTCTTCAACACACTCTCTCATTTTTTTTAAACTCTCATAGTGGCGTATGAATAAAGTTCCTAGACTACATACCCCGGAGAGTGCTGCAAATGCACCGCAAATAAAAACCGTTTGTGTAAAAAAGGTGATCACAGCGCAGCAGACGGAAATAATAAGACCTGCCAGCATGGTTTTTTCTTTCCAATCGGCTGTTTGCGTTATGTTCAAGATTCTTTGGTTAATAGGAGAGAAGATATAATTTGCAGCTGTTTGAATAGATGAAATAAGCACTTTTTAGCTCCTTGTGATAAGATAAGGAAGGATCTGCTAGAGATCGAAACAAAACATCTTATAAAAATTTTTAAAGTAGCAATTAAATTTTAAAATTGATTCTTTGTCAATAAAATGATCTAAGGTAAAAAAAGGGATGTAAGGAGATAAGAAATGCGAGAAGAGATTACAGAAGAGCAGTTTGCTATAGAGACACTAGAGCGGTATTCAGGATGTGAAGTTGCAAAATTTCAATCAAATCTACTGTTAACCAATTTTCCTAGGTATGTAGAGTATTTTGCAAAAAGTAGATCTGTGCCCATTATCGAGGGATCGATGTTTAAAGTGGCTCATTGTCCAGCAGAGGATATCAGCATTTTAGATTTTAAAATTGGCTCACCCGCTGCTGCATTAGTAGTGGATTTATGTTCCTTTTTACCAATTAAGGCAAGTTTGCTTTTAGGAATGTGTGGGGGATTAAGAAGACGCTATCAAATAGGGGACTATCTTGTTCCAGTAGCGAGCATTCGAGGTGAGGGAACCTCTGATTTCTATTTTCCTTCTGATGTACCCGCTTTGTCCAATTTTTTGATGCAAAAAGCGGTAACCGATGTATTGGAATTGCAAAAAGCGGTTTATCACATTGGCATTACCTATACGACAAATATGCGTTTTTGGGAGTTTAATGAAGAGTTTAAAAACTTGCTCAAAGCTACAAAAGCACAAGCTATTGAAATGGAGTGTGCCACATTATTTTCAGCAAGTTATAAACGCAAATTTACATTAGGAGCTCTTCTGCTCGTTTCTGACCTGCCGCTAGCTAACTTTGGAGTAAAGACCAAAAAAAGTTCAGAGTCTGTTTATCAGCGCTATATGGCCGATCACGTTGAAAAAGGAATAGACATCATTAAGCGCTCTCGTGAGATGCAAGAACAACGGATTAAAGGAGCCTATCATCGTAATATTGGAATGGGTGTTCCTAAAAGTCACTCGCGTTAAAAAAACGCAACTCACAACTGCTTTAAGTTAACACTTGTGGGTTGCTAGTTTAAGCTTAGCTATTATAAAACAAAAACTCCAAATTGGAATTCTAGCAATTTTATGTGGGATTGGGCTCAAACTTCATAAAGTGCTCCGCATGCTGCTACACTGGGTGCCAACCACAAGTTGTTATGCATGCTGCCACACAAGCAGGAGGAAATGCCCCACCTGTTAATGACAAACAAGTCGGCATACAAAGATAAAAGCAGAGAGCGCCTGCATCAGCTCCTGGAACGCTACTTAGTGCTTGCACAGCTCCAAATAACACACCTGCCTTGACCAGTTTACTAGGCGTTAATTTACTTGCGACATAGTTTGCTCCTACTTGCATAGTTTCAAATACAGGCTTTGCTATAGAGCTTACTGTGACAGGTTCATTGGGCTTTACTAGGCCAACTGCATGTAAAGGACCTTGCAAAGATTGTAATGGTAAATGAATTTTCATAAAAATTTCTCCTTTGGTTACATGCTAAAGCTCTAAAAATAAGAGCAATGCTAAAAAACGGGCCTACTATATAACTTATATTAGAAAAAACGTCCAGAAAAATTTTAATGTTTAAGCTAAGCACCTCTTGAACTTTTAATGGGGAACTCTTTTTTTAAGATGGCAATAACGCTCTCTTCGAGTTGTTTAGGGTGCGTAATTTTAGGTAGAGCTAGTAGTTTTTTTAAGATGGTTTTTCCGCTTTGTTGTTGTGCGGTAAGAGTCATCTTACTAAATTTGAGCAGTGTGAATTGATGAGCAGAGGCAAATATTCTCAGGCGTGTTAAATGATAGAGCCAAAGTATTTGCATAGGATAGGCTCCAAAGCGATCTGTTAACTCTATGAGGAGGGTTTCTAGTTCTTGAGAGGTGGTGGCATCTCCAAAACGGTGATAAATTTCCATGCGTAGAGTGGGCTCATTTATGTAGGTATCTGGAATGAGCGCGTCGAAAGAGAACTCCATTTTGGTTTCTGTAAAAGAGATAGCTTTATTGTTATTTAATGCATTTACTGCTTTTTTTAACAATTTACAATAGAGATGAAATCCAATTGAGGAGACTTGTCCTGATTGTTGTGTGCCGAGTATGTCACCTGCTCCTCTGATCTCTAAATCGCGCATAGCAACTCGCATACCTCCTCCGTAGCCGGAGGATAGGCTAAGAGCTTCTAAACGTCTTAAAGTAATTTCAGGGAGCTGTTTTTTAGCAGGGACTAAAAAATACGCATAGGCTGGTTTATTCCATCTACCTACTCGGCCTCGCATTTGGTAGAGATCAGCTATTCCAAATGTATCCGATCGGTCAATCAAAATGGTATTGGCATTGGGGATATCAATCCCATTTTCCACAATGGTCGTGGAAACTAAGATATCGGCCTCGCCTTGTTTAAAGGCGTGAAATACCGCATCGATTTCATCAGAGGGCATTTGTCCATGTCCCACTACGATACGTGCTTCTGGGGCTAATTTTTGTAGTTCTTTAGCGATTAGAAAAATAGTTTCAATGCGATTATGAATGAAGAACACTTGTCCATCGCGCAATAGCTCTCTAGCTATAGCATTTTGTATAACAGAATGATTGCGCTCTGTGATTATCGATTTAATGGGCAGGCGATCTTGCGGAGGGGTATTGATCATCGAGACTTTCTTAATACCAATTAAGGAAAGATACAGAGTGCGAGGAATCGGTGTCGCAGAAAGGGTTAAGCAATCAACACCTATTTTGGTGGTTTTTAAACGCTCTTTTGCTCGGACTCCAAATCGTTGTTCTTCGTCGATAATGATGAGGCCTAAATTTTTAAATTGCACATCTTGACTGATCACACGCTGCGTACCAATCAAAATATCAAGGGTGCCTTCTTGAAGGGACTGAAGTGTTTTCTTTATTTGAGAAGAGGCGCAAAATCTACAAGCCAGTCCTATTTGGATGGGAAAGTTAGCCATTCTCTGACAAAAGGTCTCGTAGTGTTGCATGGCTAAAATCGTCGTAGGGACAAGAACTGCAACTTGTTTATGTCCATCACAGACCGCCTTGAAAGCAGCACGCATAGCTACTTCTGTTTTCCCATAACCGACATCTCCACAAATGAGACGATCCATAGCTATTTCTGATTGCATATCTTGTTTGATAGCTGTGATGGCATTGATTTGGTCTTCTGTTTCTACAAAGGGGAAATCTTCTTCAAAAGCTAGCATGGTTTCAGAATCAGCTGGATAGGCAAAGCCTCCTTGGACAGCGCGTTCTGCTTGCATGCGCAGTAATTGATCAGCGTATCCAACAATGGCTTTTTGCGCCATTTGACGTGTTTTTTGCCATCTAGTCGATCCTAATTGACTGAATGTAGGAATCGTATCCTTGGTCCCAATATAACGACTAATTAAATGGGATTGAGAAAGCGGGACAAAAAGTTTACTTTTTTCTGCATACTCAATCACCATAAATTCTGATATATCCCCTAAGTGATTGCTCTGCTTTTCTGTTCCCATATAGCGACCTATTCCACTATGAAAGTGTACAACAATATCACCGGGAAGTAGTTCATGAAATTCGGAGATAGGTATAGAGTGAGACTGGCGCCATTGTTGGCGCCTGGGTTTTAAGCGATGAGTGAGTTCTGCTGTGGTGATAAGCGCTAGTTTTGCATCTTTCAAGACAAACCCACTAGATAGATAACCGATTTGAAAGTCGGTTTTTTCGAGCGCCTTGGTTTTTTCTTCCAATAAGGTTTTTTGTGCAAGAGTAGAGCAAATAAAATGTACTTGCATGTGAGGATGTCGATGTAGGGCTTGCAGAATTTCTTCTTCCTGAAAAGATGCTTGATTATCTAGAGTGGAAAAAAACTCAGCTACTGGAATAAAGGGATGCCTACATCTTTTGGTTTGTATCTGTTGATTAAACATTTCAAATTGCAAAGACTGAAGAGGGGTTTGCCCTATATACGCCATAGGTTTTTCTTGAATGGGGGAAAGAGATTCAATTTTCTCAGAGCTTAAAAAAATTTGCGATAGAGGTTGCATGCAAGAAAAAAACTCTTGGAAAGAAAGGATTAAACGATTGTGCAGGGTAGGCATTTTTGCAAGAGAGACCAAACGATCTTCAATAGCTAATAAATCATTAAAGATAAGAAGGGTATTAGGGCCTAGATAGTCTAGAAAAGAGGTGAGCTCTTGTGTTTTTTGTAGAAGAGTAAGTTCAGATGCAGGACAGAGCCAACATTGTGTATGTTTTTCCGTTGTGATTTGCGTTAAAGGATCAAAAGATCTAATTTCTTGAATTTCATTGCCAAAAAACTCGATCCGAAAAGGAGACAGGGCAGAGGGAGGAAAAAAGTCGATAATCCCTCCTCTTACAGCAAATTCTCCTTTATCGCTTACTATGTTTGCACGTTGATAATTTAAGAGTTGCAGATGATGAATAAATGAGGAAAAATCAAGAAACTGATTGACCTGGTATCTCTGAAAAAGGGCAGAACTAGTTTCTTTGCAAGGCACTTTTTGTAAAATAGCTTGCAAGGGGGAAAAAATGATATGGGGGGAATCATTTTCTAAAAGAGAGTTGAGCACTTCAAATCGTTTTCCCATTAGGTCAGAACTAGGTGCAATTTCTTCACCAGGCAAAGTTTCCCAAGCAGGTAATTCATAGAGATGAGGTAGAGAAAAGACTTGCATATCTTCGAGCAAACTATCTTGAGATCCACTACTAATGATGAGTACGTGCTTTTTTGTAATCTGAGATAACAGCCAAATGATAATAGCTTTGGGACCATCCCAAAGCTGCTCAATCAGAGTAGATGGTTCATGAACTAAGGAAGCAAGAAACCCTTGTAATAAAGGGTGATTGGTTAAAAGTTCTTTTAGGCGTTTTGTAAGCATTTTTGTACTTGTTCAAATGCTTGTAATAGTCCTTCTGGGTTTTTGCCTCCAGCTCGAGCGCTTTCTTTTTTTCCTCCTCCACTACCTGAAATAATAGGGGCGATTTCTTGGATTAAAGAAGAAGCAAAAATTCCTTTTTGTGTAAGATCCTTGGATACTCTAACCATTACTTGACAATGCTCTTTTGCTATGTAGGCTAAAATTATGACATAAGAGTTAAGTTCTTGTGCAATTTCTTCGCTTAAGACATTTAATTCCTGTGTATCTACGATTTGCGCGAGAAAAGGAATAGATCCAACATATTGCACTTTAGTGAGAAGAGTTTGACTCAGTTGTTTTAACTGCGAGCTTTTTAAGGTTTTTATTTCTGTATGAAGAATTTTATTCTCTTCAATGAGATTTTGTGTTTTTTCCACAAGCTGCAAAGGAGAACTTTTTAGAAGAGTAGCTGCTTTTTCCAGTCTATCCTCTTGCTCATAGATCCATTCCTCTGCTTTAACTCCTGTATATGCTTCAATGCGTCTTACCCCAGAAGCAATGCTACTCTCTTTAATAATCCTAAAAGAGCCAATAGTGGAGACATTTTCAGCATGGGTTCCACCACATAACTCTTTAGAATAGTTGATATCAACCACCCTTACTACAGTGGCATATTTATCTCCAAAAAACTGCTTGATATTAGGATCTTTTTGAGCTTCTTCAAAAGAGATTTCATAGGTTTGCACTTTTTGGCTTTCTCTGATTTTTTCTTGAACAAGTCTTTCGATCTGACGTATTTCTTCTTTTGAGAGTGCTTTATGATGATTAAAATCAAAACGTAAATGGTCTTGTGTTACAAGAGAACCCGCTTGTCTAATATGAGCCCCTACTACTTTTTGCAGAGCCCAATGCAATAGATGCGTGGCGGTATGATTATTAGCAATTTTTTGTCTTTTTTGTTTATCTACTTGAGCACTTAAAGGCTCTCCTAAAAGTAGACATCCTTTTTCCAATATACCTACGTGAGCAATAATTCCTGGAAAAGGAGAATAGCAATGAGTGACTTTAAAATGGGCTTCTTTGTGGATTAATGAACCTGTATCCCCTATCTGTCCACCTTTTTCTGGATAAAAGGGGGTTTTATCAAGTAGGATATAGCCATTTTGTCCCTCTTTTATCTCTTCGACAAATTTGCCATCGATTAAAATTCCTATAATAGCTGCTTCTGCTTCGGTTTGCGTATAGCCTAAAAAATCGGTAGTTGGATGGTGTTTGATATAATCTTTGAATACATCATCTTCTGCTTGGGGAAAGTCAGTTGTCTGTGCTGCTTTAGATCTTATTTTTGCTTGATTTTCTAGCGTAAGATAAGAATCTAAATCTACCTTTAAGCCGTTATCTTTAGCAATAAGTAGGATTTCTTCTAAGGGGAAACCATATGTATCTTTGAGCTTAAATGCGTTTTCACCTGAAATTTGCTTACTAGAGCTTGTTTTAGTCTGATCAATAACGGTGTTTAATATATTACCACCTCGTTTTAAGGTTCTAAGAAAAGTTTCTTCTTCTAAAGAAAGGATGTCAGCAATTCTTATCTGTGATTCCACAAGCTCTTTATAGTCAGATCCCATTATATCTATCAAACAGGGAAGCATATCTGCTAAAAAAGGTCTTTGAAGTCCAAGCATACGTCCATAACGCACAGCTCTTCTTAAGAGCTTGCGTAAAATATAACCTCTTTCTGTATTACTAGGTTGAGCTCCATCCGCAATAGCAAAGCTAAGAGATCGGACATGATCTGCGATTACATGGTAGGCAGGAGCTAAATGAAGATCCTCTTTTTGATAGGGTTTACCACACAGTCTTGCAACCTCTGCAATAAGAGCTTGGAAAATATCTATTTCAAATACGGAATTAACCCCTAATTTTAAAGAAACAATACGCTCAAGACCAGCTCCTGTATCAATGGACTTCTTAGGAAGAGGGTGCTGCTTTAAGGAAACATCTCTATTAAACTGCATGAATACAAGATTCCAAAACTCTAAAAAGCGTTCCCCATCAGAATCTTCTAAAGGAGAAGAAGCTCTGCCATAGGAGGGGCCGCGATCAAAAAGCAATTCAGAGCAAGGTCCACAAGGTCCTGTATCTCCCATAGCCCAAAAATTATCTTTTTCACCCATTCGTACAATGCGTTTCTCTGGTAAGTAGGCTTTCCATAGTTCAAAAGCTTCATCATCATCTTCAAATACAGTAGCCCAGATTTTTTCTGGATCAAAATCAAAGACAGTGGTCGATACTTCCCAAGCGTATTGGATCGCTCGATCTTTGAAATAATCACCAAAAGAAAAATTGCCTAACATTTCAAAAAAAGTTAAGTGACGTGAAGTATGACCTACGTTATCTAGATCATTATGTTTACCACCCACACGAATACACTTCTGGCAAGTTGTAGCTTTGGTATACCCTCGTTCATTTTTTCCTAAGAATACATCTTTAAATTGGTTCATTCCCGCATTAATAAACAGTATTGTAGGATCATCGTGAGGAATGACTGATGAAGAGGGAACAATTGTGTGTCCTTTATCTTTAAAATACTGAAGAAACTTAACCCGAATCTGTTGAGAAAGCATAAAATTTGTATCTATTTACACGATTAAAAAGATCCACAGTAGCAAAACTAACGCTAAAAGTCAAAAAGTGCGTGTAATAAAATGCAGTAATCTTGTATTTTTTTTTAAAAAAAATTCTAAGAGGTTATTTATAATGGCTATAGCAGCAGTTCCTATGTACGATATATCTACTAGTTGTTTCCCCACGACTCATTCCCTAGATTTTTTGAAAAAGAAAACCTTTCGTTTCGCTTCTCTGTTAACCGAGCCTATATGTAAAGCACATGAGCTTTTTAGAAGATTGTACCTAGTAGATGTGCTAAATCCCACAGCTAGCAAAACAAGCAATTGGGCAAGGAAATTTTTTATAGGCATGGGGATTATTGCTAACTCTTCCTTATCTGTGGGCACTGCGCTTCCAGGAGCTGTTTTACGTGGCATAGTTAGTCATTTGGAAAAAGAACCTTTTATCTATTATCAAGGTAAACTACCAGATAAGACCTTAAAAGAGGATTTTTCTCTCTTGTCTTGGAATATTTGTTGTGTAGGCGGAGGCTATTCTATTAGCGATGGAGGGGTAATGCCTTGGGCTTTTAGAATAGATAACATCGTTACAAAAATTGTTGAGAAAGACCCAGATATTCTTACCTTATACGAGGTTATGGATATAGCTGCTGGGTTTTACCTCTATGAAAAACTGCAAGAAGAATATGCCCATTTTTATTTCAATATAGGACCAAGGGCAATAGGGCCCTCTTCTGGGATATTTGTAGCGAGTAAGCTTAAAATAACCAATCCTGAATTTACCCCTTTCCCCAAACAGATGCTAGTTGGGAGAGCCAAGATCTCGGAAAAAGGCGTATTTTTTTTTGAAATCGAAGAAAAAAAGATAAAGATCTATGCAACGCATCTACAGCATTCAGAGCAGCCACAATATCCAACTGAAGAAGAAATACAAGCTAGAGAAGCAGAGATGAACTTAATTATACAAAAAGTAGGTCAGGAAACTGACAATGTTATAGTAACTGGAGATCTTAATTTAGATAATACAGAATATGACAAGTCTTCTTGGATAGGAACTTTTCAAGATGTGCCCTTTGATGAAAATGATTCAAGAACATGGGGAGGGGATGAATTTTGTGCAGAAATGGTAGGGAAAAAAGTTTCTGGTCCTTTAAACTTAGACTATACATTGATCACAAAAAAATCTGAGGTAAAAGGCATAACTTCTCTAGTAGAAACTGGTTATGACGATACAACATTTACCATAGATGCTCTTTCTGATCATAGGGGGCTTTTGAGTCGATTTACAATGAATAAAAATTTTTGTTAGACTTCTTTTTCTTTTTTAGATATTAAAGCCAATAAAACCTTCTATGCCTTCATTAATGAATTGATTTTCAATAGTTTAAAAAATATAGCATGAAAATTCTAAAAGGTGTATTATGAGGTTTATCTTCTCGAATCGAGAGGTTTAACCGCTTGGATGATGCATTATGGATATCAATTTAGTAACTTTAGAAGAAGCTTTGAATGTATTAGGGCAACTTCTTGCAGATCGAGACCAGTATTATGAAGAGTGGCGATAGGCGGGGGGAGCCTTCTACTTTTAGGCCAAATCCATCGTGCAACAAAAGATCTAGATCTTGTTGCTTTAATGGAAGATGACCTGCAAATCCATTACCTTTCAATTTACTCCAAGCTGCACAAGAAGTAGGAAAAGCCCTTCAATTGGGAAAAGAATGGCTGAATCCCGGACCCTCTTCTTTGCTTGACTTAAGGACTACCTCCGGGGTTTAAAACTCGCATGCAGACTTGTCATTATGGAGGACTAACGATTCATTTATCTGGGCGATTGGATCAAATTTGCTTCAAGCTTTATGCGGCAGTGGATCAAGGCCCATATAGTAAACATTTTGCTGATCTTACATTTCTGCAGCCTACACGTGATGAGCTAATAATAGCAAAGAAATGGTGTACTACTCACGATGTCTCTGAGGCATTTGCTGAAGAGCTTGATAAGGTTTTAATTGCATTGGGAATTGACAATGCAAACACTTAGTCAAAAACTGGAAAAAAATCTTATTGATCTTGCTTGGAGTTTGTGGACCGAACTTGGAGTAGCAGGGGTTATACGCAATCACCAACAATTTCTGATAATGCCAGAAGAGTTAATCTTATTAACTGCTGTTCTTGCTAAATCAGACCCTCGCCTTCGTGATGAAGCTTTAGATTGGTGCAGTCGTAATCATCACTTTATTTCAATCAGCCGCCTTCGAACTCTTATAAAAAGTTTGGGTAAATTGAGCAGCGAGTCGTATGCAGTCTTTGCTGCAACATTAAACTCTGTAACCCGGGCGCATTGGCCATGTGTAAAACCTAAATCTGTATGGAAATTTGTGCCAAGCGCTAAATCACATCCGCCACAATTTACAAATGCTGCTTTGCTTTTATTTAGACTTCGAGCTTTGTTTGGTGTGGGTGCGCGTGCTGATTTGCTTCTTTTTTTTTTCATGCAGGAAAAAAATGATTTTTCTATATCTGATACAACTGAGATTGGATATGCCAAGCGGAGTCTTGCAGATGTATTAGAAAACTTTGTAAGAGCTGGGATTTTTGATGTTTTTTTCATGCAGAATCAAAAGCGATATTCTTTTACAAAACGCAATCAATTGATAAAAATGTTGCAGCCTCTTCCTAAACATATGCCTCCTTGGACTCTTATTCTTGAAGTGATTTTGAAATTACGCTTTTGTATTCAATATGTTGAGAATAAATCAAATGGAACAAAAATTGTAGAGATTCAAAATATGCTCATGGATATGACTGATCAATTGCGTAAGTTAAAACTGAATCCACCTCCTATGCAATTGAATTTTCAAGCCTATTGGGATTCTTTTTCCGAATGGATACTTGAAATATCAAAATCTCTCGCAGCGGGACAGCCAGGGATGTATTACAAAATTGATTAAGAATTTCAATGCTTTTAATTAAAAGGGAATGACCCTGCTAAATACAAAGGGTAATAATGGGTTTTAGCTCTTATATCAAAAGATTGTCCACTAAAAATGACTTGATAAGGTGGTTTATACTTTTCTGAAAATACTTTTAAACTTTTTGCCTTCGTAGTGGTACCAGATTTTACTTCGATAGGGACAACCTCTCCTAAGATTTCCAGTAAGAATTCCACTTCTGATTTTTGCTCTTGCCAACTAAACAACTTATCTCTTGCTTTAAGTAACTCTTGGGCTACAAAATTTTCAGCAAAATAGCCTTTGTAGCTCCCATAATCGGCATCAAGAATAACTTTTGGAGGGAGATCGCTCATATTTCCAAGGATACCTATATCAAATAGCAGCAATTTAAAGAAGTTTTCCTTTGTGTAACCTTTAAATGGAAGATATCCAGTATTGACGACAGGAACCTTAATAACTAGTCCAGCAGCTTCTAACCAATCAATTGCCCCAGCTAATCTGTCATAATGAGTCACTCCTGGAACGATTCCTCTAAATTTAAATCGTGCAATTGTAGAGTCTTGAGTTTGACTCAACTGAGCAGGTACTGAATGAAATACACGATCAATATGCATCGCATTTACTTTTCCTGAATGCTTTACAATATCTGCGTAATAGGAGTTGAGAAGATCATCTTGTTTTTTTCTTACAATTGAACATGCTTCAAAAAGGTGGTCTTTATTTTCACAATAAGTGGCTACTACCTCGGGTAAACCTCCAATAACAAAATAAAGCTTGAGCTGTTGCCACAAATGTTCGTGCACAATCTCTGGAATTTTGTCTTTTAATGTGAGTTTTTGGATAGTAGGAAGAGCTTTATCGTGATTAGCCATCAAAAATTCTTCAAAAGACATCGGTCTTAGAGTTTCAAAAGTGACTTTTCCCACAGGAAAAGAAGCCGGGCTCAAATGAAGTCCCAAAAGAGACCCTGCAGCACATAAATGCAGCTCAGGGCAATCTTCCTGAAAGTACTTTAAACTGGTAAGCGCTTTAGGCAATTCTTGGATTTCATCAAAAATCACCAAATCTTTTCCAATATGAATAGGGCGATCAAGATAAAAACTTAATTCATTTAAAATTCTTTGAGGAACAAGGTCAGGTTCGAAGATTTTAGCAAGATCAGGTTGCTTTTCAAAATTAAAATAATGGCATTGGGGGAAATAAAGCTTTCCAAATTCTTTCAGAAGATGCGTTTTCCCTACCTGCCTAACTCCTTTAAGTAAAAGGGGTTTACGAGATCGTTCTTGCTTCCACTCAATCAAGCGATCCATCATTTTGCGTTCCATAGAATCCTTATTAATGACCTATCTATCACTTTAAGTTAACAAAAAATGACATTTTTGTCATTTTTTTGCTAGTTAAAAGTGACAAAATAGTCATTTTTTATCAGTTTAAAATGACTATTTTGTCACTTTCGGATTATTTATCACTAAATAACTAATTGTCAATTTTTTAAATTAAAATCTTGAGATAATAGCCTCATTATGAGGATTTTAAAAATAAAGAATTATCATGAAAGATCATCTGTTGAATACATCTAATGAAAAGAAAATCTTGGTTTATAAGTCCAATGAGGAAACCCTTGCAGCTATAAAAGAACTAGAGGAAGGTCACGGAACTCGTTGTACATCCATTGATGATTTCTGGAGACAAATGGAAATTGATCCAGAGATTTGAGTATTTCCACTCAAATTAAAAAACATCTTAAATCACTCATATAGTGATATAAGCTAAAAAATTCTTACCTCAAACAAAAATTTCTCTTCCTATTTCAGGTACTTATTTCTTAAGTATCTTATAATCAATTACTTAATTTTAATTTAAGAAATAAGCTAACTTCCTAAGCTTCAAAGAATTATTTTTTTTAATTTTTAAGTCTTTTAAATGCAATTATATAACATTTTTATAATTTGTTATTAATATTCTCTTAATTAGTTTGTGGGATAATTATAATAGATAAATAGAAGAAATAATAAACAATAACAAAATAGGAAGCCATGACAACCCATCTAGAACAAGCAAAACAGTTCCTAGAGTCTAATGCTGAATATAAAGAGACGCATTTAAGCGAGATCTTAGAATTGATCAACGATTTAATGCTCAACTGGAAAAACGCTATTATTAAAGGCTCTAAAGAAGAACAGACGCAAGCTATTGAAAGATTAAACCAGGTTCGAGGCCTTCTTAAGGATTATTTTGAAAAGGTTAAAGAGAGCTTAGGCTTAAGCCCAGAAGAGATCGAGCAGCTTGTAGAATATGCAAAAAAGAGAACTACCCCTAACCAAGAAAAAATCGTGAGCTTTAGCAAAGAATTTAAAAAACATTCCGATGAGATCGTAGAGATGGTAGGAAAGAAGAAAAAAATGAAAAAACGACGCGCTCCTAGGGCGAGTTGGATTTCATCTTAATAAAAGAGGACTTTCATGGAAATCATAAGACAAGAACCCATACAACCAGTTTTTAGATTAGGAGATGATCCCTCTTTTAGTGATTGGATCGAACAACTCAAAAAAGAAGGCGTTACTCTTGAGATTCTCGTGCTTTTAGTGATGTCCAATAAGAAAAAAACAGGAGCGATGGACCGCACCTCTCAGAGTATTGCCGATATTGTAGAAGAATCAAATCAGCTTAGTAAATTGCAAGATGACTTGATTAAACTAAATGGAGATTTGAGCAAGCTGGAAGCTGGATTGGGCAATGTACCAAGTGCTAGTGAAGAAGCTTGGAAAGCGAATAAAATGGAAGAGTTGATCCAGAAGATTGCAGATGACTATAAGCAATTTATTAAAGATTTAGCAGAAGTAGAGAAAAAAGGAGAGAAAGACCCTAGTTTAAAGGCGCTTTTAACAACAGTAGAACAAGTTAAAGCAGACTTTGATGCCAAAATAGGAGGAGAGTCTTTTTCTGAAGCCATTGAGCAGTGGGTAAATGACACAGGGTATCACGGCAATGACACAGGATTTCATCCTAATGCTCAAGGACAAGACCCTACGCGTTTGAATCGAATACTAGCCTACTTAGCAGAACTATACTATCAATCAAATCATAGTGGTGGAACAGGTAAAAAAAGCGACTTAGCTAACTTCTGGATGGATGGAAGTGCTGCACAACACATGGTATCAGGACAATCTCAACAGCAATCGATCCAAGTACAAGCCTATATGCAAACATTAAACGGATATAATAACTCGGCTCAAGAGATGATTAAAACAATGAATGAATTAAAAACTAAAATGGCTCAATTAGCCGTATAAAAAAATAAGTAATAAGGAGAAATAATATGATAGAAAAAATACAAACAAACAGCGTTAGGATGAATGAAATTTTGCCTCCTAACGACTTAAATTCTAAGGAATCTTCCTCAGTTTCAGAGATAAAGAATAAAAAGCATAAAGGCATGCTTCCTGCAGATGCTATTAGGCTAAATTATGTAGAAAAAGGAGAGGAATCTCTTTTGAAAGAGAAAGTAAGAGCTATTTTAACCGAAGTTAAAACAGCTATTAAAAAATCAGGCTTTGATCCACGAGTGACAAACATCTTAATGCTTTATATCGCGTTTGCTCAAAATCAAATGGATCAAAATGACAAATTAGAAGCGGGCTGGATGGATCAGCAACACGTACAAAATCTCTTATTAGAAGATTCCGCTAAAGAACAGAAGAAAGTGGCTAATGAGTCTACCCAAGGAAGACACATAAGCATATGGAAAGCCATTTTAATAGGAATTGCCGTCATTGCTGTTTGTGCAATAGTTGGGTTTTTTACAGCTGGAATTGGTATAGGAGTAGCAGCTGGAGTTGCAGTTGCTGCAATAGGTGTTGGAGCTCCTTCTTTTGTAGCAAACTCTAATCCCAATGCAGCAGGAGTTAGTGGTGTAACAGAAAATGGACCTGATCAAGGAAAACTGACTCAGATCGGTATTTTGAATAGCTTTTGGAACCTACTTGCACAAAAAGCGAACCAAAACATTCAAACAGGAACGCAGCTTAACATTGTAAACACATCAAGTAGCAATACGCAGCAAGGTCAGCAGGCTTCACAGGTTATCTCGGAATGGGGCCAAATGTCTAGATTCCAGGTAGCAAGGTAAAGGGGGCTAATATGACAATAGGTATTATAGCAAAAGCAAATATGCTCTCTGAGTTAATGGGTGAGCAAATGAGCGCACAGATAAGCCAAATGCAAGCTAGCCAATCTTTCTCTAATGTAGAGTCTGATTTTGCACATGATAGTGTAACACAAGGCGATAAGATGCTTAAGGTGGTAAGGATCATGGATTGGATCCAAATTCTAACCATTGTATTAACCCCGTTTACTTTAGGCGCTAGTTTTGCTACGGCAGGGATGAGCGAAGGTTTAGCAACAGCCGTTTCTCTCTCATCTGCAGGCGCACAAGTAACGTTAGGTTCTGCAACAGCTGGAACACAGGGTTATAAAGCAGGCTTAGATAGTCAAATAGCTAGCAATAAGAGCGGTGTTGATTCGATAAATCATAATATAAAAACCAACTTTGATTCGTTAAAACACGAAAGTGAAACGCAGATTAAAGTAGGGGGCGGCATTGCCCAAATGATCTTAAATGAAGGTCAAATAGCAAGTCAAAAAATAATAGGTAGATAATATGAGCATAATAACAAATAGTCAATTCGACCAAGGTTTAAACAGCATAGATTGGATGAAATATCCTCAGCTTATGCAGAAAGTGGTGTCTGCTTTTATGGTTCAAATGTCAGATACTTTGAATAAGCTTAGAGAAGTTATCTCTTTAGCCCAAGCTAAAACCTCGGTAGCACAGCTTAAATTTGGATTTGATGCAGCAAGTAGTATGCAAACAAGTGGTTTAATCCAATCCGGTGTTGGTGCATTCCAAGTAGGAGGAGGGGGCTACCAAGTAAAAGCCGCCTTTAATACAGCTGGTGAAATGAGTGCATTGAGAACTGCCTTTGAAGAAGATCATGCTAGTTTGGATAGTCAGATAAATAGTGCTAGCGCATCTATTGAACCTGTACCTGTAATGAACGAAGTTGAAGAAGATGGAATTGTTCTGCAAGTTCAACAGGTTGATGACATTCCTCAGGCTCCAGTTAGTCAAGAAAGAGTAGATGTAGATGCTCTACACGCTCAAAAGGGCAAGTTAGACCGTGAGCATGCTAACAATCGAGATGATATCAACCATAATCATCAGAAACATTATGGAATAGGTCAAGCTCTATCAGGGTTAGGTGGTCTGTTTCATATGATGGATGGAGGTACTCAGGCCCAAAAAGCGAGCAATGATTCTGCTAATGGAACATTTGAGCATAACCATCAAACCCAAGAAGCCACTCGAAGTAGCATAAATCAGACAGTTGATAAGCTCTTGAATATTGATATGTATGCAGTAAACGTAGCTTCTACTAGGGCTTAAAGGATAGGCAATGGATTTAGAAATACAAGTGCAATCCCATTTAGCCTGCTTTGAGATCCTGGAATGTAATTGGAATCAGGATCAAGAAGAAGGCTATATTGAGGTAGATTTTGGAGAGGGTAGGATTTCTGGGTTTCATTGCCGTGGAAAGGAATTAAGATTTGCCCTACAGCATATCCAAGCTTTTGGAGAAAGGTGCCAAGGACTAGATCAGATAGATTTTAAAGACCAGATGAAAAGTCTCTATGGTCATAGGTTATTTTGTGATTTGCATGAGATAGATTCCCAAGAAAACGGTGTGATTATCTATAAGTTTGATGACTTAAGAAAAAATTTAAAATGTGTAGGACCTCAGTTTAAAGTGCCGCTTACCAAAATGCACAGAAGTCGAATAGAAGAAGAGCTTCGCTGGGATCTACAAGAACTTGCAGAAATGCATCAAAGATAATAGGAGTTTTAATTGTTAATTATTTATCAATTGTGCTATTTGATAAATAAGTTAATTGAAAAATTTGGTTTTTAATAAAGTTTAATAAGTATAATAAAGTAAGGTAATTATATGACAGAAGCAATAAGAGGGAATGTCTTAGCTCTAGTAGCTGAGATGGAAAGTAAGGTAAGTAGTAATGCTGAAAAAGCATCACATACAGATGTAGAGCAAGAAATGATGAAAAAGGCGATTATTGAAGCTTTGCAAGATATTGAAAACTCAGCAGCAGATCGTTTGAGTGGATTAAATGCGATAAAGAATTTTTTAAGTCATTTAGCTACTCAAGATTTAGGTGCAGATGTAAATGATTATGTAAAAGGAGAGTTAGAATCAGCAAATAGCTACAAACCAAACAAAGATCTGGTGAATAAGCTAAAAGAAGACGAAGAAGATTTGAAAGCTGCTAAAGAAGGCATAAAGGAAGACACAAAAGCAATGGCTGATTTAGATAAAAAAATTGCAGTTTTAGTAAAAAAACTAGCTGATGCAGAAGACACATTGAAGCATGGCTCTTTCTTTGGGCGCATTGGAGCTTACTTTGAGATACTAGGGCTAGATATTGCTTTAGGTGCATTAGAGATCGCTAAAGGTGTTGTATGGATTGATTTAAAACTTAATCAAGGCCGTTTAAATGGTGATCAAGCTTCAGTAAATCAAGATCAACAAGCCCTTAAAAATGATCCTAAGATTCTTAGCTGCTTAGACTTTCTTGCTGCTGGAGATAGAGTGGTCACAAACCAAGCTAATCAGAAGATCGGTATGTATCGATCCTTGATAAATGATGTATCAGAAATAGTAAACACTGTTAGCGCAATGGCTAAATCATTCAATAGGGCTTAAAAAAAGCCTCTTATACAAAAGCCCTTGGATTTTCCAAGGGCTTTTTTTCTATTTATAAACCAAAAAGAAGATTATTTCATGACTGATATTATAAATAGGATTCCTTCTACTCTTGCTAATTCTAGCAATAGACAAGTATCTGAAGATACAAATCCATTAATCGATCTAATCCAGAAAAAAAATTTACAAGGAGAAGATCAACCTATTAGCAAATCTCAGTGGGCAGACCTTGTAGATCGAATGAAAGCCGATGGGGTTTCTTTAACCATCATTGTTTTAATCATTTATGTTAAAGCTATGGACAATGTTTCTGTAAGAATTTTGCTCATTACTCATGAAACAGATAAACTTAGCTCTTTGATGAGCGATTTGCTTTCTTTGAGTACATCACTTAGTAAGATACAAAATCAATTAGGAGCTAAAAAAGAAGTGACCCAAGAGGATTGGGATAAATTTGATGGGAAGCATCTGACCGAAATACAAAATTCTTATAATAAGCTTATAGAGGATTGTAAAAAGCTTAAAGAAGCATCTGTTGCTCAACCCGATCTTAAGCCGATTGTAACGGCTGTAGAGGGGGTTATCAATGATTTTGACACTAAAATAGGATTTTATTTGTTTTTTGATCCTACTAAAGAAGTGCATTTGGATTTTAGAGATTTTAGAGACTGTAAATTCTCAGAAGATATTAAAAAATGGCAAGGAGATACCTCTTTTCAGGGAGATCAAAAAGGAACTTTACAAGGAGATGTTGTTTGGTTGGCTAAGCAGTTCTATGAGAAAAACCATGATACGGATGATAAAAAAGGTGTAGTTGATTACTTAAGTATATGGGTTCAAGATATCAATGCTGCACAGCAATTAGGGCAGGGGATGTCCCAACAAAAAGTCGTTGAGCTGCAAGCACAAATGCAATTTATTAGCTCTTTTAGTGCCTCTGGACAAGAAAGCGCTCGAGCAGGTAAAGAAGAGCTTTCGGTAATGGTACAGCACCAGACAAGATAAAAAAAATAAAGGCAGGTCAGCCTGCCTTATTTTAGCTAGTTTGTAAGCGAATCACTTTAGGCTTTTTCTGAGAGGTAATACACTCTTCATCAACGATGATTTCTTTAATAGTTGGATCTGATGGGATATCAAACATTAACTCTAATAGAAGACTTTCTACAATCATTCTTAAAGCACGAGCTCCTGTTCCTGTTTTCTTTGCTTTTTCAGCCATAGCTCTTAGGCCATCATCGGTAAATTTTAAAGAGACGTTTTCTTCTGCAAATAGATGTTGATATTGTTTGATGATAGCATTTTTCGGTTTAATCAGAATGTCGACAAGATCTTGGATAGTTAATTCATTACAATTAGCAATACTATTGAAACGACCTACAAATTCTGGAATCATACCAAATTGAATCAAATCCTCAGGTTCTACTTTAGAAAGTAGATAATTGATTTCATTGGTATCAAATACACGCGCTTCACCTACGTCAAAGCCAATTGTGCTCTTACCTAGTCTTTTCGCAATAATCTTTTCAAGATGCACAAAAGCACCTCCCACAATAAACAGAATATTTTGTGTATTTACACGGATATATTCTTGATTGGGATGTTTTCTTCCTCCTTTAGGAGGGACGTTGGCAATGGTGCCTTCTACAATTTTTAAAAGAGCTTGTTGCACTCCTTCTCCAGATACGTCACGTGTAATAGAGACATTGCCAGTTGTTTTACGAACCTTATCGATTTCATCTACATAAATGATACCCTGCTCAGCACGTGCAATATCATAATCTGCTGCTTGTACAAGACGTAAAATGATATTTTCTACATCTTCTCCTACATAACCAGCTTCGGTTAAAGTAGTTGCATCCGCAATAGCGAAAGGCACATCTAGAATGTTGGCCAAAGTACGTGCAATCAGAGTCTTTCCAGAACCCGTAGGTCCTAACAATAAAACATTAGATTTACTATATTCGATTTCACTCTCTTTTTGAAGAGAGCGAATTCTCTTATAATGGTTATAAACAGCAACCGAAATAGTCTTTTTGGCTCTTTCTTGGCCAATGACATAAGCATCTAAAGAAGCTTTAATCTCTTTTGGTTTTAGTATCTTTAGCTCGTGATGAATTGGCTTTTTATCGACAATTTCAATACATAGGCGCACACATTTATCGCAAATGTAAGATTCAGGACCAGATATCAGTTTTTCCACAGCTTCTTCTGGGCGGCCGCAAAAAGAGCAGTGGGCGCCATTTTTTTCTTTTTTTGTCATAACTCTTAAAAATCTTTTGTTTTTATTCTTGTTTTGTCGCTGGCGTTTTTTGTGGTTGCGTAGCTATTTTATCAATGAGACCATATTCTTTTGCTTTTTCTGGATTCATAAAATAATCTCTCTCAGAGTCTTCAATAATTTTTGCAAGGTCTTGACCTGTGAGTTGAGCTAAGATCTTAGAGCAAATGCTTTTAAGCTCAATAATTTCTTTGGCTTGAATATCGATATCAGCAGAGGAGCCACCGATTCCACCCATAGGCTGATGAATCATAATTCGGCTATTAGGTAGTGCAAATCGCTTGCCTTTAGTGCCAGCTGCTAAAAGAAGAGCTGCCATAGAACAAGATTGTCCTATGCAGTAAGTATTAATTTCATAATCCATAAACATCATGGTGTCATAAATAGCTAATCCAGCTGAGATGTACCCTCCAGGAGAATTTATATAGATGCTTATAGCTTTTTTTGGGTCTTCAGCACGTAAAAAAAGCATTTGGGCAATGATTACATCAGCCACCTGATCTGTAATCTCAGTACCAATAAAAACAATCCTGTCTTTTAGTAGACGGGAAAAAATATCCATGGCGCGCTCGCCACGGCCTGTATCTTCAATCACATATGGAACATTCATACGATAGACCTCAAAAGCGGTTAATGTGAATTCTCTAGTATTGCTCAATGAAAAGATAATCTGCAAGTTGAACTAGCTTAACTTAAAACTTTGCATATTTAATAATCCAGTCTTCTGCCTTTTCTAAAATCAAACGAGAATATGCTTCTGCATGCTCAATTTCAG